>JAICKJ010000114.1 GCA_025928015.1 Thermomicrobiales bacterium
CCTCACCACGCCCCTGCTCGCGTCCGACCAGTCGGTCGGCGGCGTCTACGTGGTCGACCCGAAGGGGACGATCCTGCAATCGAATACCCAGCCCAAGTCGCCGCCCTATTCCCCCGCCGCCTTTCACGACAGCAAACTGCAAACGACGAACAGCCAGTACACCCTGTCGGAGAGCGACAGCGCCTATCGGGTGACGCTGCAGATCAAGAACAAGGTCGAACCCGTCGGCCAGATCGTGCTCATCATGCCCAAGGCGGTCACGGCAAGCCAGATCGACGCCATCTTCGTCCGGCCGGTGGCGATCGGCGCGGCCGCGTTGCTGGCGATCTTCCTGGTCACATGCACCGTCGTGATCAGCCGGTCCTCCGGCCATCCCCGGCGCGCTCTGGGCGTGAGCTACGGCATCGTCTTTTTCGCCATGGCGATCGTGGTGGTGGCGGCGCTGGTGAACATCTACTCCGAGGGAATCCGCAACAAGACCGACGCCCTCGCCAATTCGCTGAGCGAACGCCTCTCCGATCCCCTCCAGTTGGGCCTCGACCTCAGCGATTTCAGCCAGGTCGACGTCGTCTTCCACGACTACAAGGTCCTCTACCCGGACCTCAGCTACGTCGCCCTGACCGATGGCGACCAGATCGTCTTCGACAGCACGACCGCGCGCGTGGGCACCCGCTGGACCGCGGACTCTAGCGACTACGAATATCTTGCTCCCCTGCACGGCGGTGCGGCGGCCAGCACCCTGGCCGTCCGGGCCGGCATTCCGAAGTCCGTCATCTACGGCGAGGTCTGGCGGAGCGGGAAGAACTTCATCGTGCTGTTCCTGGCGTCGGGCCTCATCGCCATGCTGTTCTTCGACCTCCTCAACACGCTGACCTCCGCGCCCTCGGGCGGGCTCGCCAGCGCCGAGTCGCGCCGCGTCTACCAAGAGGGCATCGTGCTGCCCTTCCTCTTCCTGGCGATCTTCGTGGAAGCCTTCGCCAACTCCTTCATGCCGCAGCATCTGCAGAACCTGGCGCGCCAGACCGGCCTCAGCCCGAGCGTGGCGTCGGCGCAGTTCACCGTCTATTACGCGGCGCTGGCGTTCGCCCTCATTCCCGTCGGGCGCTACATCGAGAGCGGCAAGCTGCGTAGCATCCTGATCATCGGCAGTGTCCTGGAGGTGACCAGTCTGGTGCTGATGGCGACGGTCGGGAACTCCTACGCGATGTTCCCGATCCGGGCGATGGCCGGCGCGGCCCACGGCATCCTGGCGACCGGGGTGCAGTCGTATCTGATCGTGCTGGCCTCCCAGAGCCAGGTCACCCGGGGGGCCTCGCGGTTCCTGTTCACCTATAACAGCGGCATCATCTCCGGCTCGGCGATCGGCGCCTTGCTGGCCGTCTACATGGGCTTCAACGGCGTGTTCACCCTCGCCGCCGTGCTGGCGATGGGCGTGCTCCTGTTCGGGGTGTGGTTCCTCCCGACGGCGGTGCAAGCGCAGCAGGTGGCGCAGGTCGCGCCGGCCAAGGTGCAGCCGCCCTTCGTGCCCAGTTTGACACGGGCCTTGCGCGACTTCGGCTTCGTGAGCGTCGTGCTCCTCGTCGGCGTGCCGGCGAAGATCGTCAACGCCGGCGTGATCGCCTTCGCGCTGCCGCTGCTGCTGGCCCGGCAATCCGTGCCCCAGGAGGATATCGGCCAGTACATGATGCTCTATCCCATCGGCATCCTCTTGATGAGCCTCATGGTCACGCGCATCGTGGCGCGGCTCGGTCAGCCGCGCAAGGCGCTGATCGTCGGCACGGTCGTCGGCGCCCTGGCGGTGGCGGAGATCGGCTTGATGGGCGTGAAGGGGCTCGGCGGTGCCGAGGCGGCGGCCATCACCTCCTTCTTCCTGATCACGGGTATCTTCATCCTCGGCCTGGCGCACGGCATGATCAATGCGCCGATCGTCTCCTATGTCTCCACGACATCGGCGGCCGATAGCCTGGGCCGCAGTACCGCCAACTCGATCTACCGCTTCGTGGAGCGGTTCGGCCACATGACCGGGCCGATCCTGATCAGCCAGTTGCTCTTCGTCGGCCAGCAGAACGCGATCGCCATCATGTGGGTCGGCGTGCCGATCGTCCTGTTCGGCATCTTCTTCTGGATCGAGTCCGGCCGGCGCAACGCGGCCCAGATGCGCCTTTCGGTCGGGTAGTCGGGCCCTCATCCCCGGCCCCTCTCCACGTGGGAGAGGGGAGGCGAGCCGTAACGAGTCGGGGTGAGGGCCATTGTTGGAGGGTTTCGTATGGCAGCCTCAGAACGGGCGATAGGCTCGTTGAGCCGGCGTCAATTGCTGCTCGCGTCGCTCACGGTGGGCGCGCTGGCGGGCGCCTCGCCCCTTATCGCCGGCGCGACAGCGGCGGCGCGTCCCCTGGCCCCGCTGCTCGGCGGCACGCCCACGCAATTCGGGGCGGACCGGACACTGGCGGACGCCGCCGTCAGCCCTTCGGCGCTGAAATGGGTGGTACTCGCGCCGCAGACCCTGGCCAACTGGGCCCTGACGCAGGATACTGCCGATGGCAATCGCTTCACGTTGACGCCGAAGAAGCTGGGCTCGCTGAGCGGCACGCCCAAGCGCGTGCTGGTGCTCTATACGAAACCGTTGAGTAGCTTCGACGACACGCTCACGGCGATCCTGGGCGTCCTCACGGACAAACAGGTCCCGGTCACCGTCACGCTCCTGAACTTCGAGCAGAAAGACAACCTGTTGAAGGCCGGACTGGCCTACGGCGAGGCGCAGAAGTTCGACCTGTTAGCGCCGATGGGCTCGGAAGCTACCCAGAGCGTGCACGACGCCTACCAGGGCGGCGCGCTGCCCACCCTTTCCCTGTTCACGAAGGACCCGGTGCTGCAAGGCTACCTCAAGGACTTCAACACCGGGAGCGGGACGAATCTGGCCTACTGCACCAACGCCGTGCCGATCGAAGAGCAGATGACCTACCTGCGCGAGCTGAAGGCCGACGTCAAGAACATCGCCGTGTTGTATTCGGACACGAGCCGCAGTACCCTGGAGGCCCAGGTGACGCCGCTGAAGGCGCTGGCGACCCAGCAAGGCATTAACGTGCTCGACGTCGTGGTCCACAGCGATACCAACCCGGCTCCGGAGTTCAACGTCGCCGTCCCACAGGCGATCACCGCCATGGCGGCCAGCGACCCCGGTCTGCAACGCAGCGTCTTCTGGGCCACCGGCACCACCGCCGTCATCAACTCCATCGACCTGCTCAGCCAGTTGTGTGGTACCGTCCCGATGCTGAGCGTGTACCCGGAGCTCGTGAAGGAGGGGCCCGGCAGTGCTATCCTCTCCGTGGGCGTTGCCAATGTGAACCTTGGTCTCCTGGATACCAATTACATGCTGGACATCTTGTACAACGGCAAGAAGCCGGCGACGATGCCGGCGGGGGTGGTGTCGCCGCCCGACCTGGCCATCAGCTTCATGAAGTCGCGCCAGATCGGCCTGGAGATCCCCTTCAGCTTCTTCGAGAACGCCGGCTACGTGTACGACCATAATGGCAAGGTCGTTCGTTCCAACGGCCAAACGGTCGCCGGCGCCTGACGACAGAAAAGACGTGAGAGTGACGCAGATGCCGGCACGACGAAAGCACCGCATACTCGGGAGAGCGCAGGGCGAGGCCCGGAGGCGCTATCTGCTGCTGCTCGGAACGCTCTCCGTGCCGGCGTTCATCCTGCTGCTGGTCCTGGGTCTGGTGCTCCGAAGCCGAGTGCAGACGACGACCTACCAGTTGACGATGACGACCGGCAGCTTCTCCGGGGCCAACTACGACCTGGCCACGCAGTACCTCGTCCCCGCCGCCAAGGAACACCACGTCAACCTAACCATGGTCCAGAGCGGCGGCTCCGAGGCGACGCTGGATGCCGTGGAGAGCGGCAAAGTCCAGGTCGCCATCGTCGATGGCGGGCTGAGCCACGTCGGGCGCGGCGACGTCCGCGAGGTGGCGCCGATCTACCTGACCGCCCTCCACGTGCTCATGAAGAAAGACATCTACGATCAGTTGGAGTTGAGCGGGGACATCCGCGCCGCCTTCCTGGGCAAGACCATCAGCATCAGCGACCCCGGCAGCGGCACCTACACCTACAGCAAGATCATCCTCGACTACCTGGGCATCAAACCGACGGACTACATCGCCAAGCCGGAGTCTGTCGCCTTCCTGACCGACCCGCAGACCCCGGCCAGCGCGATCCCGGACATCGTCTTCGCCGCCTCGCTGCTGCCCTCGCCGGTTGCCGTCCGCCTGGTGCACGACTTCGATTACCGCCTCTACCCGCTCGACTTCGTCGACGCCTTCCGCCTCCAGGACAAGGCGGCCTACGGCGTCCCCATCCCCAAGGGGGCGTACGGGGTCTCACCGGAGGTCCCCCCCACCGATATCGTGACGCTGGGGCGGCGCCTGCTGATCGTGACAAATAAGAATGTGCCGGATCAGGCCGTCAAGCAGTTGACGGCGGCGATCTTTGAAAGCGACTTCGCCAAGGTCGACGACCCACCGCTGACGTTGAAGCAGTTCGACCTCCTGCCGGAATTCCCGCGGGCCCCCGGCGCGCTGGCCTACGTCGCCAGCCAGACGCCGATCAGCCAGGACACGATCAACAACGCCGTGCTCTATCTGACCGGCATCGCCGCCTGGTTGACGGTCGTGCCGGGCCTGATCTTCCTGGTCCGCCGGCCGCTGTCGCGCCGCATCCGGCAGATGGCGTCGCTCAAGGACTACATCGTCCAGGTCACCGACGTCGAGGCGGCCGTGTTCGACTGGGAGGAGTCCGGCAGCACCTCGCTCGCCCGGCCGCTAGAGTTGCGGCGAAGGCTCGCCCGCCTGAAGCTGGAGGCCATGGACCTCTACAAGCAGGGTCGGATCGAAGACCCCAATCTGTTAGAAGGGTTCCTGGCCCATCTGACCGATCTGCGCATCCATCTCGACTCGCTGCTGCAAGCGGAGTCGCGGGTGAATGGCACACCGTCGATGGATGACACCGTCGCTTCGGCGGCGAACGGGACGCCCAGTCCGGCGGAAGTGCGGTAGACGGACCCCGCCAGCCGCAAGCTCAGGCGGTGCGGTGCTGGCTTGCCGCTCCGGCGATCAACTCAACCGCGTGCGCCAATACCGGGGCGACCACCGCGAAGCACTCGCGCACCGCCTTCGGGCTCCCCGGCAGGTTCACGATCAGCGTCTCTCCGCGCACACCGGCCACGGCCCGGCTGAGCATGGCGAGCGGCGTCGCCGATAGGCTGGCCGCGCGCATGGCCTCCGCGATGCCGGGCACTTCGCGCTCCAGCACGTCGCGCGTGGCCTCGGGCGTGACGTCGCGTGGCGCCAGCCCCGTCCCGCCCGTGGTGCAGATCAGGGCGACGCGATCGCGGTCGGCCCATGTACGCAGCCGGTCGCCGATCTCGGCGCGCTCGTCCGGGACGATGGTCGCCGCGACGACCCGGAAGCCGGCGGCGCGGACCAGGTCGGTCAGGAGCGGCCCGCTGCGGTCCTCCGCCTCTCCGGCGAACGCCCGGTCGGAGACGGTCAGCACGGCGGCGGTCATCGCGCGTTCGTCCATCACGGTGCCTCCTCCTCGGCCAGCCATTCGCCGCTCTTGCCGCCCGACTTTCGCACCAGGCGCACGTGTTCGATCCGCATGCCGCGGTCGACCGCTTTGCACATGTCGTAGATCGTCAGCGCCGCCACCGACACCGCGGTGAGCGCCTCCATCTCGGCGCCGGTCTTGCCGACCGTGCGCACGCGGACTTCGATGCCGATGTGGTCCTCGTGTCCCGTGTCGAAATCGACCTCGACGGCGCTGAGGAGCAGCGCATGGCAGAGCGGGATCAGCGCCGGCGTCTGTTTGGCCGCCATCACCGCGGCGACCTGGGCGATCGCCAGCACGTCGCCCTTGACCACCTGGCGGTCGCGAATCAGGGCGAGGGTCGACGGTCGCAGCCAGACCTCCCCGCGCGCGACCGCCTCCCGCACCGTGTCCGGCTTGTCGCCGACGTCGACCATCCGAGCGCGCCCGCTACGGTCCAAATGCGTGAAGGGCGACGGATCGCTCATCGTCGCCATGGAAACGGCCGGGCCCTTTGTACTCTGCAACACCACACGATGCGTCGGCTGCCTTTCTAGCCGAGAACGGCATTCACATCGAGCGCCACTGCCGGCAGCGTCGTTGAGGCAATGGTGTCGCCGCGCTGGGCGGAGACCACCCGGAGGTATGCGCCCCCCTGTGGTTCTGTATGACGCTCGATGGTCTGGCCGTCCAGGTCGACGATCCACGCCTCCGCTATTCCGGAACGGGCGTACAGGGGTAGCTTTGTGCCACGATCGTATTCCAGCGACGAATCAGCCACCTCGATCAGCAGGAGCACATCCTTGGGGGTGAGAACCCTCCGCCTGTCGGAACTCGCTGTCACGATGGCGATGTCGGGCTCTGGTTCCGTGTCGAATTGCAGGCGGATAGGATTTTGGACGCTGACGGTCATGTCCCGTCCAACAAGACGGTGCAGGATATCATCCAGGGCATTCACGCAGTTGACATGCAAGGCCCCGATCGCGCTCATCTCTACAATCTCTCCCGCGATCAGCTCGATCCGGTCATCCTCCGTCAAGATGCCTGCCTCGGCCATCTGGTGATATTCCGTTGCAGTGAAGCCCCGCCGCGTCGCAAGAGTAACCATCAGCATCCCTCCCCGTCTGCTCCACAACTCGCAGCTCCGGCCGCGGTGCCATCAGCTCCCGCCAAAGTGCTGCAGGAACTTCTGGCGCAAAAACACGGCGGAACGGCGCAATTCTTCCATCCCATGCATGCCGTCCTCAATGGAAACCCAACCGTGAAAGCCTACGGCATCGAGCGTGCGGAAGATCGCGTCGTAATCGTTCAAGCCTTTGCCGATCTCGCCGTGCTCCAGGATCGCGGCATAGCCGACGCTGTCCTCCTGGCGGCGCAGGTCCTCAACGCTATATCCGGCCTTCAGGAAGCGGTCGCTCGCGTGCATGCTCACGACGCGCTCTTTCAGGGCATCCAGTACCTCCAGCGGGTCCTCGCCCGCCAGGATGGCGTTGGAAGGGTCGTAGTTGATCCCGAACCAATCCGAGTCGATCTGCTCCACGATCCGCCGGAGCACCGGCAAGTGCTGGGCGAATTCCGGGTGTTGCCAGTAGTTGTCTTTGTAGTGGTTCTCCATCGCCAGGATCACCTGCCGCTCGGCGGCGTACGGCAGCAGCTCCTGCAGGCATTCCACGACCCAGGCCACGCCCTGGTCGACGCCCACCTCGGGGCGGCGCTGACCGGAGAGGACGCGGCAGGTGCGCGGCGGCGGGCAGTCGAAGGTCGCGACCAGGTCGATCATGCGCTTCTGGCGCTCGACCTCCGCCCGCCGGCGGGCCGGGTCCGGCTGCGTGAAGTCGGGACTGAAGCAGAGCATCGGCATCGCGAGGTGGCGCGCCAGCAGGGCGTCGCGCACCTGGGCGACATAATCTTGGTCAAAGCGCGGGAAGAAGCCGTCGTAGAGCTCCAGCCCATCGACCGGCAGTTCCGCCGCCATCTCGATCCATTGCAAAAGGGTCATACTTCGCGTCTTGCTCAGCTCGTCCATATAACATTTGGGGAATGCGGCGAGGCGGACTCGCGGGCCGGGCATGCTTGGCGTTCCTCATTGCGTTACCGCCATAGCATACAACGAGAAGGCGGGACTATCCCAGCACACCGGCCTTCCCCAGGTTGAGCACCATGCCGGCGGTGACTATGCTCCTCTGGGAAGGTGGAGACTGGTCTTGCCGGATACGCTCGTCATCGTCAACCCGAAGGCGGGAAGGGGTACCGCCCCGCACCTGGCGGCGGCCGTCGTGGCGCTCGCGGCAGCGCACGGCATCCGGTGTCAGGTCCTGACGACCAACGCGGCTGACCAGGCCCGGGCCGCGGCCCGCGACGCCGCCTCGCGCGGTGCGTCCGCAGTCGTCGCCATCGGCGGGGACGGCACGATCCATCACGTCGTCGCCGGAATCAATGCCGTTTCGGCAACCTGTGCCCTCCTGCCGATTGCGTCAGGTCAGGGCAACGACACCATTCGCTCGCTTGGCTTGCCGAACGACTGGCGGCAGGCGGCATCATTGCTCTGGAATGGCCGTCCCCGTTCGATCGACCTGCTGCGCGCGCGCTGGCCGGATGGGCACACCGACCTTGCGGTGAACGTACTGAGCGCCGGCTTCGATGCCGAAGTCGCGGCGACGGTGCGGGCCGCCCGGCACGTCCATGGTTCGGCGGCCTATCTGCTCGCGGCGGTCCGAGGCATCTGGCGGCTCCGCCATCGCCACCTGGCGATCGATCTGGATGGCCGGAGCCAGTCCGGCGCTGCCCTCTTTGTGGTCGTCGCCAACGGTGGCTGGTATGGCGGCGGCATGCAGATCGTCCCCGGCGCCGTCGTTGACGATGGCTGCCTCGACCTGGCGCTGGCCGGGCCGCTGACGCGCCTCGACGCCTTGCGCACGCTGCCCCGCCTGTACTCCGGCGGACACGCCGGCCATCCCCTCTTCATGCTCCGGCGCGGAACGGCAGTACGCATCGGCGGTGAACCGGCGCCCGTCCAGATCGACGGCGAAGCGGTGCCTCCGACTCCGCTCACGGTGACCCTGGAGCCGCACGCGCTGCAGGTGCTTCGCCCCAACCCCTAATTGCTCAACTCCTCATCCCCTCATGGCGCCCCCATCACGCCCCGGCCGGCTGGCGCGGGCGGCGGGCGACGTCGGTGGCGATGGCGGCCTCCACCACCGCGTAGGCGACATCGGTGACCACCCGGCGGTTGAAGACGCTGGGCACGATGTATTCCTCGGAGAGCTCGTCCGGCGCCACCCGGCCGGCGATGGCCTGGGCCGCCGCGAGCTTCATCGCCTCGTTGATCGTCCGCGCGCCACAGTCCAGCGCACCCCTGAAGATGCCGGGGAAGGCGAGGACGTTATTGATCTGGTTCGGATAGTCGCTGCGGCCGGTCGCCATCACGCGCACCATGCCGCGGGCGTCTTCCGGCTGGATCTCCGGTGACGGATTGGCGAGGGCGAAGACGATCGGGTCGCGCGCCATCGTCGTCAGGTCCAGCGGCGTCAGGACGCCGGGACCGGAGACGCCGATGAAGAGGTCGGCGCCGCGCACGGCGTCGTGGACGCTGCCGGCACGGTGACCCTGATTCGTCTGGGCCACGATCCAGCGCTGCGCGTCGCCGATCAGCGGGCCATCCGGCGCCAGGATGCCGAAACGGTCGCAGGCGACGATGTCGCAGACCCCGGCGGCCAGCAGCATCTTGATGCAGGCGACGCCCGCCGCTCCCACGCCGTTGACGACCACCCGCAGATCCTCCAGCCGTTTGCCAACGACCTTGGCGGCATTGATGGCGGCGGCGAGCACCACGACGGCCGTGCCGTGCTGATCGTCGTGGAAAACGGGGATGTCCAGCCGCGCCTTCAGGGCGTCTTCGATGGCGAAACAGCGCGGGGCGCTGATATCTTCCAGATTGATGCCGCCGAAGCCGGGCGCGATCGCGGCGACGATGGCGGTGATTTCGTCTGGATCGTGGGTGGCGAGGCAGATCGGGAAGGCGTCGACGTTGGCGAACTCCTTGAAGAGCATCGCCTTGCCTTCCATCACCGGCATGGCCGCCTCCGGGCCGATGTCGCCCAGGCCCAGGACGGCGGTGCCGTCGCTGACGACCGCGACGGTGTTGCGCTTGATCGTCAGTTGAAACGCCTTGGCCGGATCGGCGGCGATGGCGAGACAGACGCGCGCCACGCCGGGCGTGTAGGCCATGGAGAGGTCGTCGCGCGTCTTCATCGGCGCGTTGGAGTGGACTTCGATCTTGCCGCCAAGGTGCAGTAAGAAGACGCGATCGGACACGTTCACGACATCGATGCCGGGGATCGCTTGCACCGCGGCGACGATCGCCGCGGCATGGTCGTCGTCCCGCGCCGCCACCGTCAGGTCGCGCACGAGCACACCTTCTTCGGCACGGACGATGTCGATCGCCCCGATGTCGCCGCCGACCTCGCCGATGCATGAAGTCAGCCGCCCCAGCATACCGGGGCGATTGGTGATGGCGCAGCGGATGGTGAAGCTGTAGCTGGCACTCGGATCGACGGGCATGGTGGTCACCTCCCAGGTGGTACAGCGCGGTGGCGTGTCCCCGCTATCTTAGCGACACGGGACGACCGCCGTGCAGAACTGCGATCCCCTTGTCCCCCTCGCTCCATCGGGTATACTAAATAAGAACAAATGTTCCATTGTCGAGAGGAGCGGACCATGCGGAAGCGTCCATTCCGGCTGCGGACGGCCATCGAGGCGGAGCGCGGCCGGCAGACGGTGGTGGTGTTGACCTATAACTTACAGGATGTCCAACCCTGGAAGCAGGCGACGCCCCGGTACCAGACGGCGGTGTACGAAGCCGACGCGTCGGGGCTTGCCACGACGACGCTGGTCGACGGGCCGTTCGACTACCCGTCGGAAGGGCAGGCCCGGCAGGGCCACGCCGCGACGGTGGCCGCCTGGCGTACGCAGGGTCAGCGGACGGCGATGACGACCCTCCCGGCGGCGGTGTAGACGGTACCGGCCGCCACGGTCGGGGCGATGAAGTGGGGGAGGCCGCCGGGGCTGGCCGGCAGGGCCTGGGAAAAGCGGGCTGCGCCGCTGGCGGCGTCCAGGCCCACCAGCGCGTTGCGGGAGGGGTTCACCGCCCAAACGATGCCGCCGCCGACCACCGGCGAGTCCGGCGCCGCGTCCGGCCCCGTCCAGGCGACGCGGAACGACGCGCTCTCGAGCTGCAGCGCCACCATGCCGTTGCGGCAGGGCACATAGATATAGGGCGCAGCAAAGGCGGTGCTGCCGAACGCGCCGGAGCCGCGGGCGCACACCTGCGCCGCGAAGACCTGGCCGCCGATATGGCCCAGATGGTCCGTATGCAAGAGATAGCCCTCGCCGCCCTTGCCGACCTGGAAGATGAGGCCGTTGGGCAGGAGCAACGGCGAGATCGAGCCGAGGTCGAGATCGGTGCTGCTCAGCTCCGCCCAATTGGTCGGCGCGAACCAGTCAAGCACCTGCAACCCGGGCGACAGCTTTACGATGGCGTTGCCGTAGTCGAATGTGCTGGTGGAGCTGCCGTTGCCGGTGGCCACGTACAGATTGCCGGCGTCATCCACCGCCGGCCCGGCGGGCGCCCAGATCGCCCCTTCGCGCTGCGTCGGCACCTGATAGGTCGCCTGCGTCTTCCCGTTATTGGCGGCGGCCGCAACAACCCAACCGTGATACTGTCCGCAGTCGCCATCCAGCCCGCCATAGGCCACATAGACCGTGCCCTTGGAGAGGGCGAGCGCCGACCGCTGTTGCTGGACGATCGGGTTGGCGCCGGGCGGGTCGATCGGCACGTGGTAGCGAACCGCGCCGCTGGCGATGTCGACGGCATAGAGCTCGTGCTTGCCCGGTTGCTCGAAGGCCACCGCAAAGAGGTTGCCGCTCGCCGGGTCGATCACCGGCGTCCCGGTGATGCCCGTCGGGTCAATGTCGCCACACGGCAGCGAGGAACGCGGCACCGGATCGCCGACGTGCTGCTGCCACACGATCTTGCCGCTGGCGGCGTCCAGGCTGTAGAAGGTGTCGTTTTCCGTGACGATGAAGAGGTGTCCGTTGTCGAGCAGCGGCTCAGCATAGACATCACCGTCCAACTGCGGCGACTGCCAGGTCTGTTTCACCGACGAGAACGGCCCCGACGCTGGGTCATCCCCGCCGCGCGTGAGCGTGCGGTGATAGGTCAGCCAGTTGTCCGCATTGGCGCCGGATGCCGCGCTGGCGGTGGGCGATTGCGCGCTAGCCGTACCGGTCGCCGCGGTCTTTACCGAGGTCCCGGTGGTGCCGGCGCTGGTCGCTGTCGCGGCCGTCGTTCCAGCCGCGACGCTCGCGGTGGACATCGTTGAGGAAGCGGACGCTGTAGACGCAGCGGAAGACGTCGACACGCTGCTGGTTACCGAGCGAGCAGCCGACACCGTCTTTACGCCGGTGGCCGACGATACCGGAGCCGATGTCGCGGTGCTGGTAGCAATCGCCGCGCCGGAGGACCTTGAGGCGTTCGACGCGCTACTGGCGCCGCTGCACGCGGTGAGGAGCAGGACCAGGCAGAGCAGCACAGCGGGCCACCAACGAGGCCGCCGTGATGTGCGGAGGAGATGTCCAACCATGGCGCACTTCTCCCATTCCGTCACACCAGCATCGGA
>JAICKJ010000032.1 GCA_025928015.1 Thermomicrobiales bacterium
ACGATCCGGTCCGCTGGCAACCTCCATGAGTCTCATGGTCGCCCTGGCGCTCTCCTTGGCTCTCACTGGTTGCCAGGTGGCGAAGTCCGCGTTCAAGGACGAAGCCAGTACCGTAAGCGCGAATTTCGCGGCCGCCGCCACTACACTCCAATACCTGCATGAGGGCAAGCTCACCCGGCAGTATGCCCGGGCGACCTTTTACTCCTACGCCACTGTGATGAAGGGGGCGGACGGCTCGCTGGAGCGCGCGTCCGGCGCGCCCGATCAGCCCACGCTCAATCACTTGCTCCAGCTCTATGAACCGGCCGCGCAGGCGGTCAACGATCCCTGTCTCGACAGCCAATGTGACTGGCGAGGGCAAGTGGCTGCACTCCAAGAGGCCGGTAACGCGTTCCGGCAGGCGGGGAAGGCGTGAAGAAAGCCCTCAGCATCACGCTTGGCATCATGACCTCGATCGGTGGTTTCCTCGACGCGGGGACCATCTCGACCTCTGCCCAGGCTGGCGCCAGCTTCGGCTTCGGCCTGATCTGGGCGCTCGTGCTCGGCACCTTGGCGGTCGCGCTGCTGGTCGAGATGGCCGGCCGGCTGGCGGCCGTGTCGAAGCAGACGTACGCCTCGGCGATCCGTGAGCGTTTTGGCTTCAAGTTCTTCCTCGTGCCGCTCGTGGCCGAGTTCATCGCGGAGACCATCCTCCTCGCCGCGCAGCTCGGCGGGGTCGCGGTGTCCGTCTCGCTCGTGACCGGGCTCGACTGGCGTCTGCTCTACCCGGTCGCGGCGATCTTCATCTGGCTCGTCGTCTGGTGTGCCCGCTTTTCGGTGATCGAAAACGGCCCGGCCTTGCTCGGGCTGGTCGTCCTCAGCTTCATCGCCGGCATCATCACCCTCGGGACGCCGACCCGGGATCTGATGTCCACGCTCTGGCATCCCACGGTCGAGCCGGGCGAACCGGCCGGCTACTTCTTCCTCGTCGCCGGCATCCTCGGATCCACCATCAGTCCCTATTTGCTGCACTTCTATTCGTCCGGTGCGCGCGAGGACAAGTGGGATGAGAGCTACCTGACCATGAACCGAATCACGGCCATTTTCGGCATGGGCTTCGGCAGCATCAGCTCGATTGCGGTGATGATCCTCACGGCGATGGCCCTCCAGCCGTTGCACATCACCGTCAACACGTTGGGCGAGATGGGCATCATGATGGCCAGGCCCTTCAGTATCCTCGGTTCGATCCTCTTCGCCGTGACCCTCTTCGCCGTGTGCACCGGCGCGGCGCTGGAGGGACTCCTCTCGCTCAGCTTCATGATCTCGCAGGGGCTGGGGTGGGACTGGGGGCTGGACGAGCGGCCGGCGCAGGCGCCGCGCTTCTATCTGGTGACACTCATCATCCTGATCATTGCGCTCATCATCGGGGTGATCGGCGGCGACCCGCTCAAGCTCGCCCTCTACGGATCGGCGCTCATCGCCCTCGTCCTGCCGATCGTGCTTTTCCCGCTCCTGGCCCTGATGAACGACCCGTCCTTCCTTCAGGACCACACCAACCACCGGCTGGCCAACGTCGCGACCGCCGCCATCATCATCATGGCGTCACTGGTCGCGCTCGTCTCCATGCCGCTGCTGTTCCTGAGCGGAGGGTGATGTGTGATGGCGCGAGATGATTACCTCGTGATGCGCGATCTGATCGATCAGCAAATTGTCACCGCCGACAACCGCTCCGTCGCGCGCGTCGCCGATGTCGAAGCGGCCTGGCAGGAGGATGGCCGGCTCGTGCTGATCGGGCTGTGTGTCGGGCCACAGGCGCTGGCCCGCCGCGTCTCCGGCCGTCTCGGTCCAATCGCGCGTTTCCTGTTGCGGGAGAAATTCGAGCATGTGATCCCGATGGAGGAGATCACCGGGGTCTCGCTTGACCTGCGGCTGCGTCAAAACGCCGTGCACTTCAGCGTGGGTCAAGCGGACGACTGGGTGGTGAACCACATCCTCCGCTTCATCCCCGGGAATGGACGGCAATGACGTCGCTCGAACGCGGCCTGCGAATCGGGGACTTGATCAGCAGCCGGGTGATCGACGCGGACGGCCGCAACCTCGGCAAGGTCGTCGATATCCGTGTCACCGCCGATGGACGCTACGACGTGCTCGAGCTGCTCGTCGGCAGCTCCGGCTGGCTGGATCGCCTCAATCTCGGCCGCCTCTTCCGCGACATAGATATTCGCGAGCCGGATCACATCCCCTGGAACCGCGTGGACCGATTCGAAAACGCCACAATCTATCTGAAGGACCCGGCGACCGAAAGCGGAACCGGATAGCGTGGTCCACCTGCCGCCGTTCAGGTGAGGAGTGTCGCTGGTTCTTCGCGGACGATTGGCAGCGTCGTCAGGGCGTGTGGAATGACGACGATCTCCGGCGCTGCGCCGTCGGTCATGGCTTCATTCACGGCTGCTTCAATCGTCAGCGCCGTGGCAAAGCCCATCGCCTCGATAGCGACAGGATCGGCCGCGCCGACGATGACAACCCGGGCGCCGGCGAGCACTTGCGCCATCACGTAGGCTCGCTGCTCGCCGGGTTTGATGCCTTGCGCGCGGGCGTGGGCGATGATCTCCGCCGGTCCGCCGGTCGCGCGCATCGTCGCCGCGAAGCGCTGCTCGCCCGCGCCCTTTCCCGCGCCCTCGTGGCAGGTCGCCGGGATGATGATGGTGCCGCCCGGTCGTACGACTGGCGTCGGCGCGAATTGCAGATAGCTCGCCGCGCGGCTGGTCTGGTACAGATTCTCGTCCTTGGGATAGCCGACGCCGGCGATCGCGACGTCGTACTGGTGCGGGATATCGACGGTCATCAGCGCGGATGCAACGGCCGCCAGCGCATCATGCACCGGCTCCGCCGCGCCGTAGGAGACCGCTGCAAGCTCCCCACCTGGCCCGAGCACCGCGTTGGCGACGAAGTCCAGACCGGCTGCCCGGGCGACCTCCCGCACCGCCTGCTGGAACGGATTGGTCGCCAGATTGGCGAGACGTGTCCCCGGCAGATCGATCATCGCCGGACCATGGGTGTAGGCGATGATGTTCTCGCCAGCGCAGCCGATCGCGACCGTCTTGGCGCCACCGGAGAACCCGGCGTACTGGTGGGGCTCGACAATGCCGGTCGAGAGCAGCAGATCAGCCTCGACCGCGCGGCGGTTGACGAGAAACGGGTGACCGCCCGGTCCGTCCAGGACCTTCACGAGCTGGTCGGGGTCGGCGCCGTCATGGTCGATTACGCGGTAGCGGTCGACGATCGCGTCGCCCAGCTTTTCCCGCTTCTCGGCTTCGGTGCTGGCGCGGTGGGCGCCAACGGCGACGAGAAGGGTGACCGCCTCGTCCGGCACGCCGGACCGTTCGAGCGCCCGGAGCATCGGCGGGACCAGCAGGTGGTCCGGGCAGGCCCGGGTGGCGTCCGTGACGACGATGACGACATCACGCTTTCCGCTGGCGAGCGCCTCCAGCCGCGGCGAGCCGAGCGGATGGGCCAGCGCCGTGTCCGGGTCGGTTTCGACGCCGTCGAGCCGCGTGGGACGGGGCTCAAGCAGCGTCACGTTCGCGTCGTCGGGCAATGAGAAGGTGAGGGACGAACGCCCGTAGGGAATCGACCAGGTGGACACGATCAGCTCCTTCTGCCGGGCGGCAGAATGGTGGTACCGCCCGATTGGTAGGGTAGGGCGCCCGCCCGGGCGCGTCCAGACGCAGTACAGTTGCGGATAGCGTGTTACCGACGGGTGGAGAGGGAAGCGATCATGTGTCCGGCGTCGGAGCGGCAGACAACCGATCGCTCTTGGGATAATCTCGACTTGCTGGTGCCGGTCAATGAGGCGCTCGCGCGCGTGCTGGATGCGGTCCGTCCGTTGCCGCCGGTCGATTGCGAATTGCTCGAAGCACTCGACCGCGTCTCCGCGTCGCCGGCTCGCGCGACCGAGGACGTGCCGCCGTTCACCAACTCCGCCATGGACGGCTTCGCCGTGCGCGCGGCGGACACAACCGGCGCGTCGCCGGCTGCGCCGGTCTCGCTCGCCGTGGTCGGCGCGATCGCCGCCGGTGAGCCGGCGACCGAACGGATCGCGCCAGGCGAGGCGATCCGGATCATGACCGGCGCGCCGGTGCCCGCGGGTGCCGACGCGGTCGTGCGTTTCGAGGACACGGCGAACGTTAACTCGCGAGTCGAAGTTCACCGACCCGTCGCCGCGCTGGAGAACGTCCGTTTGGCGGGTGAGGACATCCGGGCCGGCGAGGTCGCGGTGCCGGCCGGGACCGCGCTCAGCGCCCCCTGGGTGGGCATGCTCGCCGCCCTCGGCCAGGTCACGGTCACCATTCATCGCCAGCCGCGGGTGGCGATCCTCTCGACCGGGAATGAGCTGGTGGCGGCGAACGGCACGACCGGGTCCGGCCGTATCCGCGACAGCAATTCGACGACGCTCGCGGCGCTGGTGGCCGAAGCCGGCGGCCTGCCACTTGCGTTGGGCGCCGTGCGCGACGAGATGGACGATCTCCGCGCCGCGCTCCGCCGGGCGGTCGACGATTTCCGGCCGGATCTGATCCTCACGTCAGGCGGTGTCTCGGTTGGTGATTACGATATGGTCAAGGACGCCTTGCGGGCGGAGGGGAAGATCGCGATCTGGCAGGTCCGCATGAAACCCGGCAAGCCACTTGCGTTTGGCGCGGTCAACGGGGTGCCACTGCTCGGGTTGCCGGGCAACCCCGTGGCGGCGGCAATCAGCTTCCTTCAGTTCGGCCATCCCGCCATCCGCCGCATGCTCGGACATCCTGACGTGTCGCTGCCGACCGTGACCGCGGTGACGACGGCGGAGATCGCGAACGCAGGTCAACGGCGGCACTTCATGCGGGTCCGGCTGCAGGATGGGCCGGATGGCCGCTTGAGCGCGACGCCAGCCGGCGAGCAGGGAGCCGGTATCCTTTCTTCGCTTGCGCTGGCCGACGGGTTGCTGGTCGTGCCGGAAGATCTGACGCATGTGCCGGCCGGTTCGTGCCTGCCGGTGCAATTGCTTCGCGGGCGAGGCTGAACCGCTTCGCACAAGTCACGGACATGTAGCGCCGCTCGTTCAGTGCGCCGCACCAACAGAAAGGCATACGCATGCCATCGTTCGGTCCGATCGGGTCGATGAAGAATTTGATGACCCTGGTGAAAGAGATCAACTTCGACGAGGTGCGTGAGCGGGCGGAGACTCCTCCGCGCCTGCTCGTCGTCGCCACCGCGCAGGATGCGGCCGAACGGGCGCGCGATCGGCTTTTCGGCACCGAGGGGTCGCGCTTCGTCGATGCGGTGGAGGCCGACGGGTCGATCAACGACCTCGGCCGCTACGACGCGGTGATCGTGACCGATCCCGGCCAAACCGGGTTGGCGGAGCAGGTCCGCCGCGAGTTTCCGACCGTGGGCCGCGCCGCGCCGGTTGTCATGCTGCCGGGGGATGACGAACGGTCGCTGGAGCGTTGCCGGGCATCGTTGATGAGCACGAATCCCGAGCTGGCGCCTTCCCTTGGCCGCTATCTGCCGGCCTGCCGGAAGGCGGCGGCCAAGGCCGTCATCGACGAGACGTCGAAGGCGAACGCCCAGTTCGCCGCCGTCTCAAATATCTCGTCCGTCGTGCCGATCATCGGGTCGCTCATGTCGGTCGGCGCGGACCTGATCATCCTGACGAAGAACCAGATCATGATGGTCTACAAGCTGGCCGCGGTGAACGGAAAGGATCTGCACGACCAGTTCCGCATCTTCCGCGAGATCATCCCGGTCGTCGGCGTCGGGCTCTTCTGGCGGACGGTCGCCCGCGAGGCGACGTCATTTATTCCCTTCGCGGCCGGCACCATCCCCAAGGTTGCCATCGCCTACGTTGGGACGATGACGCTCGGACGCGCCGCGGATGTCTACTACCAGACCGGCGACAAGACGACCAAGGAGCAGATGCAGTCGTTCAAGGAGCAGGCGCTGGAGAGTTTGCAGCACCTGTCGCTGCCGGGACTCTCCGGCAAGTCTCATCAGGAGACGCCGGCAAATGCGACGGGCGACACGGCGCCGATCGAGGCGACCTACCGCGACGTGACCGAAACCGCGCCGCTGCCAAACGGCCACACGGAGCCCATCTCGCACAACCACTGATTGAATACGGCAACACCCCTCTCCCAGGACTGGGAGAGGGGCCAGAGGTGAGAGCGATCTACAGGCCGCGTTCGCCGCACCGCTTGTTGAATTCCGCCACCTTCAACCCCAACGCGGACGCCGCCGCCGCCCGGTCGCCGTCGTTCTGCTGCAATGCCTCGTGCAACGCGTCGCGCTCGACCTCGGCCATGATTTGGGTCAGTGCCGTGCCGCGTCGCACGTAATCGCCGACGTCGATCAGCTTGCGGGTGTCGGCGCCGTAAAAGTCGATTTGATCGGCAGTGATGATGCCGCCCTGCGAGAGGACGATCGCCCGCTCGATCAGGTTCTGCAGCTCGCGGACGTTCCCCGGCCAATCGTATTCCATCATCGCGTTCATTGCGTCCTGGCTGACCCTCGCCGGGCTCGCGTCCTGCCGGTACCGATGTTTACCGACGAAGTACTCGACCAGCAGGGGAATGTCCTCTTTGCGGTCGCGCAGTGGTGGCAGATAGACAGAGATGACGTTGAGCCGGTAATAGAGGTCCTCGCGGAATCGCCCGGCCTCGATCTCCTGCGGCAGGATCTTGTTCGTCGCCGCGATGACCCGCGTGTCGATCTTGACGGAGACCGAGCCGCCGACGCGCTCGAACTCCCGTTCCTGCAGAACGCGCAGGAGCTTCTTCTGCGTCGCCAACGACATCTCCCCGACCTCGTCCAGAAAGATCGTGCCCTTGTTGGCCATCTCGAACCGGCCCTTGCGCTGGTTGATCGCGCCGGTGAAGGCGCCCTTCTCGTGCCCGAAGAGCTCACTCTCCAGCAGCGTCTCGGGCAGCGCGGCGCAGTTGACCTTGATCAGCGGCCCGTGCGCATAGGTTGAAATCCGGTGCAGGACCGTGGCGACCAACTCCTTGCCGGTGCCGGTCTCACCGGTGACCAACACCGTGGCATCGGAGCCGGCGACCCGCCCGATCGTCTTGTAGACCTCCTGCATCGCCGGGCTCTTGCCGATGATCAGCTCGTTGGGGTCGCGCTCGCCGAGCAGCGATGAAAGCTCGATCACCTGATTGCTGAGCTGCTGGCGCTCGAAGTACCGCTTGATGGTCAGCAACACGTCGTCCAGATCGAATGGCTTGGTGATGTAGTCATACGCGCCGAGGCGCATCGCTTCAATCGCCACGTTCGACGTGCCGAAGGCGGTCATCATGATGACCGGCAACCCCTCGCCCTGACTGCTTTGCGCCTCGCGCAAGACGTCGAGACCCGACTGGTCGGGCAGGCGAATGTCCATCATCACGAGGCCAGGACGGTCGCCATTGGACGCCGTGAGCGCGTTCAGCACGCTCGCGCCAGAATCGGCCTCGACGACGTCGAAGCCTTCGTCTTCGAGCAAATCCTTCAAGACATCCCGGATGGCGGGGTCATCATCCGCGATCAAGATGCGCTGCATCAATCGGGGCCCTCATCAGCACGGCATTGTGCCGGTGCGCTGCGCCTGACACATTGGCCATTCCAATCAAGCGACTAGTATACGGACTATATTCGCCGATGCCCTGTCACGGGCTCAGGCGACGGTTCGGCCATAATGGTAAGTATCGCGCAATCCGCGCAGCATCGCATCGGATCAGGGCGGAGCAGTGAACATCGCATGACGGACTATACGGAGTGCATTCTGGTCGGGATGAGCGGGACCGGCAAGAGCAGCGTCGGCCGGGCCGTGGCGGACCGGTTGGGCTGGGAGCTGATCGACACCGATCAGGAGATCGAGCGCCGTGAGGGCCGCGACATCCCGGCGATCTTCGCATCCTGCGGCGAGGCGTACTTCCGCGCGGTCGAGCGCGAGGTGCTTCTCGGCGCCTTGCGCCGGCGGAACGTCGTCATCGCCACCGGTGGCGGCGCCGTGCTCCCGGGCGAGCTTTGGACGCCGGACCTGCTCGATGCCTCGCATACGTTGACCATCGCGCTCGATGTCCCGCCGGAGATCAGCCTTGATCGCCTCCAGAAGCAGGCGGAGCGGGAAGGCGCGGCGTTCGAGCGACCGCTGCTCGCCGGCAACGACCCGCTCCAGCGCCTGACGGTGATGAAGCGGGACCGGCATCGCGCCTACGACCGGGCCCGGCTGACGCTCGACGTCAGCCGCATGTCAATCACCCAGGTCGCTGATCAGATCGCCTCATTACTGCCGCCACATCGCGACCCCGAGCCGGCCGTCCGTCTGCATGCGTCGACCCCCTCCGACATCTACATCGGCGCCCGCATGCTTGCGCACCTGCCGGCGCTCGTGGCCAGGCACTGGCCGAGGGCCCGGACGCTCTGGCTGGCCATCGATGAGAACGTCGACCGTGCGCATGGTGAGCGGCTCCGAACACTCCTGGCGCCGCTTGGGGCCAGGGTCGAGACGGCGCGCGTCCCGTCGGGTGAGACCAGCAAGAGCGTGGCCGGCGTCGCGGCGCTCTGGGACTGGATGCTGGATTGCGGAGTCGAGCGTGGCGACGTGCTGCTGGCGTGTGGTGGCGGTGTCACCGGGGATCTGGCGGGGTTCGCGGCGGCGTCAGTGCTGCGTGGTATCAACCTGGTGCAAATCCCGACGACCTTGCTCTCGATGGTGGACAGCAGCGTCGGCGGCAAGACCGGCATCAACCATCGCGCCGGCAAGAACCTGATTGGCGCGTTTTACCAGCCACCGCTCGTGGTGATCGATCCGGATCTGCTGGCCAGCCTGCCGGCGCGCGAGCTGACCTCCGGCTGGGCCGAGGTGCTGAAGCACGCGGTGATCCAGCCGGCGACGCCCGGCGGCGAGGCGCGCGATCTCCTCGCCACGATGGAGCACTCGCGCGAGCATCTGCTGGCCCTCGACCAGCCAGCCGCGAGCTGGCTCATCAGGCGGAACATCGCCTTGAAGGCGGCGGTCGTGCAGGCCGACGAAAGGGAGAGCGGTTTGCGCCAAATCCTCAACTTCGGGCACACGCTCGGGCACGCGATCGAGGCCGCCGGCTACTCCTACCTGCATGGCGAGGCGATCGCCGTCGGTATGTGTGCCGCCATCCGCATCAGCCGGGATCTCGGACTGGTCGAAGATGCGGCCGTTGACCGGCTCGAAACGTTGATCGCGGCCTACGGACTGCCGACCCGAGCCCGCGTCGATCCCGGTCTGTTGCCAGAGTTGATGGCGAGCGACAAGAAGCGCAGCGCCGGGATGCAGCGCTGGATCCTGGCGAAGCGGAACGAGGGGGTCGTCATCGAGCAAGGCGTGCCGGCGGAGGTGGTGCGGGATGCCATCGAAGCGGTCATCGCGGCGCCAACCCAGGCTGTTGGTGGTCTGACAACGTAGCGACCGCCTGGCCTGGCGTCGGCACAGAATGTCGAGCGGCGTATGGTATCCTGAGCGGTGCGTATCGCGTGAGTCCATGCGAGCGTTGATCGCGTTGTGCCTTGGGAAGCAATCAGTCACAGCGCATGACCCCTACATAACCGGGAGCTACGCCAGAGTGACAGCAACGCCGCAGGTCGTCGTGAGCGCGTCGATCGCGTACGACTACATCATGTCGTTTGCCGGGTCATTCAAGGACCATATCCTGGCTGACAAGGCGCATGTCCTCTCCGTCAGCTTCCTGCTCGATTCACTCAAGAACCAGCGCGGTGGCGTCGGTGGCAACATTGCCTACAATCTCGCCCTGCTCGGTGTGCCGTCCGCGCTCGTCGGCACCGTCGGCAGCGACTTCGGCCCCTATCGCGCGGTGCTGGAGCGCCTGGGCGTCGATTTGAGCAATGTGGTCGAGATCGAAGATGATTTCACCTCCACCTCGTTCATGAATTCCGATCTCGCGGGCAACCAGATTGCCGGCTTTTACCCCGGCGCCGGCTCGCATTCCGACGAGCTGGACCTCACCGACCAGGCTCGCGCCGCCACCTACGGGCTGGTCGGGGCAGCAGCACCCACGGCCATGAAGAAACACGCCGCCGAGATCGCTGCCTCCGGCGCGAAGCTTGTCTATGACCCCTCGCAGCAGATCGTCGCCCTCCCGGCGGAAGATCTCGCGGCCGGCATCGAAATCGCCGAGATCGTCGTCGGCAACGATTACGAATTCGGCATGCTCGAACGCAAGACCGGTCTCACCCTGGAGGACATCACGGCGCAGGTGCCGTTCGTCGCCGTCACGTACGGTGACCGCGGCTCCGAGTTGCGGACCGGTGGCGAGCGGGTGTCGATCCCGGTCGCGCGGCCGAAGATTCTGAAAGACCCAACCGGCGGCGGCGACGCCTACCGCGCTGGCCTGCTCAAGGGGTTGCTCCTGAATGTCGATCTGCCGGTCGTCGGTCGGATCGCCGCGCTGTCGGCGACTTACGCGATCGAGCAGCACGGCACGCAGGAACACGAATACACGCCGGCGGGCTTCCTCGGCCGCTTCGACGAGGCGTTCCCGGACTTCGCCGGCACGCTGATGGAATCACAGTTTTCAGCACCCGTATCACTGACGACCGGAGCCCAGGGCACGCCGCGCTGACGGCGGACCGGGTCCAAGCCACGGGCGGCGCGCCGCCCACCATGGAATATGGACGAAACGTCCATCGACCGGGAAGGGAAACAGAACCGATGGCGACCGCTTCGCCAAAAGCACAGAACTTCGACATCAAGGACCCATCGCTGGCGCCAGACGGCCGCCGGCGGATCGAATGGGCCGCGCGGGAGATGCCCGTCCTGCGCCAGATCCGCGAGACGTTTCGTACGGAGCGCCCGCTTGAAGGCATCCGCCTGCTCGCCTGCGCGCATATCACCACCGAGACCGCCAACCTGGCGTTGACGCTGCAGGCAGGTGGCGCGAACGCGGTGCTCTGCGCCAGTAATCCGCTTTCGACACAGGACGACGTCGCCGCCGCGCTGGTTGAGGAGGGCATCCCGGTCTTCGCCATCAAGGGCGAGGACAACGAGACCTACATGCGGCATATCCACACGGCGTTGGAGCACAAGCCGCAAATCATCATCGATGACGGCGCGGACGTGGTCACGACCGTCCACAAGGAATACCAGCAGCTCCTGCCGGAGATCCTCGGCGCGACCGAGGAGACGACGACCGGCGTGATCCGCGAGCGGGCGATGGAGAAGGCCGGCGTCCTCGAATTTCCGGTCATCGCCGTCAACGACGCCGACACCAAGCACTTCTTCGATAACCGCTACGGCACAGGCCAGAGCACGATCGACGGCATTCTGCGGGCGACCAACATCCTGATCGCCGGCAAGGTCGTCGTCGTCGCCGGCTACGGTTGGTGCGGCAAGGGCATCGCGATGCGCATGCGCGGCCTTGGCGCGCGGGTGATCGTGACCGAGATCGATTCGGTCAAGGCGCTCGAGGCGGCGATGGATGGCTTCCAGGTGATGCCGATGAAGAAGGCCGCGCCGGATGCCGACCTCATCGTCACCGCGACCGGCGATATCAATGTCATCGACCGCCAGGATTTCGAGGCGATGAAGAACGGCGCCATGATGGCGAACTCTGGCCACTTCAACAGTGAGATCAACCTCAAGGCGCTGGAAGAGATGGCGGGCGAGGGCCGCCGCACGCTGCGGCCGTTCGTCGAAGAGTTCACCTTCAACGGCAAGAGCCTGATCGTCCTCGGTGAGGGGCGCCTGATCAACCTGGCCGCGGCGGAGGGCCATCCGGCCAGCGTCATGGACATGAGCTTCGCCAATCAGGCGCTCGCCGCCGGCTACATCGTCCGCGAGAGTGGCAACCTCGAGAAGAAGGTCTATCGGGTGCCGGAGGAGATCGATCACGAGATCGCCCGCCTCAAGCTGAAGGCGATGAACATCGAGATCGATGCGCTGACGCCCGAGCAGGAGCATTACCTCAATTCCTGGGAGTCCGGCACGTAGCCGCCTGCCTTACGATGCGGGCGTCCGGCATGACCCGGACCGGCGCCCGGAAGCCAACCAACCGGGAGAGGCCGGCGGGAGAACCGGCGCAGCAGGTATCGAAGGGATCGGCAAACGCATGAGCACGACGTTCGAGACAGCCAAGCAGCTCTTTTTCACCTCGGAATCAGTGACCGAGGGCCATCCGGACAAGATGTGTGATCAAATCTCCGACGCCGTGCTCGATGCGGTGATGGCGGAGGACCCGAACGGCCGCGTCGCCTGCGAGACGTCGACGACGACCGGACTGATCATGGTCTTCGGGGAAATCACGACCAGCACCTACGTCGATGTCCAGGCACTGGTGCGCCAGGTGGTGAACGAGATCGGCTACACCGATGCCCGCTCCGGCTTCGACGGCAATTCCTGCGGCGTCATCGTCGCGATCAAGGAGCAGAGCCCGGAGATCTCGGCCGGCGTCACGGACGCGCTGGAAGTGCGTGGCAACGCGGATGTCGTGGATGTCTATGACAAGACCGGCGCCGGTGACCAGGGCATGATGATCGGCTTTGCCTGCAATGAGACGCCGGAGCTGATGCCGCTGCCGATCTCGCTCGCCCACAAGATTTGCCGTCGCCTCTCGGAGACGCGCCGCTCGGGCGAGATCGACTATCTGCTGCCGGACGGCAAGAGCCAGGTGACGGTTGAGTATCACGAAGGCAAGCCGGTCCGCGTCGATACCGTCGTCGTCTCCACCCAGCACAAGGATTCGGCGGCGAACGAGCAGATCGAGCAGGACGTCATCGAGAAGGTCATCAAGGCCGTCGTGCCGGCCGAGCTGCTCGATGACAACACCAAGTACCTCGTCAATCCGAGCGGCCGGTTCGTCATCGGCGGCCCGATGGGCGACGCCGGGCTGACGGGCCGGAAGATCATCGTAGACACCTACGGCGGCATGGCTCGCCATGGTGGCGGCGCGTTCTCGGGCAAGGACGCCACCAAGGTCGATCGCTCGGCCGCCTACGCCGCGCGTTACGTCGCCAAGAACGTCGTCGCGGCCGGGCTCGCCGATCGTTTCGAGCTCCAGCTTTCCTACGCGATTGGCAAGGCGCACCCCGTTTCGATCAGCTGCGAGAGCTTCGGTACCGGCAAGATCGACGACGACGAGATCGCCCGCCTGATCAGCGAGCACTTCGATCTGCGTCCGGGCGCGATCATCCAACAGCTCGACCTGCGCCGGCCGATCTACCGGCAGACGGCCAGTTTCGGCCACTTTGGCCGCAATGACCTCGACTTGCCGTGGGAGCAGACCGACAAGGCCGAGGCGCTCGCGGCGGCCGCCGGTCTGACCACGCGCGAGACGGTCGGCGTCAAGTAAGTCTCGAATGCGCATCCCGACTCGCGGAGTCGGACGCGATTGGCGCGAGCCCCCTCGATCGAGGGGGCTCGTCGCATATCATGTTTGACAGGTCCAGAGGGGTGCAGTACAAGCCGCTGGGACGTTTGGACCTCGGGGCACGATCGGGTTGATTCGTCATGAAGCTGATTATTGCGGTGGTCCAGGACTACGACGCCGACCGGCTCTTGCGGGCAGTAACGGCGGCGGGATTTCGGGCGACGCGGATCGCCAGCGTGGGTGGATTCTTGCGCATGGGAAACGCGACCATACTGATGTGTCTGCCGGATGAGGACGTGCGCGCCTGCCTGGACATCGTCGCCCGGTCATGCCGATCCCGGGTCGAGGTCGCCGCGGATTCGGCCAGCCCCGAATTCGTCGATTGGTTTCCGGCCGGCATCCACGAAGTCACCGTTGGCGGCGCGGTCGCGTTCACGATCAACGTCGACCGCTGCGAGCGGATTCTTCCGCCCGTCGCATCATCGCGTCGCGAGCACGAGGGGTGAGCGCGTTGGGCGGGTCGCTCCGGCACTGGCCGGGATCGCGGCAACGGGCGTTCCTTCGCCGCTGGCTGCTGGTCGGCCGGCTGGCGTTCGGTCAGATGGGCGCGCGGGTGACCGGTGGAGAGATGCCACGGACGGCTTGGGTCCAGATGCTGCCCGAGACGCCGGGCGATTGGCACCCGTTGGAGCGGGTTGATGCCCTGAATGTGTTGACGTTGGATCATCCGGTCGAGTCTGAAGATGGCGGTTGGGTGAACTGCTGCCCGAACTGAGCCCCGTCGCTCGTTCGGGCAGCGATGCGGTCGGGACGATCGACTACCGCGTGGCGCCGGTCAGCGCCGATTCCTCATGATGCGCATGAGTGGTTTCGAACCGGTCCTCTTCCTCGAGCATCGGGCCCAGAATTTGTTGCAGCGCCATGATATGGCTGCAGGTTTCGACCATATGAGCCGAGAACGTGTGGCAGGTGCAGGTCCAACCGTCTTCGGTCAGCGAGACCTGGTAGTCATCATGGCCGCCATGGAACGACGCCGTCAGGTTTTTGAACGTGATCCGCTCCGGCTCTTGAGCGTATCGGTGCGCCTTCTCGATCTTCCCGATCATGCTCGAATTCATCGATCTCGCGCTCCTTGTGCTTGCCGATTGCCGGCCTATTCGCCGCGAGATCCGGATGCATCGAGGACTCGAACACCGTCGAGTCGGGTACTCTGGCGCTACGGGATGCCAGACCCGGGCACTGGAAGGAGTTGTCGGGGGCGGTCGCGCTCACCCAAAAACAGAGCAGCACCGGCGAGCGGAGCCCGCGCGGTGCTGTTAGGTGATGCGATATGCCTGGAATGGTCCATATCCGACGCCTCCGATACCGCTCGCCCGAGTGACGATGCTGAGCCACGGTTACACCGGATCATCTTGGGCCGGAGTATAGCAAGGTTCGGCCGGAAAGGCCATCGCGGAAGGAGGCACTGGTGATCAGCGCGGCGGTGATCGCGGGCGGCAAGAGCTCACGCATGGGCACGGACAAGGCGCTCCTGACGCTCGAGCCAGGCGGACCAACGTTGCTCGAGCGGGTGCTCGCCGCCGTCCGGACGGTCGCTGACGACGTGCTGATCATCGCCAGTGATCGACCGGAATATGCCCGGTTCGGCGCCCGGCTGGAGCCGGATCACTACCCCGGCGGCGCCGCGCTCGGTGCCATCGCGACGGCGTTGGAGGCTGCCCACACGCCGCGCTGCCTCGTCGTGCCGTGTGACCTGCCCTTTCTGAATCCTGATCTGCTCGCTTTCCTGGCCGACCTCGATCCCGGCGCCGATGTCGTCATTCCGGCCGTCGAGGGCGAAAGCCGGCAAGGACGGGGAGGAATCCTGCAGACCCTGCATGCGATCTATCGCGACACGTGCCTGGAACCGATTCGCGCCCATTTGCGTTCTGAACAACGCCAGGTGATTGGCTTCTTCCCGGAGGTCAGGGTGCGCAAGGTGCCGGAGGCGACGATCCGCGAGTTCGATCCCGACCTTCTCACCTTCTTCAACGCCAACACGCCGCTAGCCCTCGACCAGGCACGCGCGATCGCGCGGGAGAGGCGGGCCTGATCGCAGGAAGGCGCCGCGCCAAAGCCGTATACTTGTCATGAGCGCAGAGGAGTTCCTGCATGCAATCCGATCCGTTTCTGCACGACACCATCGACCATCTCGGTTGGCCCAACCGCCTTCGTCTCGTTTGGCGGCTCTTTCAGGATGGGCGGGTCTCGCCGTGGGCCAAGCGGCTGATCCCGCTCGGCGCACTGGCGTATTTCGTCATGCCTTTCGATGTTATTCCCGACTTCTTCCTCGGGGTGGGACAAGTTGATGACCTCGGCGTGATCGCCGTCTTCGCCTTCGTGCTGATGAACCTGCTCGTCAAAGTCGCGCCCGCCGCGGTCGTGGCCGAGCATCTGGCGGCGATGGGTGTGCGGCCGCAGCCGGCGGCCAGTCAGCGCGGCCACGGCCCATACGTGGATGCGAAATTCCGCCGCAAGTAGCGCCTTTCAGTTGGTCTGACGTGGACTGAGATCACAGGGGAGACATGGCAAGCATCAAGACCCAACCGCGATCCAAGCAGCGCGCCCGCACTCGCATGAACAAGGCCCAGGAGCAAGCGATGCGCGTGCGCGCGTCGCAGACCGTCCCGCGCCAGCTCCATCACGATCGCCCGGCCGCTGACGCCGCGACATTGGTCGCCGATGCCGACCCGCTGCCTGTTTCGCACACCGCGCCTACGCGAGCCGAGCGTGTTGTGCGCAAGGCGACCGTCGCCAAGAGCCGGGTCGTCGCGCACCCGTTCGTGCTGTCCAAGCAGCAGGAATACGCGTTCATCCGGGCGGACCTGATTCGCCTGGTGACGACCATGGCGATCCTCTTCGTCGTCATGCTCATCCTGCTCTATATCATCGAGGGTTAGACGGCAACTCGCGGCAACGAGGAAGGCGGCAATCAAATGATCGCCGCCTCCTTGCATCCGGTGAGATGTTGCACGTCCGTGGCCGGGGTTACATCTCGGGCTCTTCCTCGTCGTCATTGACCGACGTGTCGACGTAGGACTCGGCCTCGCGATCCGCTTCGGTTTCCAGCTCCTCTTCCTCGTCGTCGCGCTCGGCGGCGTGCTCCTCGTCCTCGGCGTCCTCGTCGCCGAAGTCGAAGTCGGCTTCGTCCCGCGCGAAGAGCGCCTCGCGCTCGCGCATCAGCCCTTGCATCGCCCGGACCTGGCGCGGGAAGGCGATTTTGTCGGCCTGTGAGTCATCGCGCGAGACCTCGCGCAGGATGACTCGCAAACTGTGCCCGGACATGCCGAGGGCGTAGACCTCGAACCGGTTGCCGCCGTTCATCAGGTCCATGATGCGCCCGGCGATGCGCGCCTCGACCTCGCCCAGCTCCTCGCCATGTTCATTGGTCACGAACAGCCGCTCGTCCTTGACCTCCAGCGTGAGCTGGCTGCCCGGCGCGACCTCGGCGAGCTTCCCGGCCGGCTGCGGGTTGACGAGCTCATCGACCCAGGTTTTGCCGACTTCCTCGACGAAGACGGATGAGTGGGGGATGCCGGCGCTCGACTGCGTCTCGACCTGCTCGCCTTCGGCGTCGCGGCCGTAGAGGAGCTCGAGGCGCTGCAAGTTGCGCCGCGCGATCATGTTCGCGGGATCGGCTTTCAGCGACTCGGCGTAGACTTCCCGCGCAGCGATCAGGTCGCCCTTCTCGATCAGCGCCCGGCCCTTGCGATTGAGTGCCTCCGAGTCGCGCGGGCTCCGCTCGACGATCTGGTCATTGAGCGAGATCGCGTCGTCCCAGCGGCCCTCCAGCGACGCCGTCAGCGCGTCCTGGATGAGTTGCTTCTTCGTGGTTGCCGAGTTGTTCTTGGATGAGACCAATCAGTTCGTCCTTTCAAACAATTGCGCTGATATCGTGTACGTCGAGTGTTCGGATTAGCGGGGCGCGCCGGCCGCCTCGCCCATCAGGAACCACGGGCTCGTCCGCGTGATCCTGACGTCGACAAGCTTGCCGAGCAGGTCGCGGTCGTCGTCGAAGTGGACGAGCGTATTGCCGCGGGTCCGTCCCGTCCAACGACCCTTTGACTTCCCTTCGACCAGGACCTCGTAGGTCTCACCGAGCCGGCGGCCGTTGATCTCCGTGCAGAGCCGCTCCTGCAGCTTCTCGATCGCCTGGTGCCGCCGCAGTTTCTCTTCGTGGGGAATGTCGTCCTCCCACCGGGCCGAGAGTGTGCCGGGGCGCGGTGAGTACATCGCCAGGTGGACCTTGTCGCACTTTACCTCTTCGAGCAGATCGTAGGTCTGCATGAACTGCGCTTCGGTCTCGCCCGGGAAGCCGACGATGATGTCGGTCGCCACGGTGACGCCGGGCATCTTCTCGCGCGTGTACGCGATGCGCTCGCGCCAGAGGTCGCGGGAGTAGGTCCGCCGCATCCGCCGCAGCACCTCGTTGTCCCCGGCCTGCACCGGCAGGTTCATGTGCTCGCAGGTGGTTCGCAGCTCCGCCATCGTATCGATGATGTCATCGCCCATGTACTTCGGGTGCGAGGTCAGGAAGCGGAGCCGCTCCAGGCCGCGGATTTGATCGACCGCGCGGAGCAGGTCGGCGAGGGACGGCGTGCCGGGCAGGTCATGGCCGTAGGCGTTGACCGTCTGGCCAAGCAACGTCACTTCGCGGACGCCGGTGGCGGCGATGCGCTCGACCTCGGTGACGATCTCGTCGAACGGGCGGCTCCGCTCCTTGCCGCGCCGGTAAGGCACGATGCAGTAGGAGCAGACGAAATTGCAGCCATAGATGATCGGCACGTAGGCCGTGACCCCGGATGCGCCGGGCGCCGTCTCCGGCTGGTAATAGTGCGGAAGCTGGGCGAGGTCATCCTCCATCTCCGCAAGCTCGGGCGCAACGGCCTGCATCTTCGCAAAGTCGGACGGATCGAAGAAGAGATCGACGTGCGGGAAGGTCTCCCTGAGTTTCTCCTGCTGCCGGGTGACCATGCAGCCGGTCAGCACCAGTGAAACGTCCGGATGCTGCCGCTTGAGCCGCACGAGCGAGTTCAACTTGCCGGCGACCTTGTCCTCCGCCGCCTGGCGCACGACGCAGGAGTTGAGCACGACGATGTCGGCGTCTTGCTCGTCTTCCGTCGGCTGGTAGCCGGCTTCCTGCAACATGGCGGCGATCTTGGCGCTGTCCGCCTCGTTCATCTGGCAACCGATGGTCCAGATGTGGAAGTGCTTGCCATTCGGGGGAAGCCGCTGGGGCGTATATTGGGGCGTCAGCGTAATCGTGGGCTTCGAAGACACGGAAAACTCCTCAACCGTTGGCGCATGCTACTTGGCCCAGGGAGCAATCCCTCGGCGCGGGCCATGCCACAGACGCTCAGTATAATGGCTGCGTTGGTCTTCACGCACGAGCGCGCGGTGCTCCCGCTGTGCCAAAAACGCACGAATCCCGCTCGCCGCCGGCACTGGAAGATGGTAGGCTGACAGCGAGTCACCGGTGGGTGGGGAGGATGTCTCGCGGGCTGCATTTCGCGGGAGTCCGGCGCCGGTGGACGCCAGTTCGGAGCGAGTTGGAGCACCCCGTGAAGCCGATACGACAGCGAGCATCTCTCCGTCGCGCCCTTGGTGGTTCGATCGCGCTCATCAGCGTTCTGGCGCTTGCCGCCGCCTGGTGGAGCGGCGTCACGATCGCCGCTCCCGGCCAGTCGACGACGTCGGCATTCGCGCGGGCGCAGAACGTCGACTATCTCACCGCCGATGATGCGCAGGCGCTCAACGTCGGGATCGATGTGCTCGTGCCCTCCTACGTGCCCGCGCCGTTCGGCGGAGAACCGCAGATCGACGCCTCATCCGGCTACTACAGCCTCTACTGGATGATCCCCGGCTCGCCGCCGACCTTTCTTCAGGTCACAGGCACCGCTGGTGGCGCGCTGCCGGCCGGATCGCCCGCCGATCTCAACAACCAGCTCTCGGTCAATGCCTCGGTCCGCGGCGCGGACGCCATCCATGATGTTACCGCGATCTACGACAACGTCTGGTGGATCGAGGGCGGCGTGCTCTACGAGGTCAGCAGCCTCAACATGACCGGCACCGACACCATGGGGCTGGCAGACTCGCTCGTCTCGCTCGACATCCCGAGCGGCGACACCGGTGACGGCGCGACCAGCGAACAGACTCCACCGCCTGAAACGTCGTCAGATAACGGCGGCGACACGAGTGGCAACAGCGGCAACGACGCGAGCCAGGCGAGCGTCAGCGTTGCCGGCAACGTCCCCTCGGGTTATCAAGCGACCGTCGTCGTGGGCGGAGCGAGCAACGCCACGCTGGTCGCGTCCGATGGTACGTTCGTTGATACCGGCTCGGCGACCTACGAAGGGGTCGGCAGCCAGAGCATCCAATGGCAGTCCCCGGATACCGCCCAGGATGAGACCGTGACCTTCACGCTGATGGATCCGGACAGCGGCGCGACACTCGCCACGGGACAGATCGTCGTCACCGGGACTGGCCAGCCGGCCGAGAGCAACAGCTCCCAGGATCAGGCGCCGCCGACAACAGTTGCGACCGAACCTCCGACGGTCGCGCCGACTGAGGCGTCAGCGCAAGTGGCCGATACGGCCACCGATGCCGCGTCGACCAATGTGGCGCCAGCGGAAGAGACGGTCGCGCCGACCGAGGTGCCCGCAACCACACCGACACCCACGACAGCGCCGCCGGCGTCGCTGCGCGAATCCGGCTCCCAGCTGCTGTCCGACGGCACCGGCGGCCCGCCTCCGCCCGTCTACGCCGGCGATGGCACGGGCGGCAGCTACGTGGTCACACTTCCGGTCCGCGAGCGCGAGGACCGCTGATCCGATCTGGCGCGGCGATTGTGCCAATCCGCCCTGTCCGGCATTTGGACCAACGGAATGAATCTCTCGCCGAGGCGACGTCCTCGTTCGCAACCACAGCCGTTCGCTCATGCCGACCCTCCTCGGCTGTCATTCTGAGCGCAGCGAAAGCCTGTCCTGAGGAACCGAAGGAAATCTCCCGCCTCAGCGGTCAGCGTAGCCGATACACGCGTTGATGGTGGGCACAAACGAGAGAGATTCTCCGCTCTGCGGAGCTCAGAATGACACCCATATGAATTGCGGAAAATCGGGCATTTGAGCTGTCCATCGACGCCCGTTAGGCGCTGAGGCGCTGAGGAGGCGCGGCGCTGACCGGCAACGTGATGTCGAACCGCGCACCGCCGCCGGGCGCGTCGTCAATCGTAATCGTGCCCCCGTGCGCAGCGATCAGCTCATGACAAATGAACAACCCCAGGCCGAGGCCGGGGACCGCGCTTTCGGACGCCTCGCGCGCGCGGAAGAACGGCGTGAAGAGGCTGTCGCGGATAGCGGCCGGGATCCCCGGTCCGCTGTCCGACACGGCAATGTGGATGACGTTAGGCTGCTCGTCCGGCTGGCCCGCCACGTCCACCGTGATCGGGCCTTCCGGGGTGTACTTGATCGCATTGGAGACCAGATTGTCAACGACCTGGTGGATGCGGTCGCCATCGAGCATCGCCGGCAGGTGATCGTAGTCGCTGCGCAACTCGACGCGATGAAGCGGTGAGGACGCCTCGTGCGAGGCCACGACATTGCGGCAGATGTCGATCACATCGACCAGCGCCGGACGGGTCTTCAGTCGGCCGGCGCGCAGGCGCGAGACGTCCAACAGATCGTCGACGAGCCGGGTCATCCGGTTGACGTGACGTTGCATGATGTGCAGCCAGTCGATGTGGTTGGCCGGTCCGTTCGCGTTCTTGATATCCCGCTCCAGCAGTTGCGAATAGCCGAGGATCGGCGTGAGCGGTGAGCGCAGTTCGTGGGAGACGACCGAGATGAACTCATCGCGCAGGCGTTGC
>JAICKJ010000013.1 GCA_025928015.1 Thermomicrobiales bacterium
CGCAGTCTGGAAGGCTACCGGCGACTCGGCGAGATCCTGACGCCCGATTTCGAGCGGCGCTACGCCCGGGTCTTCCCGAGCCGGGCAAAGGCGGCCGGCGACAAGGCCGTCAAGCGCATGACGGGCGACGTCCAGAAGCGCGCCCAGGAGGTCGCCCGCTACGTCCTGCCGCTCGCGACGCCGGCGCACCTTTACCACACGGTCAACGGCCTGACGCTGATGCGGTATTACGTCCTCGCCAACCAGCCAGACGCGCCGACCGAGGTGCGGATGATCGTCAACCGGATGGTCGCCGAGGTCCTCGCCGTCGATCCCTACTTCCTCGGCGGCCCAGGCCATCCGCTCGACCTGCGTGTCCTCGCCGCTGATCAGACCCTGGAGGCGGAGACGTTCGCCGCCTGGCGGGCGAACCTGGCCCAATCGCCCGATGACGCGGAGGGTTTCTTCGCCCGCTACGACGCCGAGCTGGGGGACCGCAACAGCCGCCTCGTCGCGTACAACCCGGACGCCGAGCACGTCATGGCGGACGCCATTCGGACTGTCATCGGCGCGGGCGATCTGAGCGACGCGGACGCCATTGCCCACGTCCTCGACGGCGCTCGCAATCCCTACCTCGGCAACGCGGTCTTCCTCGGCATGCACTCCAAGCTGATGCAGACGATGAACCACGTCCCGTTCACCTTCCAGAAGCGGATCAGCGGCGCCGAGGACGCCCAGAATCAGCGCCACCGCGGCACGCCCTCCTCCAGCCCGCTGCTGACCGCGCACTTGCGCCGCGAGCCGGACGTAATCGTCCCCTGGGCGGTGCGCGAAAACCCCGAGGCATTGCGCGAGTACCAGGCGACGGTCCAGGCGATGTGGGACGCGAAGAACACACTCCTCGACGCCGGCGTCGCGCCGGAGACCGTGCTCTACCTGCTGCCCAATGCCCACCGGGTGCGCTTCCACGAGAGCGGCACGCTGCTCGGCTACTACTGGAAATGGATCAAGCGGCTCTGCCTCGATGCCCAACGGGAGATCTCGGAGACGGCCTGGCAGGAGGTCCAGCAGGTGCGGCGGGTTCACCCGCTCATCGGCCAGTACGTCGATGGTCCGCCCTGCGTCTTCCGCTCCCGCGCCGGCGCCAGGCCGATCTGCCCCGAAGGCGAGCGCTACTGCGGCGTCCCCGTCTGGCGCGATTACGATTTCGAGAAGTTGCCGGACTTGCGGGTCATGTGATCGAACACGAAACAGGTGGGGCTGAAGTACACTAATCGCATCATGAAGCGCACTCCCGCACCTTCACCGGCGCCTGTCTCCTCAACCCTTCCGGACGTCGTCTCCGACGCGTTCCTGGCGACACTGCGTGCGCATGGCGCGACCGAGGTGTACCTGTTCGGGAGCTTCGCGCGAGGCGAAGCGGGACCGGAGAGCGATATCGACCTCCTCGTCACATTCGCCAAGCCGACGTCCGTGTTCCGGCAAATGGAACTCGCAGACGAGCTCGCCCGGCTGAGTGGCCGGCGCGTCGATTTAATGACGCGCCTCGATCCCGCGTTCGCCCCCTACATCACGCCAACGCTTGTCATGCTCCCGCTATGACGAAGTCCGCGCGCCCCTATCTCAGACTGGCATTGACGCAGATCACATCCTACTGCCCCCGGATCGTGCCTCGTTCATGGCAAACGAGATGGCGCAAAACGCAATTCTCATGCGGTTGCAGGAGATCGGGGAGAATCTGGCGCAATTGCGCCGGCTGGATGAGGAGACGTTCGCAACCGCTGCTCAGGACTCGTGGCACAAACTCATCGGGCTCCGAAACATTATCTCGCACGGGTATCACACAATTGACGATGAACAGATCTGGCAGATCGTGACCGAGGAACTGCCGGCATTCGCCAAGAGTCTGGACGAGTACCCGAATCAGTAGATCCACATAAGCGAACAATGTCGAAGGGCAATTGCATGTCGGATAAGACGGGATACACACCACTGCGGCCAGGCGCGCTGGTCAAGCCCGGCGATGAGCCGATCACCGCCGATATCGTCATTATCGGCACCGGCATGGGCGGCGGGACACTCGGCTGGGCGCTTCGCGACGCCGGGTTGGATGTGCTCATGGTCGAGCGCGGCCACTTCCTGCCCCGCGAGCCGGAGAACTCGCAGCCCGTCGAGATGTTCATCAAGGGGCGCTACAAGACCGCCAGGCCCTGGTACGACGGCCGCACCGGCCATCCCTTCCACCCCGGCGTCTACTATTGGGTGGGAGGAAACACGAAGTTCTACGGCGCCTGCCTGCCCCGATTTCGCGTCTGCGACTTCGACGAGATCGTCCACCACGACGGCGTCTCCCCCGCCTGGCCATTCAGCTACGACGATCTGGAGCCCTTCTATGGGCGGGCCGAAGCGCTCTTCCAGGTCCACGGCCAGCTTGGCGAGGACCCGACCGAGCCGCCGCACTCGACGCCCTACCCCTTCACACCGCTCGCCCACGAACCGGCCGTTGAGGCGTTCGCCGTCTCCCTGCGCCAGCAAGGGTTGCACCCGTTCCACATGGCGAACGGAATGAACCTGGAGACGATGTCCGACCGCCTGTGGGCGCAGACCTCGGATGGCATGCCCTCGGAGAGCGGCGCCAAGAGCGACGCCGAGAACCGCGTCGTCCGCCCGGCGCTGGAATCCGAGCGCGTGCGCCTTCTGATCGACGCCGAGGTGACGCGACTCCTCACGAGCCCGGACGGGACGCGAGTGATCGCCGCGGAAACCCGGATTGGCGACCGGACCGTGCGGATCGAGGCGACGACCTTCGTCGTCTCCGCCGGCGCGGTCAATTCGGCCGTGCTGCTCTTCAACTCGGCCAACCACCAGCACCCGCAGGGGCTCGGCAACGCATCGGGATTGCTCGGCCGCAACTACATGGTCCACAACAGCACCTTTTTCATCGGCGTTCATCCCTGGCGCCGTAACCGCACCGGCTGGCAGAAGACGCTGGGCATGAATGACTGGTACGAGGCCGGACCCGGCACGCCGTACCCGCTCGGCAATCTGCAGATGCTCGGCAAGCTGCGCATGCCGATGGTGAAGGCCGCGCGCGCCTGGGCGTCCGACTGGTCGCTGACGGCCGTCACCGACCGGAGCCTTGACATCTATCTGACGACCGAGGACTTGCCACGGCGCGAGAACCGCGTCCGCGTCGAGGACGGCCGGATCGTCGTCGATTGGCAGACGACCAACCTCGTCCCACACCGGGAGTTCGTGCGGCGCATCACCCGCGCCGTCCGGAAAGCCGGCTATCCGCTCATCTTCACCCAACGAATGGGGATCGAGACGAATTCGCACATGTGCGGCACGGCCGTCGCCGGGGTCGACGCCGGCGCCAGCGTCCTGAACCCGGACTGCCGCAGCCACGACGTCGCCAACCTCTGGGTCGTCGATAGCGCCTTCTTCCCGTCGTCAGCGGCGCTCAACCCGGCCCTGACGATCGCCGCGAACGCGCTGCGCGTCGCGCCGAAGATCGCGGCGGCGACAGGCGCCGGCGCCGCGGCGAGGATGGAGGCGCAGCGTGGCGAGTGAACGGCCGGGCGCGAACATCACTCGGCGCTTGAGTTGCAGCAATGATTTCGTGACCGCGTGGACCATCAGCAAGGCGCGTGACTACGCGATCGATCATCGCGCGATCGTCATCAATCCCTCCGCCCGGATGGCGTGGGTCGATGCACCGGTGCCGGGTCCGCTGCCGCCGCGTGCCTCCACCATCCTCGATCACGTCGCCGTCTCCGGCGATCTCCTGATCGTGATCGAGATCCACGGCGACCGCGACGTCGTCGGGCGCCGGGTCCGCGAACTTGGCTGGCTCGATTACTTCGCGCCCGAGGGGCGGGGCGGCGAACCGGGTGACTGGCCGCAGCTCTTCCGCTCGGCGCAGGACCGCGTCGGACAGGTCAGCCTCGATCTGGCGACATTGTTGAGCCAGCCGGAGCTGGCGAATGAACCGGTGACGGCGGACGTGCGCGTCAACCTCTGGTACAGCCCGGCGGGCACCGATTGCGGCATCCACAATCAGCACGATTTCATCGAGGCCCACACCCAGGTCGCCGGCGAGGGACGGATGCAGAAATTCCGCGCGGCGCAGCCGGTGACGCTCTACGAGGACCAGCTGATGCGGCCCGGCACGACGAATCCAACGCCGTTCTGCCGCCGGTCGGCAGACGGCTCGCTCATCTACCCCTGGCACCAGTACCACGCCGACACCGATTGCCTCTGGCTGGCGATCGAGTACCACCTGCTCCCGGATCGGTCCGGCTAGATGCTCGGGTTCCAGTAGGGAATGACGTATTGCGCGAAGACGAGGAGATTGAGCAGGACCAGGCCGGCAAAGACCGCCGCCTGCACATACGGCTGCCACTTCATCGGGAACCAGGCGCGCAGGCCAAACATGAGCAGTAGCGCCGCAGCGTTGACCGCCGGGAAGTAGTAACGGGCCTGCGTGAGCGAGAAGGTGGTGCCGAACTGGAGCACGGCGTAGTAGGCCGCGACGCAGGTCGCCAGCATCATGATCAGGCCGATCGTCTGCGCCCGGTCGAGGCGAAGCAGCGGATCGCCGCCACGCGCGACAACCCCCACGCTGTCCTCGTCCTCGACCGCGTGCCGCCGGTGGCGATACGCGCGGATAACGTAGACGGCGAGTCCGGCGACGGCGAAGAAACTGATGAACAGAATCGTGGTCAGCAGATTGTCCCGCAGCGGGATCAGCCGCCAGCCGAATTCGCCCCAGGTTTCCTTCCAGCGCATCCAGGCGAAGCCCTCATCGAGGAGCTGGCCGAGCACTGTCGGTGGATGGCCGCCGGAGTAGTTCCAGTACTGGAGCGCCTTGATCTGCGTCAGCGCGGTCAGGTCGTGGTATTGCAGCCACATGAAGAGGTACCACGGCCAGGCGAAGAGCCCGGTGACGCCAATCACCGCCGCCCCCTTGAGCACCCATTCCTTCACGTTGCGCCAGCCGAGCCCCGCGATCATCGCCAGCGCGATGATCGGCGCGGCGGTGATCGTCGTCGTCTTGCTGATCAGCCCGATGCCGAGCAAGGCGCCGACCAGTACGCAGGTGCTCCAGCGAAAGCCGTTGCGTAACCCACGCGCCAGCACGTAGAGGATTGCGCTCATCACGCAGATGGCGAGGATGTCGTTGTTGAGCATCGCCGACTCATACGAGATTTGCGGCTGCAGCGCGACGAACGCTGGCACCATCATCAGCAGGAACTGATCGGCCGGGAAGAGCACCCGCACGGTCAGAAAGGCAAACAGCACGGTCAACAGGCCAAACGGAATCGCCGCCAGCCGCATGACGTAGAGCTGCACCTCGGGCGACTGGCTCTGGCTCGCCCAATAGAGCGGCGTCATCAGCATGTAATAGAGGGGAGGGTGATTGGCCGTGTAGACCCAGCCGGAGGGCAGGTACTTGCCGCCCAGCGTCACCATCTTCGGTCCATCGGGGAAGCGTGGATCGTCGGGGCTGCACCACCAGTCCGGAGTCGTGTAGCGGCAGTATTTGTAGAGCTCGCCCGGCATCCGGTCCTCGCCGACATCCTGATTGGGTGGCGTCTTCGCCTGCTTCTCGCGCCACTTCGTCAGGTCCGGCACGATCGGCACGCGGTGATCGACGGCGACGTAACGCAGATAGGCGTAGTGCGCGACCTCGTCGTGCCCGGTAAAGGCCGGGAAGACGAGGGTGAAGAGGATGCCCTTGGCGATGAAGACGAGCAGGAGGACGTAGAGGAACTTCGTTTCGAGCGACAACGCGCCGAACCGCGACCAGGTCCGTGTCAGCGGCGTCGCCCGCTTCAGCCGGGGCGCGGCGGCGATCCCCCAGGGTTCTTCGATTGACGGGGAACCAACCGAGGATCGCTCGACGGTATGTTCGGCCATGAACGTCTTGCCCACTCTGGTGTCGCGCGTTCGGTTCGCCGGCCTCGGGATTGTCGCGGCCAGGGCCATCGTTGCCGGAGGCAGAGACGCGCGGCGACAGGAGTCCGCACCGACTCCGCCCCGAGACCGGGCCGCGTGTTTCGACTCCGAGACCATACCGCATCCGGCGGCAGCGATGCCACGCATTCTGTCAACTGGTGGTCCCGCGGCAGAATCTATAATGCCGGCAAGCGGCAGCGGGGATCCGGGGGACCAGTTCACGTGAGCGGAAGGGATTCGGTTGTGGACAGCACCAGCCTCAACGCGCCGCGTCCCCTCACGCACCCTCCAGAGTCCAAACGGCGGCCGCGCCCGTCTCGCACCAACGGGTGGCGTGACGACGGCGCCGCCCTCGCCGCGCTCCTCGCCATTATCGCCGTTACGGTCGGTTTTCGCTTCATCTACGATAACTGGCTGGCCCAGTTCGACATCTTCAACTTCTTCCTGCCGAACTACGACTACGTCGGCGGCCGGCTCCGCGCCTTTCAGGTCCCGGCCTGGAACCCCTACTTCTCCAGCGGGACGCCGATGGCGGGCGACGCGGGCGGCGGCTGGATGTACCTCCCGGTGATGATCGCCTTCTCGCTCTTCACCGGCGCGACGGCGATGAAGGCGATGGTCCTGCTCCAGACGCTCATCGGCGCCCTGGCGACCTATCTCTTCGCGCGCAGGCTGGAGATGCTCCCGGTGGCCGCGCTCGTGGCCGCGACCACACTCGCAGTCGGCCCCGCGCTGTACGACGCGACCGGCCAGTCGACCGTGGTTGGGCAGGTTGCGGTCTGGCTGCCGGTGGGCATGGCCGGCGCCGAATGCGCGCTCCAGGCGCCCCGCTGGAGCGCCCGGCTCCTCTGGGCCGGCGTCGCCGGCATCGGCCTCGTCCAGATGTTCGCGGCCTGGCCGCAGGGGTTCATGTATGGCGCGCTGCTGATGGCCGCCTGGTTCCTCTACCGGGGCCTCATCGACCCGCCACCCGGCGCCGGCGCGCGCCCAGCCTACCTGCGCCACCTGATCGTCGCCGGCCTCGCCAGCATCCTCTTCACCGCGGCGCTCGGCGCCGCGGCGATCCTGCCCCGTCTCGACTTCAGCGCACAATCGAATATCCCGGGCGGCGACTACAGCAACGTGCCAGGTGGCCAGTACGCCGATGTCACCTACGGTTGGATCACGCTCCTCGGCGTCTATTTGCGGGGCTCGTACTTCTGGCGCATTGCCGGGTTCAGTACGGTCATCGTTCTGCTCGCCCTGCTGGCGCTGACACTCGGCCCCCGCCGCTACGGCGCCCCTTTCTGGGCCGGGTCGATCCTGGTCTTCATCGACCTCGCCGCCACTCACTCGCTCACGCGGCGGTGGTTCTACCTGCTGCCACTCTTCAAGACCATCCACGGCCACCGGCCGACCGCCACGATGTATATGGTCTTTCTGCCCCTGGCGATCCTGGCCGGCGCGGGCCTGCAAGCGGTGCTTCGGCTCGATCTGGCCGCGATCCGGCACGCCTGGCCGCGCCTCCTGCTACCACTCACGGTCCTGCTGCTGGCCCTGCTGGTCGTCGCGCATCCGGGGGAGAGCGTCGCCTGGCCCCAGATCGCGCTCCCGGTCCTGGCGACGCTCGTGATCATGGCCGCGGGGAGCAGATGGCTCCGCGTCCCGGCGCGCGGCCGAACCATGCAGACGTGCGGTCTGATCCTCCTCGCGCTGATCCTCGTCTGGCCGAGCGGCGTGGATTTCGTCCGCGTCGCGCGCTACCCGGCGAACGACGCGAACAACCTGCTGAGCGCGAACCCGGCCATCAGCCAGCAGATCGACACCGTGCTCGCGCCCCACGACCCCGGCACCGCCGCCGCCCTGTTGCAGTATCTCCAGGCGACCCAGCCGCCGTTTCGCTACGCGCCGTACTTCGGCTCAGGCTCGCCCGGCAACCACAACGTGCCCTCATCCTGGCTCGATCGCGAGCCGGGCATCATGGCGATCCTCACGAACGCGCGATCTGTCCAGCTCGGCCTGGAGCAAATCTCTGGCTACAATCCCATGCACCTCGCGGATTACGTCAACTACATGACCGCCATGAACGGCACCCGCCAGAACTATCACTGGCTGGACGTCTACGCGGCCGCCCTCGACGGCTCGCAGCTCCTCGACATGTTGAATGTCCGCTACATCCTGGTGCCCGCCAGCCTGTGGCAAATCCCGCCCACCGCCGATGATCGGGTCGTCTATCGCGACGATCGGGTCGTCGTCTACGAAAACACGCGGGCCTTCCCGCGTGCCTGGATCGTCCATCAGGTGCTACCGGATCATGGCGAGGCCGGGCTGGCGAAGCTGGCCAGCGGTGAGGTCGATGGGCATGAGGTCGCCTTCGTCAGTGGCGCCACCGCGCCTCCCCCCAATCTCGCGGCGCCATCCCCGGTCCGGCCGCTTGCCTGGACGAGCACCGGCGATCAGGTGACCGTCACCGACCTCCAGCCGGAGCGCATCGCGATGCGGACGTCCTCGACCACGGCCGGTTACCTCGTCGTCAGCGAGCCCTATGCGAGGGGCTGGCGGGCCACGATCGACGGTCGCGCGGTGCCCATCCGCCGAACCGATTACGCGCTGCAAGGTGTCTCTCTCCCCACCGGCTCGCACACTGTCGTCCTGACCTACGCTCCACGCTCCCTGGCGATCGGCCTGCCGGTGACCGGGGGGGCGACCCTGGCGTTGATCGGCGTCGGTATCTGGGCCATCATCGACCGCCGTCGCCGGGACCATCGGCGAGCGTGACCCGCGACCGAGGACGCTTCCCGCGACTGCTATACTCAGCACACGTGCGGGAAGGTCGTCAGGTCGTTGTTATGTCGTATCTCAGGCGTTCTCACCAGGCATCCCGGGACCAGCGACCACCGGTCACATCCGGCGCTCGTTTCCTCCTGCCCGCTCGCCTCCCTCTCCACCTCGCCATCGCCGGCCTGCTCCTGCTCGGTGTTCTGCCACTGGCGAGCGGTGCCGCCGGCCAGCAGGCATCCACCTCGTCGTCCATCGCCACCGCTGGCAAGGTCACGATCTCGGTCGAGAACGGGGCCCAGCTCAATGCCGCCGCGCTCGCCAAACAGCTCGGCCCGACGCTGACAACGATCTGGGGCGAGTTCTCCGCCATCTTCGCTACCCAACCAACCCACACCGTCACGCTCGCCTTGGTCCCGGCGCCCTCATCCGCGACCGTGGCCGGCATGCTGCCGATCGACAGCGGCGCCTGGGCCGATGCCACCGGTCAGCTCGTCCTGATCCAATCCGATACCTGGCAGACGCGCACGCCGGCCCAGGTCGCGGAGCTGCTGCGAAACGCGCTCAGCCGCGGATTCATGCAGTCCGCCGCCAAGGGCAGGATGCCGGTCGGGCTGATGCAGGGCACCGCCCTCTTCACTGAACGTCCGCTGCTGCCGGAGCAATCACGCCTCGGGTCGGTCGTCCGCACCGCCGCGCAGTCGCCGGGCATCCCGGCCTGGCCGGTCCTGTTGCCCGACCAGCCGCCGGCGACCGATCAAGCCACCGCCGCGGCCGAGTCCTACGCCGTCGTCTCCTTTTTGGTCGATCGCTACGGCATCAACTCCTTCCAGCAGTTCATCCAAACCATTGGCGCAACCGGTGGCGACTGGCAGGCCGCCATGGCGAAGGCGTTCGGCGAGCCGGCCGCGCAGATCGAGAGCCGCTGGCGCGACGGATTGACGCAGTGGTACACGACCGGTTGGCGGATCAATGTCCTGACCGGCTTCGACCTCTCGCCCGCGCAGGGTCTCTTCGACCGTGGCGCCTACACGGCGGCCAAGGGCTACCTGCAACCGTCCCAACAGCTCTTTTCCCAGCTCGGCGACAAGGAACGGCTCAGCAAGGTCGAGGCGCTGCTGGCGCAATGCGACGTCGGCATCCAGACCGAGCAGGTGATGGGCAACGTCAAATCCGCGCTCGACGGCCACGACTATGCCCGCGCCTCCCAGTTGCTCGATCAGGCGGAACAGCTCTACGCGCTCCTGCCGAAGGACCAGCGACCGGCCAGCCTGCTCTCCACCTATCACGCGCTCGCGGATCGCGGCCTGCGGGCCACGAAGACGCTGGGGAAAGCCCAGAGCCAATCGGGCAACTGGGGCAAGACGCGGGAGACCCGGCGGCTCGCCCTCACGGCCGGCGAGAGCTTCAGCACGCTCGGCGACGCGGACCGGACACAGGCGGCCCGGAAGCTCGCCTCGCAGATGGACGTCCGGCAGCATCGCGTGACGCTGTCACTCGGTGGTTTCGGGACGCTCCTGCTCTTCTGGCTCGCCCTTTGGCTCTGGGCCCGTTCGCCGCAAAAGACACGGTGGTAACCAATGGACGTATGGAATCGCGCCGTCCCGGATGAAATGAGCTCGCCATGGCCCAGATGATCGCCAAACCACAATCCGCCACCGCCTGGGACCGCGCGATCGCGGGTCCCGCGGCCGCCCTCCACGCGGCACGGGCGTTCATCCTCCGCTTCGGCTGGCCGCTGCTGCTCTGGCGGGTGGCCTGGGCACCCTGGTGGATCCTCGCCAACCGGCCGCCCCCGGATTTGCCGGTCCACGCCGTCGCGCTGCCGGCCGATCTCGACGCGCCCGGCCGCCACGTCGTCCGCACGCTGGACCGGCTCCGGGGCCGGATTCAGATCGCCTGGATGATCGCCTGCCTCATCCGGGGGCTCGCCCTCGGAGTCCTGGTCACCATTGGCTGGCTCCTGCTGGCGCTGGCGTTCGGCCTGCCGCGGCCGTCGATCGTCCCAGCCATCGCGGTCGCCGTTGTGCTCGCGGTGGCAGGCGTCGTCTTCGCGGCGTGCTCCCGGCCATCGCGGTCGCGGCTCGCCCGGATGCTCGACCGCACCTATCTGCTCGATGAGCGCCTGGCGACCGCGGTTGAATCACTGGAACGACCGTCCACCAGCCCCTTCGGCCGGCAAATCGATACGGTCCAACGCGCCGACGCCGCCAACCAGCTCGTCATCCTGCATCCGTACGTCAGCCGCGGCAGCCTCATTGCCTGGCGGGAGCTGGGCTTCCTCCTCACCGGGCTCGCGCTCTTCGGCGCGCTCGCCTTTGCCAGCGCCCGACCTTCCGCCGTCCCCCAAGCCGAATCGGGCGTCATCCCGGCCTTCGTGCCGGCCAGCGACCGCCTCGCGAGTCTGCCCCAGAACCAGGCCGCGCCGATGAACGGTCCGATGCCCCAGCTCGACAAGGGCGCCGGCAATGCGCTGCTGGGCGACCTGAACCAGCTCGGCAACGCGCTCGACAAGAACCCCTCGACCCAACCGGCGGCGAAGGCGATCCAGGCCGGCAACTATCCGCAGGCGGCTTCCTCGCTGCAATCTTCCGCCACTACGGCCAACCAGATGTCGCCGGACCAGCGCAACGCGCTCGCCAACCAGCTCGACCGTTCCGCCGACCAGATGTCGGGCCAGAATCAGGATTTGCAGAACGCGACGCGCAACGCGGCGAATGGCCTGCGCCAGGGCGGAGATCAGGCGCAACAAGGGATGAGCGATCTGGCGAACTCGGTCAGCAAGGCGGCCGGGCAGGCACCGCAACCGGCCCAGTCCGGCCAATCGGCCTCCCAGCCGAGCCAGGGCGCGCCGGCCGGCGCCGCGGACCAGCAACAGCAATCCGGCGCGAACCAGAATCAACCGAACGGCCAGCAGGCCCAGAACGGGCAAGCGCAAAGCGGCGACCAGCAACAGGCGCAGCAGTCGGGGAACGGGACGCAAGCGCAATCCGGCACCTCGCCGAACCCGCCCAGCGATGCGCAGCAAAGCGGCGCCCAGGCCGGCGAGAACCAGGGATCGCAGCAGGGTAACAACTCCGCGGCGCAGCAGGGCCAGAGCGGCAGCCAGGCGGGCGACCAAAGCCAGGCGGCGGGCCAGACCGCGGCCGGTGACCACCCGGAGGAAAGCGCCGGCGGCCAGCCGGGACCGGGCGTCAGCCAGCCGAACCAGGAGCCACAAACCGGACAATCGGACAGCGGTGCCGGCGCTGGTGCCGGCTCCAAGACCGAGCCAAACGGCGGCAACGGCAAACAAGCACCGGGCCAGCAGACCAACCAGACCGGCTCGAACAGCGCGCCGCAACAGAGCAAGGGGGCCAAGCCGCCCGCGAACGGCGGCGCATCCTCCGGGAAGGACCAGAAGGGTGCCCAGGGCGCCGGCAGCGAGTCGGTCGCGCTCGGCGGCTCGTCCGACCAGATGGTCCAGGCCGGGCAGGATCCAGCCTCCTCCAGCCAGGGCTCGGGCGCGAACGCCGGTGCCGCGCAGGGAGATGCGCAGCAGGGCACGGTGGGTCCGTCAGGACCGGATTCCAACCGCGTCCCGGCCGGCTACCGCGGCATCGTCTCCAACTACTTCGACAACAACCAGCCATGAACTCCGCGCGCGGGCTGCGCGCCCGCTTCACCGCCTCCACTCAATCCGTCTCCCGCGTCGTCGGCACGTTCGCCGCGCCGATCCACGCCCGACAGAGTCCGGATGAGGAGCTGGCGCTCTTCGACGAGGGGTTTCTGGAGCGGATCCGGCCCTACGCGCTCAGCTCCCGGCGTGTAACGGCGGTCGGCGTCGCCGGCGAGCGGCGGTCGCGGCGCAAGGGTAGCTCGCCGGAGTTCACCGATTTCAAGATGTATACCCCCGGCGACGACTATCGCCGCATCGACTGGCGGACCTACGCCCGCTTTGATGAGCTCTTCGTCCGCGAAAGCGAGACGACCGCCGAATACGATGTCCACCTGTTGGTCGATGTCAGCCGCTCGATGGCCTGGCGCGGGCTCGACGACGGGCCCACGAAGCTGCGCTACGCGCTCCAGCTCACCGGTGCCCTCGCCTACCTCTCGCTCTGGCACTTCGACCACACCTCGGTGATCGCCTTCGGCGACGGGCCGGCGACAAGCTTCGGGCCAGTCCAGGGCCGCGCCAACATCGTGCCGATGCTGCGCTTCCTCGCCGGGATCAAACCGGCCAGCGAGACGGACGTCGCCGGCGCGATCGGCGCCTACGTCCACACCCGGCGCCGGCCGGGCTTCCTGCTCGTGCTGTCCGACCTCCTCTCCGGCGAGCCGGCCGACCTCGAAGCTCCCCTGCGCGAGGCCCGCAACCGGGGCTGGGAGACGACGATCCTGCACATCGTCGATCCGGTCGAGGACGACCCGGCCGGCCTGTCCATCCCCGGCGAAGTCCTGGAGCTGATCGACCAGGAGAGCAACGCGCGCCTGCGCGTGGTGCCCGATGGCGCCGTGCTGGCCGACTACCGGCAGTCGCGCGCCGCCTGGCTGGACGAGATCCGGCGGATTTGTGCCCATTACGACACGACCATCGAGCCGGTCCGGACCGACGTGCCGCTCGAGACGATGCTCGTCCAGCGGATGACCGCGCTCGGGATCGTCGAGCGATGAACGCGTTGCTGAGCCTGCGGCTGCTCGCGCCGCTCGGGCTACTGGCCGCGATCTCGCTGCCGCTGATCATCCTGATCTACATGCGCCGCCAGCAGCCGATCCCGCGCGCGATCCCCTCGCTCCGCTTCTGGAATCCCGCCCTCGGGCAGGAACGGGACCGCTCACGCTTGCGCCGTCCGCCCCTCAGCCTGCTGCTGCTCCTGGAGCTGCTCATCGCCGCACTGCTCACATTCGCGCTCACCCAACCCGCCGCCGAAAAGGCGCTCGGCGCCTTCGGCGCTCGCTCGACGCCGCTCCATCAGATCGTCCTGCTCGACGGCTCGACCAGCATGCTGGCGACGGATGGAACTTCCAACCAGACGCGCTTCGATCTCGGCCGGGCGAAGGCGCAGAAGATCGTCGATAGCTGGCATCCGGGCGATGTCATCACCATCGTCGTCTTCGGCAGCACCACCCGCACGCTCTCCGTCTCTGACGCCCAGCAACAACGCGATGTCGCCCGCCAGCTCTCGTCCATGCCGACGCCCGGCGGGCTCGGTGGCCTGAACGCCGTGCTCGATCTGGCCCGCAACCTCCGCTTGCCAGACCGCGACAACCGGATCACGCTCATCACCGATGGCGGGCTCTCCGCCGACCCAACCGTCGTCGGCCAGGTCGGGATGCCGATCACGCTGGACGAGGTCGGGACGCCGCTCGACAACCTCGCCGTGACGCAGATCAGCGCCCAGGCGGTGAGCGGCCAGAATGATACGTACCAGGTGACGGCCGGCATCACGAACTATTCCGCCGACGCCGTCGCGGTGCCCTACACGGTCCTCGCCGATGGGGTCGATGTGGCCGACCAGCAGGTGACGGTCCAGCCCGGCCAGACGCAGCCGGTGACGCTCCGGCTCCCGGCCGGCACGAGCCAAGCCCTCATTTCGACCCGCCGGCTCGACGGCCTGCTGGAGGACAACCGGGCGACGATCATCCTCCACCAGGACGCCCGGCTCTCGTTGGCGATCCTGCTCGTGACGGACAACCCCGACAAGCTCCAGCGCGCGCTGGCCGTGTTGCCCGGCGCGCGGGTTGACACCGTCCCGAGCGCGACCGCCGGCATCAAGCAGATGGCCGCCGGCTACGATCTCGTCGTCTACGACGGCGTCACGCCGTCGCCGGCCGATCTGCCCGCCGTGCCGATGATCTTCGTCCAGCCCCAGCCGGTCGCGAACCTCTTCGCCGTCACCGGCGCGATGCCCCAACCGCAGATCACCCGGGTCCACGCCGGCGATCCGTTGCTGGCGGATCTCGACGTCGAGGGCCTCACCTTCGGCCAGACCTCCGCATACCAGCTTCCCGCGGGCGCGACCGAGATCATCGGCGGCACGAGCGGGAACGTGACGGGACCGCTGCTCTGGCGCGGGACCGTCAACGGCCAGCCGTCGTTCACGATCGCCTTCTCGATCGCCGATTCGAACATCGGCCAGCGGGTCGTCTTCCCGGTGCTGGTCGCCCGGATGGTCGATGAGCTGGTGCAGAGCCCGCTGCCATCGGCCGTCTCGATCGGCGAGCCCATTGTGCTGCACCCGCCAGCGTCGGCGGCCGAGGTCCGGATCAGCTCGCCCAGCGGCCGGAACACGACGATCAGCACGTCCGGCGAGAATCAGGGCGACGCGGTCACCTTTGCCGGCCCGAGCGAGGTCGGCATCTACTCCCTGACCGAGACCCGGGGCAACGGCGAGGCGCTCGCGCGGGGGCAGTTCGCCGTCAACGCCGGTAATCCGGTCGAGTCGAACCTGCAACCGAACGCCCAATTGCCCGCGCTGCTGCGAACCAGCGGCGCGAGCGCGACCCAGCACAGCAGCGGGACGACGAGCGGTCTCGTCGGCTACTGGCCCCTGATCGCGGCCATCGCCCTGGGCCTGCTGGCGGTCGAGTGGATCGTCGCCGTCGCCAGGCTGCCGCGCTGGAGCCGGGTCGCGCCCGAGCGGGCGGAGGGAGGCTCGCCATGATCGCCGCGATCTCCTGGCCACTGATCTTCTCGCGTCCGGGGGCGCTCTGGTTGGTGCTCCTCGTGCCGCTCGTCGTCTGGCTGCCGGCGCGGCTCGGCCGGCGACAGCCCTTCGGCCGCGTCATCGCCCTCCTGCGGCTGCTGACTCTCGCCTTGCTCATCGTGGCGCTGGCCGAGCCGCTGCTGGTCCGCGCTGCGCCGGGCGCGCCGACGATCTTCGTCGTCGACCAGTCGAACAGCATCGGCCCAGCGGCCGCCGAGGGCGCGAACCGCTGGGTCACCCAGGCGTTGCGGCAAGGGGGCAGCGCGGACACCGCCGCCATCGTCACCTTCGGCGCCGAACCGCGGCTCGCCGTGCCCGCCGCGCAGGCCGGCACCGTCGCGAACACCTGGGAACAGTCGGCGAGCGGTGGCATCGATGGGCAGACGACCGACCTCTCCTCCGCGCTCGCGCTCTCGCGCGCCTTGCCGGTCGGCGATGGCCGCCGGATCGTCGTCCTCTCAGACGGCGCCGAGAATACTGGCCAGGCGATCGAGCAGGCCGACCAGGCCGCGCAGGATGGCGTCCCGATCGACGTCGTGCCGCTCGGCGGTGTCAACCCGAACGATCTCCGCATCGACTCGGTCAGCGGTCCCGGCACCGTCTGGTCCGGCGACAAGGTCACGGTGCTGGCGAACGCCTGGAGCGGCAGCGCCGGCAACGCGACGTTGACCCTGACCATCGATGGGCAGCAGGCCGCCAAACAATCGGTCCCGCTCCAGCCCGGCGGCAACGCGGTCACCTTCACCGCGCCGAAGCTCGCGGCCGGCTTCCACGCCATGCAGGTCACGGTCGCCGGTCCGGCCGCCGCCGACCCGATCCCCCAAAACGACACGGGCGTCCTCTCGCTCGTCGTGCGCGACCAGCCATCGGTGCTCCTGGTCGAACCCCAGGGCGCGGACGGCACCCGGATCGCGGGCGCGCTGACGGCGCAGGGTGCCCGGGTCACGACGACGACGCCCGACCGGCTCCCCGGCGCGTCGAATGACCTCGCCGGCTACGACAGCATCGTGCTCGACAACGTGCCGGCCTGGTCGGTTTCCACCGCGCAGCAGAATGCGCTGGTCGACCGGACGAAGAACGGCGGCGGGCTCGTGGTCCTCGGCGGCACGGCCAGCTACGGCCCCGGCGCCTACGCCGGCACCCCGCTGGAGAACGCGCTGCCCGTCACGGTCCGCGTCACCGAGGGGCGACAACGGCCACGGGTCGCCCTGTTGCTCGTGATGGACAAGTCGGGATCGATGAGCTACGGCTCCAGTGGCAGCACCGCCTCGAAGATCGACATGGCCAAGGAGGCCGTCCGCGAGGCGGTCGGCGCACTCTCGCCTGGCGACCAGGTCGGCGTGCTCGCCTTCAACGACCAGCCGCAATGGGTGCTGCCGATGACGACGCTGACCGGCGCGAATGATCAGCAGCGGATCGACGCCTCGCTCGACCAGCTCAGCGCGGATGGCGGCACCGAGATTTACCCGGCCCTGCAGGTCGCCTACGACACGATGCGTAACGTGCCGGCCGATGTGCGGCACATCGTCCTCATCACCGACGGCAAGTCGCAGAGCGGCAATCCGGCCAGCTATCAGCGCCTCGTGCAGGACGTCGGCAACGATCAGATCACGCTCTCCACGATCGCCATCGGCGACGACGCCGACACCGGCCTCCTGCAGACCCTCGCGACCGACGGCGGCGGCCGCTTCCACCAGGCGACCAAGCCGGAGGACATCCCCCGCTTCACCGTCGAAGAGGCGAAGAGCGCGGGCAGCCAGTCGATCCTGCGCGGCGCCTTCGCGCCGATCCAGGTCAATCCCAGCCCGATTCTCGACGGCTTCACGGCGCAACAGTTGCCCAAGCTCGACGGCTACGACTACGTGCAGACCAAGCCGGACGCGCAAACCATCCTCACCAGTGACCGCCAGGACCCGGTCCTCGCCAAGTGGCAGTTCGGGCTCGGCCGGGTGGTGAGCTGGACGGCCGACGACGGCAGCGACCTCGCCAGCCAGTGGGGCGTCTGGAGCGGCTACGACCAGTTCTGGGGCAACACGTTGCGCTGGTCGCTCCCCGATCCGACCAACGGCGCCGTCCGCGTCACCGCCGCGCGCGACGGGCCGGATGTCACCCTCACGGTCGATTCGACGACGAACGATGGCCAATCCGTCGATCTGGCGGGCAGCGCCGCGCGCATCACCGCGGCCAACGGCGCTACCATCGCCGACACGCGGCTGACCCAGAACCAGCCGGGCCATTACACCGTCCGTCTCCCCCGCCTGGCCGACGGCGCGTACCAGGTGACCGTCACGGGCGCGAACGGGCAGCGCGTGGGCGGCCTGGCCGCGTTCGCCGTGCCGCCCTCCCCCGAGTGGCAGCCAGACCCGAACGGCGCCGGCCTGTTGAAGCTGATCGCCAGCCGGACCGGCGGTCGCGTCCTCTCCATCGACAGCCCGCCGCCGGCGGACCTCTATCTGAGCGGCACCGGGGACCACGCGCACACCGAACGGGTCGTGCAGGTCTGGCAATACCCGTTGGTCGCGGCCATGGCGCTGCTCATCCTCGAACTTGCGTTGCGTCTCGGGGTCATGCACTCTTCATGGACGCGGCGGGCCCGCTGACGTTCCCTTCCCTTCTCCGCGTGGCCGCCTACATGGTGGTTATGACAAGCGGAGAGCGCCGTGATTCGGGTCGTCATCCACACCGACAAGGGCCAGCTCAAGCAGAACCTGTCGCTCCAGGACGTTAGTGATGTCCTGGACGACAAGGACCACCTGATCTGGATCGATCTCGCCAAGCCATCGGACGACGAGATTCGCCGGGTCGCCGAGGAGCTCTCGCTTCACCCGCTCGGCGTAGAGGACGCGACGCACGCCCACCAGCGGCCGAAGCTCGACGAGTACGACGGCCACCTCGTCATCATCTTCTACGACATCTCCCTGGACGAGGGCGAGCTGCACACGCGTCAGATCGCGCTCTTCGTCGGCAAGAACTTCATCGCCACCATCCACGATCAGGATTGCACGGCGCTCGACGATGTCGAGAAGCGCTGGCGCGACCACATCGAGTCCGTGCCCACACCGCGCATCTCCACCCTGCTCTACGCGATCCTCGACGCCCTGGTCGACGGATATTACCCGGTGACGGACCAGATCGGGCGACAGGTGGACGCCACCGAAGAGCAGTTGATCGCCGGCGATCTGAACACGGGCCAGCGGAATATCATCATCCTGCGCCGGCATCTGCTCAACCTGCGCCGGATCATCAGCCCGGAGCGCGAAGTGCTCAACACGTTGACGCGCCGCGACGTGCCGTTCTTCGACGAGCACGCCGTCTACTACTTCCAGGACGTCTATGACCATATCCTGCGGGAGATGGACGCGATCGACACATATCGCGATCTTATGTCAAGTCTTCTCGACATCCATCTCTCGATGACCTCGAACCGGCTGAACAAGGTCATGAAGACGCTCACCGGCGCATCGATCATCCTGATGGTCGCCAGCCTGATCACCGGCATCTACGGCATGAACTTCACGCACATGCCGGAGCTGGATTGGCGGTTCGGCTATGCCTACGCGCTGGCATTGATCGCCGGCATCAGCGCCGTCCTCTTCTGGGCGTTGCGCCGCCGCGACTGGCTCTGACGCCTCCCCTACTCCGCCGGCTCATCCCGCGGCGCGTCCGGCCGGGGCGCCGCCGCCGGGTTGTTCGTCGGGTAGAGATCCGGATCGTCGAATTCGGGCCCGGCTTCAGCGGGCGGCGCGGGCGCCGGAGCGCGCGGCGCGAAGCCCTCCAGGTGGCTCGCCGCCATGTGGGCCACATCGGCCGCCTGGTCCACCTGGGTGGACCACGTCGGCGTTGCGCCCCGGCCGGCGGCGACGAGGTGGATCCACTCCGCCGTCTCGGCGGTCCAGCTCGCCACGTTGGCATACAGGCAATGGCCGCCACGCTCATACCAGACCAGCGCGGCGCGTTCGCCCAACCTCGCCGCCAGGTGCTGCGCCTCGGTGGGCGGCACGACGACATCGCGACCGGCGCCGAGCACGAGCACCGGGCACCGCACCCGTTCCGCGCGCTCCGTCAGGTCGAACGCCGCCGCGATCGCGGGCAGCTCCCGCCCATCGACACCGGTGATGCTGGAAAGCTGGTTCAGCAACAGCGTATTGGCCCGCCTCATCCAGCGGGATGGCTGGTAGGGCGGCGTCACCGCCACGGTCGTCAGCAAGCGCCGGTCGTACGCCGCGCAGGCGATCGCCTGCGCGCCACCGAGACTCACCCCGACCAGCGCCACCTGGGTCGCATTGATCGTCGGCTCGGCCTGCGCAAAGGCGAGGATGCCGTCGCTCAGATCATCATGGTCGAGCGAAAAGGCGGTGAGCGGTGTCGCTTCGCCGGTGCCGGGACTGTCGATGGCCAGCACGGCGATCCCCGCGCGGAGGAACTCGTCGATCCAGCCCAGCGACTCCTCTTTGGCGGTCGTAAATCCGTTCAGCAGCACGGCCAACGGGGCGGGCTGCGAGAGATGCTCCGGGGTGACGAAGTAGGCGGGCAGCTCGACCGTCCGCCAGGGGATCGTCAACCGGACATAATGTGGAAAGAGGTAGGGCTGCGCCTGGCCATAGAGCGAGGCGGCCGCCGCGCGGCAGGTGCTGACGGTCTTGGCGTCGTTCTCGACATAAATCTGCGCCGCGTGAAAACAGAGCGCGGCGTAATAGCGCGCCCGGGCCGCTTCCGGCAGATTGCGGGCCGAGACCTGTCGCCGCGAGTCGCCGAGGTAGCGCTGCGCGGTCTGAACCCACGCTTGTGGCCAGTCGGTGAGTGAATGAATGGACGCGAGCGTGCCGTCGATCGCTTCCGCCGGCAGCCCCATGTCGCGAAAGCGGGCGCGGGAGGCGTCAGGCAGCGCGGCGGCGGAGCGCACCTTCAGCATTGCATTGACATAACGTATGGTGAGGCGGCGATTCCACCGCCAGGCGTCGGCCGAGTACTGCCAGGCGCGCGGCGTCACCCGCGGTGTCGCGGGCGCCGGCGCGGGCGGCGCCTCGGGCACCGGCTCCTCGAACGCCGGCGCGGCGTCGGGCTGATCGAGATCGGAATCGCGGTCGCTCATCAGCGTAACCCCCACCAGTGCTCGCGGGCGACGCGGAGCAAGCGCGTCACCTCCTCGGCTTCGTCGGGAAACCGGGTGACAAGGATAATGCGCTCGAGCCGGGAGGTGAACCGCCGCAGATAGGCGACGATCTCCTCGATCATCAGCTCCCAGACGCGCGCGGTCGGCAGCCGGCCCGGTCCCAGCCCGGCGCCGATCGGCGGCAGCGCCAGCGCGCGGACACGCTGCCGGTCCGCCAGGCGCAGCAGATCGGTCGTGGCTTGCTGCACGATATCTTCCCGGGTCGGCGCGCCCAGCCGGTCGGAGACGACCGCGTGGAAGATCACCCGCACGCCGCGGGCCGCGAGGTCGCCGGATGTCGTCGCGACCGCCGTCCCCATCGTCAATGGCGCGGCCGCCATCGCCTCCCGTTCGACCTCCATGCCCCCGGCCAGCCGCACCGCTCCGGCCGCGCCGGCGCCCATCACGCCGCGCCGGTTGGCCGGGCAGGCGATGGCGTCGACCGGCTGGGCCGCCAGCTTGCCAGCGACGGTCTGGATCAGCGTCCGGCCGAAGCGGATGCCATCCTCGTCGGCGTGATCGATCGGCATGGAGGTGAATGAGTGGTCCGACATCGTGCCCCGGGTTCCCCTGCGCGGGCGCGACCGCGCCTCACCGGCAAGACTCCGAGTCTACCATCGCCCCGGCCGGCCAGATTCCACCCGGGTGGAATCTGGCTCAGCCGAGCTTGGCGGGATCGACCACGCGGATCACGCCGTGCGTGCGGTCGATGAACTCGATGCCATCGCCGCGCCAGACGAGGCTGCCAATGCGTATGCCGCCCGAGTTGGCGAAGCTGCCGCGCAACGAGCCATCGAGGCCGTAGACCGAGATCGTCGACCCGTCACTGATCGCCAACTGGCTACCGTCCGGCGAGATGTCATAGCCGACCACATTCGCCGATATTTGCACCTGCACGGCCGTCGGATCATCGAGACTCGCGATCACCAACGTGCCACCGGCCACGAAGCCGAGCTTCGAGCTGTAGGCCCGCACCTGCGCGAGCGATGATCCCCACGGATTGTTCCCAAGCACGGACCCGCCGTCCGAGGTGAGCCGCACCCAGCTTCCCTGGCCGGGGACCAGCAGCACATTGCCCAGGTCGATGACGGTGTCGCCGGCCGCGAGCGACTGGCCGCCCTTGACCAGCTCCCGGTCGTCGCCGGTATCGGCATTCACGGCCCGGTAGCTCACCCCGGCGCCGCTCGTGCGCTCATAGATCGCGTCGTCGCCCAACCAGCCGATCGGCGTGTCGATGTGCGCGCCCTTCGCGGATCCCGCCGAGAGATCCTCACACTCCCCATTGGCGTTGCAGTACCGGATGTCCTGGCTGTCGTTCTTGCCAGCCATCGTCGAGAGACCGGCATTGGTGTCCGGGATCTTCAATGACGCGAGGTCGATGCCCTGGGCACCGACCGACTGGGTCTCTCCGTCGCTGACGATCAGCATTCCATCCGGATTCGCCACGTCGCTCAGCTTCTTCGCGGTCGCCAGGTCGCCGCCACGTGGCGCCTCGGTCTGCGTCGGCGGCGCTTCCGTCGCGGCGGTCGTCGCCGTTTCAGTCGCTGCCGTGGTGGCCGGTGCGGTCGCGGACGTGGTCGGCGGCGCCGTTTGCAGTGGCTCGATCGGCGGAATCGTCGGCGGTCCGGCCGTCGGCGTCTCGGTCGGTGAGGCCGTGGGCAGCGCCGTGGTGGCCGCGGCGGCGGTGGCGGGCGCGCTTGCCTCCTCGGTCACGGCGGGGACGATCGCCTGCCCTGACGGCTCGGTGGGCGGCTCCGTGGCGGTGACCGGCACTGCCGGCGGCACGGTCGCGGCGGCAGTCGCCGGGACCGTCGCCGGCATCGCTGGCGGCGGCGCGGACGTCGCGGCCGGTCCGATCTCCGATGTCGCCGTCTCGGCGGGTGGCAGCGCCGACGCCGTTCCCGCCACGGATGTGCTCGCCGCCGGCGGCGTCGCCTGGACGACCAGATTCCCCTGCCGCGGCACGATCGGCGGCGCGGCCTGGGTCGACGGAGGCGGCGGCACCGTGGGCGATGGCGTCGGTGACGGGACCGGCGTCTCCGTCGGGATTGGTGTCTCGGTCGGGACCGGCGTCTCCGTGGGCAGCGGTGTCGGCGTCTCGGTCGGCACCGGTGTCTCCGTCGGCACCGGCGTCTCGGTTGGAATCGGCGTCTCGGTCGGTGCTGGCGTCGGTGGTTCGGTCGGCGCCGGGCTCGGCGTCATCGTGGGCGCCGGCGTTGGGGTCTCGGTAGGCAGCGGCGTTGGCGTCTCGGTGGGCGCCGGCGGCTGCGTCGGGGTCGCCGTTGGCGCCGGTGGCTGCGTCGGCGCCGGAGTGGCCGTCGCCGTCGGAGTAGCTGTCGCCGTCGGCGCGGGCGTGCTCGTGGCCGTGGGCGCCGGCGTCTCCGTCGGTGTCGGCGGCTGCGTCGGTACCGGCGTCGGGCTCGGCGTCGCGGTCGGCGGCACCGGCGTCTGGGTCACGGTGAAGTTGGGCAGCGTCGGCAGCACCGTCGGCGAGGGCGGCAAGCTCGGCGTCGGGGTCGGCGGCGTGACGGTGCGCGTGGCCTGCTGCTTGGTCGCCAGCGCTTGCGCGGTCGGCGCGGTCAGGAGTTGCGGCTCGTGGTCCGGGCCGCCAGCGAGCCGGTTGAAAACCAATGTGCCGAGCAGCGCGACGATGACGAGCGTCGCCGCGACCGTCGCGAAGGCCGGCAGCGGTTGCGCGCCGAAGAGGTTCAGAAAGCGCGTCCAGGGCGGGCGCCCGGCGTCGATGCGCTCCAGCACGCCGCGCGTCACGGTCATGCTCGGCGGCAGCACCGGCAAGTTCTGCAGGTCATCCCGCAGCATCCCGAGCTGGCGGGCGAAGGCGCGGCAGCGGGCACAGGTTGCGAGATGGGCCGCCAGCTCACGCTGCTCGGCGGCGTCCAGCGGCCCATCCATGCGGGCCGAGATCAGCATCTCCGCCTGGTGGTGGGTGATCATGCATCCGCCTCCAGGCTGTCCGCGTCGCCCGCCGCTTCGGTCTCATAGACCTTGGCGAACGCTTTCCGGGCGCGAAAGAGCCGCAGCTTGGCCGCGTTTTCGGTGATATCCAATGCCTGTGCCGTCTCGGCGAGCGAGAGCCCCTGGTAATGGCGCAGCAGCAAGGCGGCCGCATAGTGCTTCGGCAGCTTGCGCAGCGCTTCGTTGATGTCGGTCTTGCGCGTCACCGACCGCTCGACCGGCTCGTCCGGCTGTTCCCGGTCGGTGAGCATCGGGAGAAATTTGACGATCTTGCCGCGCCGCAGATGGCTAATCGCGGTGTTGGTGGCAATGCGATAGAGCCAGGCCTTGAACGCGAGGTCCGGCTTCGTCCGCGGCAAGGCGTTGTAGGCCTTGATGAAGGTGTCCTGTGTCAGATCTTCGGCCAGCGCGCGGTCGTTGACCATTCGGTGCAGGTAGTTGAGGATCGGGGCGTGATACTGCTCGAACAGCTGGCCGAATGCCAGCTGATCGCCTCCGCGCGCGCGCTCGACGAGTGTCTGGTCATCGACCGACACGGAACTTCTCCCAGGTCCGGAACGGGTTGTCAGTTGGTGCCAGTCCACGGTGAGGGCCATGCGCTCGTCGGTCCTTCCTTCCTGCCTGTCCAACGAGTGGCGACAGGGTCCGGTTTCGGAACGACGAGTGCGCCTCGGTCACCGTGAACACGCGGGCGCTCAAACCCGGGATGAGGATAGCAAGGTTGTCCGGATGGGGCCACGCCGCGCGCGAGGGTCGGGACCAAGCTTGACAGAAGGTTTCACGTGGAACCATCACTCAGGCGGCCGCCTGCCGGGACTCGGACCGCGGCTTCTGGACCGCGGCGGCTGCCTCATTGGGCCGCAACACGGCGTAGATCGCGGCATTGAACAGCCCGCCGATGAGCAGGATCATCCCCATGATGTAGATCCAGAAGATGACCGCCAGCATCGCGCCAAAGACGCCGTACGCCTCGGCGAAGCCGCGCGCGAGCTTGAAGTAGATCCGAAGCGCGTAGATGGCGCCGATCCAGAGCACGACGGTCAAAATCGCCCCCGGCAGGATCCAGCCAAAGCCGAGGTGCACGTCCGGGGCGAGAAAATGGAGCAGCGCGACCAGCACGATGACGATCGCGACCGTCGCCGGCCACTGCACCAGACGCGAGATTCGCACCCAGGTCCGGCCCATCTGAAGTTGATCCGCGAGCCTCCGCGCCGCGTCGGTCCCGAGCAGGTTGAGGACGGACCCGGCCACGACGGCGAGCGCCAGCCCGATCGTCAAGGCGATCGCGAGTCCCTGCCGGACGAACCACGACCGCGAATCCTTCGTGCCGTACGCGAGGTTCAATCCGCCCATCATCGACGCGATCGCCCCACGCGCGCTCCACAGCGTCAGCAGACCGCCGAAGGTCAGCAGGCTCTCCGGCTGCGTGTTCAGCGCGTGCGCGATTGGCGCCTGCAGCACGCTCGCGATCTGCGGCGAGGCGTGATCCGTCAGCCACTGCGTGATGTGAATCATTGAATTGGTGACGCCGACGCGATGCGCGACGAACCCGGCCACCGCCGTCAGAAAGATCAGCATCGGCATCAACGCGAAGATGAGGTGGTACGCGATCTGGGCGGCCATACCCGGCATGTCGCGGCTGCTCGCGTCCTTCGAAACCTTGACGACGATCTTGAACGCGTTCCTCACGATGACCACTACTGACACTCCCCGGGGTCGGTCGAACGGCCGTCCTCCCGTCATTATGCAGCCCCGCCGGGCGCCCCTGGACGTCACGCCCGGCGAGGGCTAGGGTGGAGGGGACGATGGGCGCCGCGCGGGCGCGATTCGAGGTGAAGGACACGCAATGCCCGGCAAGCGAGCACCCAACGACACCCGAACCGTGACGGGCACGGGCGCGACCGCCGCCGACGCGTTGCGGTCGTTGATCACCGCCGTCGTGGCCACGATGGTCGGCGCCGCGCGACGCCCGGGCGATCACGCCATCGTCGTCCGCGCCTCGGCCGCGACGCTGGAACGCCTGATCCCCGACATCGTCGCCGCGATGCTTGGCGCCGGCGAGGACATCGGTCTCGACCTGACGGACGCGACGCTCGACGGCCTGATCGCCACGGACGATGGCTGGCGTGCCTGGGGCACCATCAGCGGCGAGCGGGCGACGGGCGCAGCGACCAGCGGCTGGCGCGTGGGCGCCGCCACGGTGGAGGAGCGCTCGGGCAGTATCCGCCTGTCGCTGTCACTTGAACGGATACGGACCGATGGATGACGTCCTGACCCCGGCGGCGCTGACCGTGGATTTGCGGCGCAACACGATCGACATTGCGGTCGATGCGCGCGCCGCCGGCGGTCCCGAGGAACCGGAGCGCCATCTGCTGGAGATGGGCGTGCGCGGACGGTTGCTGGGAATCGAGCTGGACGACGCTTACCTGATGGTCTGCGCGCCGAGCGATGACGATGCCGGGTTGGTCCGGGCAATCGAGGTCGTGGTCGGCGTCCGGCGCGACGCGAGCGGCCACGTGGCGCAAGTGAGCGTGCCGCGACACGGCGCCGGGTACGAGATCACCTTTCCCAGCGGCAACCAATGATGGTCGCTCGGCCGGTCCGGTGGATCGGCGGACCAGCCCGGGTGGGTGTGCGCGGTCGAGCGGCCCTCGGAGCCGTGAGGCGGACGCCGCTCACGACCGCTCCGCGTCACTCTCATCGTCCCACTCCTCGTCATCCTCATCGGCCGCGACGCTGAAATCGACGTCCTCCAGCTCGGTGAGCAGGTCGCGGGCGCGGGCGTAGTCGGTCTGACGGACGAAGAGCTCGTGCTCGAAGGTCGCGGCGGAGGCCCAGGCGCCGAAGCCGGGGCCGCCCGGCTTGAGCATGACCGGGATGTTCTCATTGCGCAGGTCGGCGGCCCACATCTGGGCGATGGGCTCGTTCGGCGCGGTCGTCAACCAAACGATGTCGTCGGGGGATGGCGTGGTCACGAGCGACTCCTGTCGCGAGGTGGAACGTCCACCCGGGTGGACGCCGCGCGGGGCAGTTGGTGGGCGATTCTCGTGCAAAACTTCACGAACTTGCCGGCAGGTCAACCGAACGGGAATCGGGTACCATACCCGCGTGTCAGTGTACCCCGGTGGCAGGTGGCCGCACTCTGCGCCGGGGCATTGGATGGAGCGGCCCCGGGTCGACTCCGGAGCGGCATTCATCTTGCGGCGTCGCTCAGTCGCGGGAATGCCGTACGACCGGGTGACTGGTCGCCTGACCGGTCATCCTGAACGAATGTCTTCGCACCTGGCGGGGACCATGTGGAGGGGCAGCGGCCCCAAGGAGAAGTGCGATGGTTGCGACGCGAAGAAGCGGGCGCGGTCGAAGCATCGGATTGATGGTGTTGGGCTCCATCCTGGCGCTCTTCGCCCTGATTCCGATGGTTGCGGGCGCGGGCGCACAAGCGACTCCTGCGGCATCGCCGGTGGCCTCACCGGTCGCCGCGCCGGCGGGATTGAACCTCGGCCTGCCCGAGATCGCCATCACGGCGAACGACGGCTACTTCACGACGCTCGTGCCCAACAGCCCGCTGCCACCGGGGCAGTACATCGTGACGTTCGAGAACAAGACCAGGGCGCCGGCGTCGGCCAGCCTGGTCAAGCTTCCCGCCGGTCACGCCGTGGGGGATTTCACCTCCGCCATTTCCGACACGTTCGGCAAGGGCACCGGCGCCACGATCCCCGACTGGTTCAAGGACGCCACCTTCGCGGGTGGCTCGTGGGCGGCGCCAGCGAGCACGTCGCAGAGCGTCGTGACCCTGTCGGCCGGCAGCTGGGTGCTGTTCTCGACCAACCTGCTGAACAACCAGTCGCCGCAGTCGATCCAGGTCACCGAGCCGGCGCCACCTGAAGGCGGGGCCACGCCGGTCGCGTCTCCGGTCGCTTCGCCGGTGGCGTCACCAGTCGCCTCGCCTGTCGCCACCAAGGCGATCGAGTCGCAGGCGCAGGTCACGATCGCGGACGATTCGTTCGGTGGTCTGGACAACGTCAGCGCCGGCCAGCAGCTCTGGCAAGTCAACAACTACGGCTCGCGCATCCACGAGCTGATCGTCTACCGCGTGCCGGATGGCACCACGGCCGACCAGGCGCAGCCGATCGCCGACGCGCTCTTCAACGGCGAGTCGCCGACTGGCACGACCGTCCTCGGTGGCTCCGGCGTCCTGTCGCCGAGCCAGGTCTCGTACGTGTCGCTCAACCTGACCCCGGGTACCTACCTGGTGGTCGACACCCTGCCGAACGCGCAGGGCACGTTGAACTACACGACCGGTCTGCTGACCGTGGTCGAAGCCAAGTAATCGCGGGTGCGCCGGCATGCCGGCGTGCCCCGGGCACAGGCGCCGCCGGACTTCCGGCGGCGCCTGTGCGTCATTCCGGCCGGGCGGGGCGGGGGGGGCCCC
>JAICKJ010000018.1 GCA_025928015.1 Thermomicrobiales bacterium
CGCGGTCTTCCGGCACCACGCAAGCCGGCAAATCCTGATCCTGCACGGCGCCACGGTCTTCGTCCTCGCAATTGGCGTCTCGCTGGTGCCCAACTTCCTCCACGACGTGCGGGGCATCGATCCGGCGCTGATCGCCACGCTTGGTGCTGGCGCGGCAGTCGGCACCGTGACCTACGGACTCGTCATCTCCCGCAGTCCGCGTATTCAGCGCGCGCCGTTCCTCGGCGCGACCGCCGGTGTCGGCGCGGTGGCGCTGGCACTCATCATCTTCACCGCGCTCGGCTCACTCCCCGCGGTGACGATCGCGTTCGTGCTGCGCGGCGGCTTCTTCTCCGCCTGGGCGCTCTTCATGGCGGCGCTCGGCGAGACGGCGCCCGGCTCGATCCGGTCCCGCTCGTTCGCGACGATGGAAATCCTCGGCGGCAGCGCCATGTCGTTCGGCCCGGTCGTCGCGGCACAGCTCTACGGCGTTGAACCAACCCTGCCGCTGATCGTCTCCGCCGCTGGCGCCGCCATCCTGATCCCGATCATCGTCCACGGCCATCGCGATCAGCGCCGGTATGTCGCGGCGCAGAGCGACGAGATCGATGCGGACGCGCTGGCCCAGGCGAGCCAGTAGCGGCGGTCAGTCGGCGCTGGCCGGGACGCCGGGCACCGGGACGGATTGCTGGGCGCGGCGGGTGAATCGCTGAATCCAGGTCGGCTCATGGACGAGCAGGATGGCGATGGCGGCACTGGCACCCATGAAGGTGTTGATGATCAGCGCGGCGTGGTAGTTGCCGGTCCGGTCGTAGACCACGCCGTCGAAGTAGGCACCGACGCCCGCACCAATATTCATGAGGGTGTACATCGCGCCGAAAATCGCGCCCGCGTTGACCTTGCCGAAGATGTCGGCGGAGATCGCGGCGGTGAGCGGCGTCGTCGCGGACCAGGAGACGCCGAGAATGACCGCGTAGATGAACATCGGCGGCCCCGAGGGGAGCAGGAAGAGCACGAAGAAGCTGACGCCGCGCAGCGCGTAGACCATGGCCAGGACGCGGGAGCGGCGGTAGCGGTCCGCCAGCATGCCGAGCAAAATCGTGCCGGCAACGCTGAAGACGGCGGTGACGGAGACGACCTCCGCCGCCATCGTTACGTGCATGCCCATCTCGTCGGCGTAGGCCATGAAGTGGGTGTTCGCGAACGCCATCGTGAAGCCGCAGACGAAGAATCCCCACCCCAGCAGCCAGAAGACCGGCGTCCGTAGAGCTTCCGGCAGTTGCGCCGCTGGCCCGATGAAGGATCGACGCTGACGCGGCTCGTCGCCCCGCTCCGGTTCGATGGCGCTGCCGTCTGGCGGGAGCCCGAACTTCGCCGGATCGTCACGGATCAGGACGAAGCCGAGGGGGAGCATGGCGGCGAGGAGCAGGATCGCGAGGATCTTCATCGTCGTCTGCCAGGTCGAGATGCTGAGCACCCAGGCGGCGACAGGGACGATGACGAGTTGGCCGAGGGCGGTGCCGGAGGTCGCGATCGAGAGCGCGGTGCCCCGCTTTTTGACGAACCAGCGGCTGACCAGCGTGGTGACGTTGACCGGACTGGTGGCGGCGAAGCCGATGCTGCCGATGACGCCGTAGATGACGTAGAACTGCCAGAGGGCCGTCGCGAACGAGAGCAGCAGGAGCATCAGACCGATGACGGCGACGCCGAAGAGCAGGATCTTCTTCGGGCCGATGCGATCAGCAAAGACGCCGACGACCGGCTGCAGGCAGGCGAGCAGGATCATGCCGATCGTGACGACGCCGGCCAGAGCCGCGCGGCTCATGCCAAGATCGTCCTGGACGGGCACGAGGACCACGCCATAAAGGAAACGAGCGCCGGAGCTGGCCATGAGCAGGCTGGCGATCGTCCCGACGACGATCCAGCCGTAGAACAACCGTCCGGACACCCCATTTCGCACGCTGTTCGCCCTTCGCGCTTTCATCTGACCGCCGGCCGATGCGGTATTCCTGCCTGACTGCTGCATCCTACCAAAGTCCTGCAACACCTCGGTATGACGGAGCTTTGGAGGGCACAAACGTGCTACCATCGATGTGAAAGAGGTGTCCAGCCCCGGGCGCCACGTGATGTCATGCCCCTATGACGGAGATAGAACCTGATGGCGGTAGAGCCCCTGATTTATGAACTCGGCAAGTCCGGACGCCGGGCGGTCAAGTTTCCGAAACCGACCGTGCCGGAGACGCCGTTGCCGGAGAAGCTTCGCCGGGAGGCGTTGAACTGGCCCGAGGTCAGCGAGATCGACGTCATCCGTCACTACACGCGCCTGAGCCAGAAGAACCACGCCATCGACATCAACATGTACCCACTTGGGTCATGCACGATGAAGTACAACCCGAAGATCAATGAGGCGGTCGCCCGCTATCCCGGGTTCGCGCGGCTCCATCCCTACCAACCGGAATCGACCGTCCAGGGCGCGCTGGAGCTGATGTTCGACCTGCAGGAGATGCTGGCAGAAATCTCCGGCTTCGACGCGGTCACCTTGCAGCCGGCCGCCGGCGCCCATGGCGAGTTGACAGGCTGCCTGATCATGCGCGCGTATCACGCAGAGCGTGGCGACACCGGCCGCACGAAAATGATCATCCCCGACTCGGCGCACGGCACCAACCCGGCGACGGCGCGCATGGCCGGCTTCCAGGTCGTGACGCTACCCTCCGACGACCGTGGTAACGCGGATGTCGACAAGCTGCGGGCACTGGTCGGACCGGACACCGCCGGGTTGATGATCACCAATCCGAATACGCTCGGCCTTTGGGACGAGCACATCGCGGAGGTCGTCGAGATCGTCCACGGAGCCGGTGGGCTGGTCTACAACGATGGCGCGAACTTCAACGCCATCCTCGGCATCGCCCGGCCCGGCGATCTCGACATCGACATCATGCACTACAACCTGCACAAGACCTTCTCAACGCCGCACGGCGGCGGCGGGCCGGGCTCAGGGCCGGTGGGTGTGCGCAAGGAGCTGGCGAAGTACCTGCCGACGCCGCGGGTCCGCAAGATCACTGAGGGCGACGATGTCCGGTACGAATGGTTCCGGCCGGAGGCGACGATCGGCCGGCTGCACAGCTTCAACGGCAACTTCGGCATGCATGTCCGCGCCTACTGCTACATCCGGATGCACGGCGCGGAGGGGTTGCGGCAGATCAGCGAGGACGCGGTACTGAACGCGAACTACCTGATGACGCAACTCCGCGACCGCTACGAGATGCCCTACGACCGAACCTGCATGCACGAATTCGTCGCATCGGGCAACCTCCAGAAGCAGCAGCACGGCGTCAAGACGCTGGACATCGCCAAGCGGCTGCTCGACTTCGGGGTCCACCCGCCGACTACCTATTTCCCGCTCATCGTGCCCGAGGCGCTGATGATCGAGCCAACGGAGACGGAATCGAAGGAATCGCTCGACTACTTCATCGATGCGATGCGGCAGATCGCCGACGAAGCGGAAACGACGCCGGAACTGGTGACGAGCGCCCCCCACACGACGGAGACGAAGCGGCTGGATGAGGTGGGCGCGAACCGGAACCTGAATCTGCGCTGGCAGCCGGAAGCGGCACCCGAGCGCGAGAAGGAAGCGGTCGCGGCGGACTGATCGATGCCGCGATGCCTGCCTTTCTGAGGCTCGCAGGCCGAAGAATCTCTCTCGTCGTTGCCGTCATGCGCGCTCGTGTTCGCTACGGAAGCCGCGGCGGCGGGAGATTTCCTTCGGTTCCTCGGGACAAGCTTTCGCTTCGCTCAGATGACAGCTATTGGGACTGGCAGACAAAACCGCCCGGCCGAATTGGCCGGGCGGTTTGCTGTCCCTCGGGTCAGACGACGATGTTGAGCAGGCGGCCCGAAACGTAGATGACGCGCTTCGGGGAGCGGCCGTCGACGTATTCCCGGACGCGTGGACTCGCCATCGCCTGGACGGTGACCGCCTCCTCGGTGATGTCCTTCGGGACCGTCAGCCGGTCGCGGACCTTGCCGTTGACCTGGACGACCAACTCGACCGTCTCCTCGACCAGCAGCGACCCTTCGTACGTCGGCCAGGTTTGCTGGTGGACCGAGAACGGCTTGCCCAGCAGCTCCCACATCTCCTCGGCGACGTAGGGCGTGCTCGGGGCCATCAGCAGGGTCAACGTCTCGGCCGCCTCCCGCCAGGCCGGCGTGCGGGCGATCGGACCGTCCTTCTGCTTGACCAGTTCGTTCGTGAATTCGATCAACGCGGCGATCATCGTGTTGAAGTGGAACGCGTTCAGGTCGTCGTTGACCTTCTTGATCGTCCGGTGCGTCAGGCGGCGCAGCGCCGCGATCTCCACATCCGGCACGTCCGCGCCGTCGGACGACGTCTCCGGCAGCTCCGCGACGATCTGGTAGGCGCGCCGAATGAACCGCTCCATGCCGGTGATGCCGCGATCGTTCCAGGGGCCACCTTGCTCCCAGGGGCCGAGGAACATCAGGTGCAGCCGCAGCGCGTCCGCGCCGTGCGCGGCGACGATCTCATCCGGGCCGATCTGCGTGCCGCGGCTCTTGCTCATCTTGGTGCCCTCGGCGGCCAGGATCATCCCCTGGTTGCGCAGCCGCAGGAAGGGCTCGTCGTGCTCGACCAGACCGATGTCCCGCAGCACCTTGGTGAAGAAGCGGGCGTAGAGCAGGTGCAGGATGGCGTGCTCGATGCCCCCGCAGTAGAGATCTACCGGACACCATTCCTTCGCCTTCTCCGGCGAGAAGGGCAGCACGTCCTCGTGCGGGCTCGTGTAGCGGTACCAGTACCACGACGAATCGACGAAGGTGTCCATGGTGTCGGTCTCGCGGCGGGCCGGCCCGCCCCACTTGGGGCAAGGGGTCTCCAGGAATTCCTTGTGCGACACCAGCGGACTCTGCCCGGTCGGCGTGAACTCGGCGTCCAGTGGCAGCTCGACCGGCAACTGATCGTCCGGCACCGGGACGATGCCGCAATCGTCGCAGTAGACGATCGGGAATGGCGTGCCCCAGTAGCGCTGACGGGAGATCAGCCAGTCGCGCAGTCGGAAGGTGACCTCCTTCTGTCCACGCCCCTGGGCATCCAGCCAGTTGATGATGCTGTCGATCCCTTCGGGTACCGGCACCCCGTCGAACTGGCCGGAGTTGACCATCCGTCCCGGACCAACATAGGCATATTCCATCGTCGCCTGGTCCAGCGGCGGCTCATCGTCCGGCTGGATCACGACGCGGATCGGCAGCTCGAAGGCGCGGGCGAACTGGAAGTCGCGCTCGTCATGCGCGGGCACAGCCATGATGGCGCCGGTGCCATACGTCACCAGGACGTAGTCCGCGATCCAGACCGGGATGCGCTCGTCGTTGACCGGGTTGATGGCATAGGCGCCCGTGAAGACGCCGGTCTTCTTCTTCGCCTCGTCGGTGGACTGGCGCTCGATCTCGGTCTTCTTGCGCGTCTCCGTGACATAGGCGTCCACGTCCTCGCGCTGCTCGTCGGTCGTGATCTGCTGGACCAGCGGGTGCTCCGGCGCCAGGACCATGAAGGTGGCACCCCAGACCGTATCCGGCCGGGTCGAGAAGACCTCCAGCTCGTCGCCAGTCTCCAGCTTGAAGCGCAACCGGGCGCCCTCGGAGCGGCCGATCCAGTTGCGCTGCATCGTCTTGACTCGCTCCGGCCAGTCGAGCTTGTCCAGATCCGTCAGCAGCTCATCCGCGTAGTTCGTGATGCGGAAGTACCACTGCTCCAGGTCGCGCTTATAGACCTCGGCGCCGCACCGCTCGCAGATGTTGCCCTCCAGCACCTGCTCGTTGGCCAGCGTCGTCTGGTCGTTCGGGCACCACCAGACGGCGCCGGCCGCGCGATAGGCCAGCCCGCGCTCAAGCATCCGCAGGAAGATCCACTGGTTCCAGCGGTAGTACTCCGGGCGACAGGTCTGGACCTGGCGCGACCAGTCGATCATCGCGCCCATCATGTCGTACTGGCGGTGCATCTGCTCGATGTTGGAGAACGTCGACGTTGCGGGATGGATGTTGGCCCTGATCGCCGCGTTCTCGGCCGGCAGGCCAAAGGCGTCAAACCCCATCGGGAAGAGGACGTTGTAGCCCTTCATGCGCTGATGCCGGGCGAAGACGTCCGGCACGGCGAAGGCATACCAGTGGCCGACGTGCAAGATGCCCGACGGATAGGGGTACATCGTCAGCGAATACCACTTGGGGCGCGGATCGTTGTCATCGACCTTGTAGATCGCGGCGTCCTGCCAGCGCTGGCGCCACTTCGCCTCGGTGACGTCCGGATCGTAGCGGGGTTCGTCGTGGTGTCCCGGAGCGCGATCCGGGGCGGTGTGTTGGGTTGGTGCGATCATGGCTTTTCTCCGGACCGTCGTGCCGACAAAACAAAAACGCCTCTCGTCCCGATCAGGGACGAGAGGCGTTGACGCGGACCTCCCGCGGTACCACCCTGGTTGACACCAGACCGTGCAGGTTGTCCGCGTGACGGGTGGAGCTGAGGGGGCTCGAACCCCTGACCTCAACACTGCCAGTGTTGCGCTCTCCCAGCTGAGCTACAGCCCCGCGATCGATGCGGACGCGCTGGACATCGGTGTCCACTCAGAAGCCGGATATCGGCGGCAACCCGGCGCCGGCTACTGGTCGTTCACCGGCACGGCTCCCGGACGAGTTCACCCGCATTTCGACGCTTCTCACCAGCCAGCGTCTCTCTGGGATTTCGGGCTACTACTTCCGTTCCTCGCCTGCCCGTGGCGGGCATTCTTTCAGCGCGACGCAGCGACAATTCGCCGCTCGCGCGACACCTGGAGTCTACCAATCGCCGAATCGCGATGTCAACGTCGCGATTCGATCCAACATCCGCGTCCTCGCTGGTATAAGGTGCGTAGTGACGACGCACGTTACGGCCAGAAGCCGGATGGAGGAGTGCGCAGTGGGAAGTGGGGTGGACGACCAGCGGCCCGCGCCGGCGGTCGCGGAGATCGTCGAGAGCATCATCGGACGCTTCGACGCCACACATCAGGTGCGGAACGAGGCGGTCAACGACGGCCGGAAGCTGATCAGGTTGGCGGCGAACACGATCCGCGCCCTCCACCGGGGCGATGAGGCGGAGGCCGATCGCCTGTCGGCTGAGGCCGAGCACCTGCGCGCGCAAATGGCGGCCGCGACACTGCCGTATCCCGCGGTCTACTGGGCGGGATATGTCCAGGACGCGATGAAGGAATACGCCGAAGCGCGGCTGACGGCGGCCATGCTGCGGAACCAGCCACTGCCGGGACCGGACGATCTGGGCGTCGAGGACGCCGCGTGGCTCAACGGCGCCGCCGAGGCGGCGAGCGAGCTGCGGCGCGACGTGCTCGACCTGTTGCGCAAGGGGCAGATGGACCGGGCGGAAGCGCTGCTCGGCGCGATGGACGAGATCTACGACTCGCTGATCAGCGTCGATTTCCCGGACGCGATCACCGGCGGGCTGCGGCGGACAACCGACCAGCTCCGGGCGGTGCTGGAACGGACGCGTGGCGACGTGACGCTCTCTGTCCGGCAAGACCGGCTCGAACGCGCCCTGAGCGCCGAGGAACGGCGCATCACGCGGCCGCCGTCGCCGGCACCGCCGCCAGATTGACCGGCGTGCCCGCGCCGTAGCCGTGAGATTTCAGCCAGCCGGCCGGGACTTCGAGGACATATTGGACGGGTTCCGGCGAGGTCTGGATCGGCCGGTCGGCGTCCGGCGTGCCGGCGGGATCGGGACAGGCATTTTCCGCCGCGGCGACCACTTCCATCGAACTGACCCAAACGATATCGAGGCAGAAGCGCATTCCCTTCATCCAGAAGGTCTGCATGGATGGCGCGTTGAAGACGAAGAGCATGCCGGTCCCCGGTGCCAGTTCGTTCCGATAGCCGAGTCCGAGCGATTGTTGGTCGGGGGTGACTGCCAACTGCACCTGGAGTGCCGTCTGGCCGACGGCGATGGTCGCTTCGGACGGCGGCGATGCGAGGGCCGCGCGCCAGGGCGGCACTTGCCCGGTCTGAGCGCCAACTGACGCTGGCCAGAGCAGTGATGCCACGGCCACGATCACGGCGATCATCGATCCGCGTTTGTAATGGCAGGACTGGCTATCCATGCGGATTGGTTCCCGCTGGAGTCGTTTCCAGCGCGTCCGCGAGACGCTCCAGCGCGTCAGCCAGGTCGTCGACGCTGCCGAGGACGATATCGCTCAACTGATAGATCTCGGACGGAGCCTCCGGCGAAGCGACGCCGACGGTCAGCGCCTGCAATCCTTCCCGCCGCATGTCGTGGAGCATCCGGAAGCCATCGAGATCGGTGACATCGTCGCCGAAGAAGAGCACCCCTCGGAGTCCGCGCTCCTTGATCAGGCGCTGAAGGGCCGTGCCCTTGTTGACCACCAGCTTGGGCCGGATCTCGACGATCTTGCGACCCTCGGTGATCACTAAACCGTGCGCGTTGGCGACCTCGGATGCGACCGCGAAGAGGGGATCGCGCACCCGCTCGGGATGCTTCGCCTCGCGGTAGTGGATCGAGCCGGAGAGGCGCTTGTCCTCGAAGAGCAACCCGTCGTCGGCGACGGTGCCCGCGACGCGCTGCTTGATCTCCGTCATTGTGGCCGAGACGTCACCCGCCGAGGCCACGCTCTCCGGATGCTCGACGTGCTGACCGTGGCGCCGCCATTCGAGGCCGTGGTTGCCGACGTAATCGATGCCGTCGATGCCGACCATCGCTTCAGCGGTCAGCGCCGCGCGGCCCGTTATGATGCCGACTTCGTCGACCTGCGCGAGCAGGCGCACGAGCGCTCCCCGCGCTCGCGGGTGCATGATCGCCTGCTCGGGCGACGCGGCAAGCGGACTGAGCGTGCCGTCGAAATCGGAAAAGAGCCCGGCCGGCCGGTGGGCGAGCACCGGGAGGAATTCCGCCACCGCCTCCGCCGGCGCCTGGACCCTGGTCGTCTCCCCCATCTCACCCCTCCGCGTCATAGCTCGTAGCGATAGATCGTGCCGTCGGCGGCATCGACCCACACATCCTTGACCTCGCCACGTTCCTCGATCGCCAGATGCACGTAAATCTTGCCGCGCGGCGCGCTGGGCGGGCCAAATGGCATTGTGTCGGTGCTCGTTTGGACGGTCACGCCAGTGCCCGGCATCAACTCAAGGCTGTCGTCGAAGCCGGCCTTGAGCAACGAACGGTAGATCAGCCGAAACGACAGTCCATCGGTGACGAGGGTCGGGATCGAGCGCGGATCGTCCTCGGCCGGCTCGATCTTGCCGGTCTCGGTCGTGATGTAGGCCTGCGCCGAGTCGGAGAAGAAGGTGCCGTCCCAGCGCAAGCCCGGCTCCAGCAGGGGGCAGCCGAGACGGAGGATAACCAGCCGGCTGTCGTCGCGCCACTGTTTGGCCTGCGCCTTGGCGGCGCTGATGCCGTTATTCATCGACGCGTCCGCGTTGGCGAGATCCTTGACCTGCAGCCGGCCATCGGCACAGGGCTGACCGGCGTCTTGCTGCAGCACGGTCGGGGCGGTCGCCGTCGGCGTTTCCGCCGCCAGCGCGGCACCCGGCGCGATCATGCTCATCATGAGCAGAGCGCCCAAGATGGCCAGACGAAATGACGGGCAGGGGACAACCCGCGAAAGTGGCGGCCGCGCGCGGAAATCTGGTGGCGATGGAAGAAGGGGCATATCCGTCCTGGGCTTGCCCGAGAGGCATCAGGTCGACGGTTGGGATCATACCACGGACCTTCCTCGGCACCCGCCGGCACTGGGTCTCCGATATACTGCCTCTGGGTTCGCGAGCGCCTGACCGGTGCTCCCATTCGGACGCGGCGCGCGAGGAGCGGTCGTGCCCACCCAGACAGATATGCGCGAGAAACAAGTCGGGCGGGGAGGCCGCCGGGGATCAGGTTGACCGCCAACCGGCGGACGCTTTGGAGCAGCGCCAGGATGCGATTGTTCAACACCCAGTCACAGTCGGTCGAGGAATTCGAGCCGAGCAACAATGCGGTTGGCATCTATGTCTGTGGGGTCACGCCATACGACACGACGCATGCTGGACATGCCTTCACCTTTCTGGTCTTCGACGTGCTGGTCCGGTATCTCCGCTCGAAGGGTTTCGACGTCACCTACGTCCAGAACGTGACCGATATCGACGACGACATCCTCCGCAAGGCCAAGGAGACCGGCCTGGCGTGGGACGAGCTGGGCAAACGCGAAACGGCCAAGTATCGGGCCGACATGCAGGCGTTGAACGCGCTCGATCCGGATCATTATGTCGCGGCGACCGATCACATCAAGGAGATGCAGGATCTGATCGGCGAGCTGCTGGAGAAGGAACTGGCCTACATCGCAAACGGCAGCGTCTACTTCTCGGTCGCCAGCGATCCCGAGTTCGGCAAGCTGAGCCATCTGGCGCCGGCGGAGATGCTGCCGATCGCCAATGAGCGCGGCAACAATCCCGACGACCCGAACAAGCGGGCGCCGATCGACTTCATCCTCTGGCAAGCGTCGCAGCCGGGCGAGCCCTCGTGGGACTCGCCATGGGGAGCGGGTCGTCCGGGCTGGCACATCGAGTGCAGCGCGATGTCGATCCGCTACCTCGGTCCGTCGTTCGACATCCACGGCGGCGGTGCCGACCTGATTTTCCCGCATCACGAATGCGAGATCGCCCAGTCGGAGAATGCCACCGGGGTCGAGCCGTTCTCGCGCTTCTGGGTGCACACGGCGATGGTCAGCTATCAGGGCGAGAAGATGAGCAAGTCGCTCGGCAATCTCGTCATCGTCAGCGATGTCCTGGAGGACTACTCCGCCGACGCGCTCCGGCTCTACCTGCTGTCGCATCACTACCGGGAGCCGTGGGAGTACATCGACGACGAGATCGAAACCTGGGCCGGCGTCGCGGACGATATTCGCGAGGCGGCCGATTTCCCCGCGTTCGGCGTCGAGGAAGAGCTGGAAGTGAGCGCCGACCGGGAGCGTTTCATCAACGCGATGGAAGACGATTTCAACACGCCGGAGGCGATTGCGGCGTTGCATAACATCGCCCGGGCCATCCTCGAAGCGCCGGAGGATGATGACATCCGGGCGGCCCAGCAGACGCTGGTGGAGCTGGCCGATGTCATCGGGCTGTCGCGGCAGGAATAGCCTGCCGCGCGCCGCGCGAGGATGCTATACTCGCCGATGGCCCGAAAGCATCGGGTTTTTTGTTGTGCGGTGACCGGTTCGGTCACCGAGCCTTTCTCCTTCGCCGGCCAACGAGCGAGGGTATCCCACAGGAAGGGGTACGTTCTTGGTACAGGACTATCGTCAGCCACGCACCTACGAGCTGATGACCGTATTGATCCCCGATCTCGACGAAGAGCAGACCAACGCCCAGGTCGAGCGCGTGCAATCGATCGTGTCGGCGTCAGGCGAGATCGCCCAGTCGCTGCAATCGTCGCCGTGGGGGCGCCGTCGGCTGGCCTACACGATCCGCCACAATGGCCAGGATTACCGCGACGGCTACTATCTCCTCACCTACTTCTCCGCCATGCCGGACAAGACCACCGAGATCGAGCGCGACCTGAAGCTCGATGCCCAGGTGATGCGCTACCTGCTGGTGCAGAGCGAGCCGTACGTCGCCCCGGTGGAAGAGGCGGAAGGTGAGGCCGAAGGCGAACGCGAGGCCCAAGCCACCGAAGCCACGACCACAGCAACTGCAACCGCAGTAGCCGAGGCGCCTGCGCCGGCTGAGACTGCGGGCGAGGGCATCGAATCCGCCCCCACTGAGGAGCAAACGGCGCCGCAGCAGGCGGAGGCGGAGCCGGCTAGCGAGTCACCCGTCGAAGCTGCGCCGGAAGCGGGCGAGACCGGCGAGGGCGACGCGGGCGCCACAACCGCCGAGCCAACCGAGGAGGAATAGATGGCTGGGATCAGCAAGATCATTCTGATCGGCAATCTGGGCCGCGATCCGGAGACCCGTTACACGCCGAGCGGCACGATGAACGTCAACTTTTCCCTGGCAGTCTCCCGCCGGTTTCGCGACTCGCAGGGCCAGGACCAGGAAAAGACCAACTGGTTCCGGGTGACTGCCTGGGGCAGGCTTGCGGAAACGCTTGACGGCCTGACCCAGCGTGGCTACGTCGGCAAGGGGCGCCAGGTTTACGTCGAGGGCCGCCTGGACCTGAACGAGTACAACGATCGCGAGACGAACGAAAAGCGCTACTCGCTCGACGTCTACGCCACTGAATTTCAGCTCATAGGAAATCGTGGTGACTCGGGCGGCGAGGACTATGGTGGACGCAGCGGTGGCGCCGGCGCGGGCACGTCGAGCGGCCGGTCCGGCAATACCGATTACGGCGAGAATGAAGGGTCGATGGACGACGTGCCGTTCTAGGCAGGGGCGTCCGACTGAGACACACCGAACCACACATCTATGAGGATGAAGCATCATGAGTGATAACGAGCAAGGCACTCCGCGTGCCGAAGGGCGCCGCGAAGGCGCGCCACGAGAGGGCGGACCGCGACCAGGTGGACCAGGTGGACCGCGCGGTGACCGGCCACAGGGCTCGCGATTCGGCTCCGGCCCGCAGCGTGAGCGGTCCGGAGAAGGCGATTCCGGTGGACGCGGTGGCCCGCGGGGCGGCCGGCGCTCCGGCGGTGGCGGCCGCTACGCGCCGCGGCGGAAGGTCTGCCAGTTCTGCGTCGACGGCATCGATCATGTCGATTACAAGGACCTCGCTCGCATTCGCCGCCACATCGGCGAGCGGGGCAAGATCGAGCCGCGACGGAAGCTGGGCACCTGCGCCAAGCATCAGCGCTCGCTGACGACGGCGATCAAGCGCGCCCGGTTCATCGGGCTGCTGCCATTCACCGGCAGCAGTACGCGTGGCTAGCTTCCGCGCGCCCCGACAGCATTCCTGCCCGCACGTGACGTCCTGAGCCCGGCGCGCCGCCCTTCTCCTGTCTTCCGGAAGGCGGCGCGCCGTTGCCAACTGTCCTCCATCACCCCGGCACAGCCGGATGAGGAATGAAACAGGAGCCCATGGACAACTTCCTCGACAAGCTGCCGCAGGGTCTGCGGAACCGCCTTGGCCTGGGTGGACCTGGCCGGCGCGGTCCACAGCGCCGGAAATCACGCCGGGAGAAGGAGCTGCAGCAGCAACGGTACCTGATTGCCGGATTGTCGCTGGCCGGGCTATTGATCATCGGCATCCTCGTCGGCGGCCTTGTCAATGAGTACATCCTCAAGCCGAACGCGGTCCTGGCTTCGGTCAACGGCGAGAAGATCCGGCGCAAGGACTACTGGAAGTACGAATCGGCGCAGCTCTACTTTCAGGCGCGCCAGTATGAGCAGTACGCCACGATGGTCCAGGGCGACCAGCAGGCGCAGTTCCTCGCCTATGCGTCATCGTTCGACGCGCAGCGCAAGCAGGTCTGGGGCTCGACCGACGTCAATCCCGGGTTGGTCAACCAGATGGTGGAGGACAAGCTCTACCTTGACGGCGCAAAAAAGATGGGCATCACCATCAGCGACGAAGAGGTGAACGACTTCATCCTGAACCAGAATGCGCCACCGAACGCGCCGCTGATGACGCCGACCCCGGAGCCGACGTTGATCCCGCAACGGGCGATCTGGGCCACCCAAACGGTGGAGGCGCAACAGACGCAGCAGGCGGAAGCGATGGGCACGCCGGCTGCGTCGCCAGTCGCCGGCACTCCGGGCGCGACACCAATCGCGGGCGTGGCGACGCCCGGCGCGACACCGGTAGCGACGAGCGGCACGCCGGGCGCGACGCCGGTGGCCGGAACGCCAGCGGCGTCCCCCGTTTCGGCCTCGCCGGCGGCGACGCCGGATATCGCCAGTGCCCGCGCGACGGCCGAGGCGAACTTCCAGTCGTTCAAGGACGCGGTCTTCGGTCCGGCGCACATGTCGGAGAGCGATTTCACCCGGCTGATCGTGAAGCCGCAGCTCGCCCGGCAGAAGGTCAATGATGTGCTCTTCAGCAAGATCGGGCAGACCGCGCCGCAGGTGAAGGCCGAGCACATCCTTGTCGCGACCCAGGACCTGGCAAACCAGCTCTACGACCAGATCAAGGGCGGCGCCAGCTTCGAGGCGATCGCGAAGCAGTATTCGACCGACAAGGCGACAGCGCCGAACGGCGGGGATCTCGGCTGGTTCACCAAACAGGAGATGGTCCCGGCCTTCGCCGAGGCGGCCTTCTCCGGGCAGCCGGGTGAGGTGCTGAAACCCGTCCAGACGCCCTACGGCTGGCACATCATCAAGGTGCTCGCCAAGGATCCGAACCGGGCGCTCTCCGACGCGCAGATCCAGACGTTGCAGCAGGATGCGGTAGACACCTGGCTGCAGCAACAGCGCCAGGCGGCGAAGATCGGCACCAAGTACAACCCGACGCCGACGCCTGCGCCTTCGACCTTCGCGCCGCCGGCAGACGCGCCGACGCCGCCCGCGCCAACACCGCCGCCAGCGACACCGGGCGCCTCGCCGGGCGCGTCACCGGTGGCCAGTCCGGGAGCGACGCCGGTGAATGGCATCCCGGCAGCCTCGCCGGCGATTTCGCCGGTCGCGTCGCCCGCGGCGTCACCAGGCGGCTAGACCATTCGATGGTGCACATGGCTATGCTATCCTGCAGCCATGCGCACCCGAGCGGCATCTTGAGGGAAGGAGTCCCGAGTCGTGTCGAACCGCGATCGTTCTGACCGTTACAAGGTGCCGGGCCGATCCGACGGTGACCCCGCAAACGGCGCGAACACCAACCGGCCCGCGCCAGCGTCCGGCTGGGAATTCGACCCGGCGGAGATCGATCGTTATCTCTCCGGTCGCTCGTCCCGAACCGGCTCCAGTGGCCGCCGGCCGCCTTCGGAAAGCAGCACCACCGAAAGCCTGGAGCGCTTGCGGCGGGCACGCACCCAGCAGCAACGGCAGCAGCCGCGTCCGACCCGACCCGCGCAACCGGCTGGCACGCCCGACGCCGCCGTTGACCCGCAGCGTGCTGAGCAGCCGCCCACGCGCAGGACGCGTGGGACCGCGACCGGCCAGCAACCCAGCGGCGGCACGCGGCCGGTGACACGGCCCACCGATTGGGAAACACCGCCGGTGCGGGTCTCGGAACCGGTCGATGACGCAGGCTGGGATAAGAATCCGTTTGGGAATGATTATCTGGGCGATGATGACCCGACGGCTGCCGCGCCGGCGGCTTCGTCGCGCCGGCAGCTCGTCTCCCGTCCGTCGATCACGTTACGGCGACCGGACAACCTGCCGCGGCCGGCGATGCCGGCATTCGTGCAGCGCGCCGATGTCGCAAATGATCCGACGGCGTTGATCCTGATCGGTCTTGCCGTTCTCAGCCTGGCGATCATGGCGATCCTCATCGGGAACCGGATCGACAACGTCGTCAACCCATTCGCGACCCACGTCAATGCCTCGGGCGGCCTGGAGAACTTCGAGAAGAGCACCGCCATCTGGCGCCTGCAGCTCCTTTCCGTGATGTTCTTCCTCATGAACCTGGTCGTCGCCTGGTTCATCGCGCCGACCGACCGGTTCCTGAGCCGCTTCCTCCTCGGCGTCTCGTGCGTCGTGCAACTGGTCGTCTGGATCGCGCTCATCCGGTTCCTCTGGTAAGACGCATTCTGGCTCAAGGTTACGTCAAGCGGCTCGCTCCGAACGGAGCGAGCCGCCTGCGTTGACTGCGTCGAGTGGCTGTGCGTCTGGCTAGAGACCGGCGGCGCTGGTCAACACGCGGCGGGTGAGCACGTTGACGAGGTGTGCCCGATACTCCTCCGACGCGTACAGGTCGCCATTGATGTCGAGGCCATCGGAGGCTTGTCCGGCGGCGCTGGAGACCAACTCTGCCGTCAGCTTTTGCCCCGTGAGTGCTTGCTCCACGCCGGTGAGCCGGGTCGCCTTCGACGTCGCGCCGGTGACGGCGATTCGGGCGCTCTCGCACGTCTTGTCCGCACTGAAGCCGAGGACGGCGGCGATGCCGACAACGGCGTAACCGGAGGCGGGGTGCGCGTGTTTCTCGTAGCCCATCCCGTTGCTGGCCGGCGGCGCGGGCAGAATGACCGAGGTGATGATCTCGTCCGTCTCCAATGTCGTCGTCCAGAGATCGACGAAGAGGTCATCCGCCTTGATCGTGCGGTCTCCATTCGGACCGGTCACCGCGATCTCACCGTTGAGCGCGAGGAAGACCGCGGTGAGATCGGCCGCCGGATCGGCGTGAGCGAGGGAGCCGCCGAAGGTACCGCGCTCCCGCACCTGGGCATCGCCGATCTCGGCGATCGCCTCCGGCAGGATCGGGTAAATCCGGGCGATCCCGGCGTTGTCGCGGATATCGTTGTACGTGGCCATCGCGCCGATCTTTGCGCCGTCCGGCCTGACATCGATCGCGTGCAATGACTCGATGCGGCCGATATCGACGAGGGCGCCCGGCGCCGCGAGACGCAGCTTCATGGCAGGAATCAGCGAATGCCCGCCGGCGAGCACCTTGGCGTCCGGATTGGCGCCAAGGAAGGCGATGGCATCCTGAACGGATGTCGCGCGGTGATAGGCGAACTCGGTCGGAAACACTGCTCGTACCTCCTCTAGCGTCGATTGAGTGTCAGTCGGCGGCCTGGGCCGCCCCGGCTGCGTGGTGCATCGCCGCCCAGACCTTCGGCGGGGTCAGCGGCATGTCCAGGTTTTCGATTCCGAACGGCCGCAACGCGTCGAGCACGGCGTTAGCCACCGCCGGCGTCGCCGCAATCGTCCCGGCCTCGCCCGCGCCCTTGACGCCCATCGGATTGGTCGGCGACGGCGTCACGGTGCGATCGAGCTCGTACGTCGGCACCATGCTGGCGCGTGGCATCGCGTAATCGTTCATCGTCCCGGTCAGCAGCTCGCCGTTCTCGGCATAGACCGCGCCTTCGTAAAGGGCCTGGGAAAGCCCCTGGGCGATCCCGCCGTGGAGCTGTCCATCGACGATCAGCGGGTTGACCACATTGCCGACATCATCGACGGCCACGTACCGCCGCAGCGCGATCTCGCCGGTCTCCCGGTCGATTTCGACGACGCAGACGTGCGTGCCGAACGGGAAGGTGCAGTTGGGCGGATCGTAGTAGGTCGTCTCGTCGAGATAGGGCTCCATGCCGTCGGGCAGGTCGTAGGCGACGGAGGCCTGCAGCGCGATCTCGCCCAATGTCTTCGCTTGCTCCGGACTGCCCTTGACATGCGCCTTGCCGTTCTCCCAGACGATGTCCTCGGGCGAGGCCTCCAGCATGTGCGCGGCGATGCGGCGCGCCTTCTCCTTCACCTTCTGCAGGCTCTTGTACATGGCAATGCCGCCGACCGCGAGCGAGCGGGAGCCATAAGTGCCAAAGCCGAATGGCGTGCCGGCGGTATCCCCGTGCTGGATCTCGACATCCTCGATCGGCACGCCCAGCTCCTCGGCGACGAGCTGCGAGAAGGACGTCTCATGCCCCTGGCCGTGCGGCAGGGAGCCGGTCGTCGCCACGATCTTGCCGGTGAGGTGAACGCGGACGTTCGCGCTCTCCCAGAGACCGGCGCCCCAGCCCTCACCGGGGAGACCGATCCACTTGGAGGGCGCGACCCCGCAGACCTCGACGTAGGAGGAGAGCCCGATGCCGAGCAGCTTCGGATCGCTGTTCCGGCGCCGGCGCTGCTGCTCCGCCCGCAACTCCTTGTAGCCGACCTGCTCCAGCGCCCGATCGAACGCCTGTTCGTAATTCCCGCTATCGTAGGGCAGCATGCCAACGCCGGTGTCGTACGGGAAGTCCTCGGGCTGGATGAAGTTCCGCCGTCGCACTTCGGCTGGATCGACGCCGGTCGCGTGGGCAACGAGATCGCAGACGCGCTCGACCAGGTACGCCGCCTCCGGCCGGCCGGCGCCGCGATAGGCATCGACCATCGCCGTGTTCGAGTACGTGGCGACGACATCGACGTGGATGTTCGGAATCTTGTAGCAGCCGGCGACCATGCGGCCGTAGAGGGTCGTCGGGATGCCCGGCGCGATTGTCGAGAGATAGGCGCCGAGATTGGCCCAGGTCTTGACCTTCAACGCGGTGATATGGCCATCGTTTGTCGCGCCGATCTCGACATCCGTGACATGATCGCGCCCGTGTGTGGCCGTGAGGTAGTTGGACGAACGATCCTCGACGTACTTGACCGGCCGACCGACCTTCTTCGCCAGCGCGAGGACGAGCGGCATGTCCCAGTAGAGGAAGATCTTCTGGCCGAAGCCGCCGCCGATATCCGGCGCAATCACCCGCAGCTTGTGTTCCGGGATGTTCATCACGAATGCGGCAAGCAGAAGCCGATGCACGTGCGGGCACTGGGAGGTCTCCCACAGCGTGTATTCATCGGTGCCGGGATCGTAGCGACCGATCGATCCTCGCGTCTCGATGGCGGTCGGGATGAGCCGCTGGTTGCGGATCTCCTCGGTCACGTGGACGTCGGCCGCCTTGAGTGCTGCATCCACCGAGTCGGCGTCCGTGCCACATTCCCACGTCAGCACAATGTTGTTCGGGGCATTTTCGTGGAGTTGCGGCGCACCATCCGCGGTCGTCGCCTTCGCGTCAGTGACGGCCGGCAGTTCTTCGTAGTCAACATCCACTGCCGCGGCGGCATCCCGCGCCTGATAAGGCGTCTCCGCGACGACGACCGCGACTGGATCGCCGACCTGACAGACCTTGTCCACGGCCAATACGCGCGGCGTATTGACGTTGTTGGTCACCTTGCCGGCCTGCCAGGCACAGGGCAGCGGATTGATATCCATGAAATCGTCGCCGGTGAAGACGCCGAGAACGCCGGGCATCGACTTCGCCGCTCCGGTGTCGATCATCTTGATGTTGGCGTGCGCGTATGGCGAGCGCACGACCTCGGCATAGCTCATTCCCGGCAGGCGGATGTCGTCGAGGAACGACCCCTGGCCGGTCATCAGGCGCGGGTCTTCGCGGCGCTTGATCGGCTTGCCGATGTACCTGGTTTCGGGCGCGGTTTCCGGAAGCTCACTGGTCGTCGTCATGACAGCCCCCTCACGAATGCGCGAAACGCCTGCTCGTCTGGGACCCGTTCGTGTCCGAAAAGTGTCAGTCGGCCGACGCGGCGCCGGACTCCCCCATCTTGTCCGCGGCGTACTGCACCGCGCGCACGATGTTCTGGTAGCCAGTGCAGCGGCAGATATTGCCTTCCAGCTCGTGCCTGATCTCCTGCTCGCTGGGGTGCGGATTGCGCTTCAGCAGCGCGACGGAGGACATGATCATGCCGGGCGTGCAGTAACCGCACTGCAGACCATGCATTTCCCAGAAGCCTTCCTGCACCGGATGGTACGCGCCTTCGCTGGCGAGCCCCTCGATGGTCGTGATCTCGGCGCCATCGGCCTGCACGGCAAACATCGTGCAGCTCTTCGTCGTCTTGCCGTTGACGTCGACGACGCAGGCGCCGCACTGGCTGGTGTCGCAGCCAACATGCGTGCCGGTCAATCCGAGCTGGTCACGCAAGAAGTGGACGAGGAGCATGCGCGGCTCGACCTCCTCGGCGTGCTCCTGACCGTTCACCGTCAGGGTGATCCGTTGCGTTTCGATTTTCGCGGGTGCCTCTGCCATCGGAATCTCCTGTCTGGGCCGGGAGATTTCACCCTGTCCGGCGCGATTCAGCGTCCGTGTTCGTATTCGTCGCGGTCGAAGGGGCCGCAACCGTCGATTGTGCTCATCGCAGGCAGTATATCGCCGGACTGCCGGCCTGTCGTCACGTCATGACCGGAATGCCGAAGTTGCGGGTTTCTGACGAACGATCAGGTCGCTGAGGTAAGTGGCATTGTCGCGCCAGGTTCGAGGAGGAGCCGTCGCTCGTCGCTGAGCGTGGTGATGATCCGGACGGCCTCGTCCTGCGTTGCTTGGCGAAGGGTGGCGGCGGTTGCACGGATTGCGTGCAGGACGGGTTCGAGATCGGCCACCGGCGGATTGACCGGGCCAACCACGTCGAGGAGCTGCGCCCGATACCAGGCGCCAAGCTTGCGCCGCACCTGATTGGCCGAGGGTGCGGCCTCGCCGAGGTCGGCGCAGAGCGTGCCGATGAGCGCGCGCAGGTCCTTGCCGGCGATCGGCAGGGCAGCGGCGTGCTCGACGCGGTCCCGATCCTCCTGCACGCAATCGGCTCGGCGCTGCCAGGCCATGACGAGCCCGAAGGCGGAGCGGGCGCCGGAGCGCCAGCCTACGAGCTCATCACGCACGCGGTCAATATCAACATTCGTCCGGTCGGCGTAGCCGAGCAGTGGGCGGGTCTCGTCGATCCAGCAGGTGACGCAGGCGCGCACCAGCCGGAAGTAATAGAGTCCGGCAAGGAGGCTTGACCGCGGATCGATCGGAAGCCGGTCGAGCTCGTACAGTGGATCAATGAGATCGGCAGCAGGAAGGGGAGCGGTGAATGTCTCCGCGACGACCGGCAGCAACGCGATCTCGTTGCTTCGCACCGTCACGCGCCGCAAGCCGCGCTGCCCGCCCAGCATGTACGCCGTCAGCGGATAATCCGGGCACAAAAAGACGCCGGGAGCGAGCTCTGCCCCCTGCCACCCGTCGGCAAGGAGCGCATTGACCTCTGGCAGATTGGCGAAGAGATCGGCCAGCACCTGCGTGCTGACCTGCCGGGATCGGGCGGTCTCTACGGAGAACTTGGCGTCGGCAGCCTGGATGACCGGTTCGCCGTGAATCCGCCCGAGGATAAGGAAATCGGGGCTCTGGAGCTTCTTGCGGGAGGCGTGGAGCACGAGGTGGGGCAAGTCATCAAGGCGCACCACATGCTCGACGTGGATCGCCGACCCGTTCTGCCCCTCCTGCCCGGAACATCCGCCAACCCAGGCATGGAGCTGTTGGGCGCACATCTCGGCCCACCGGTCACCGATCAGCCCGCTCGCGCCGCCCCGGTCGGAGAGACGCATGAGCGCGCGGTCCATGAGGGCAGCGACCAGATTGCCGCCGGGGAGCAACGTCGAGGTGAACGCAAGTTCGTTTCGTGGGTGCAAAAGACCAGGTTCCCTGTCGGTTTCGCGGTCCGTTTATCGATAGGTGGGTGATAACGGGCCAAACGGACAACTGATTGTGCTGAGACAAGCATACCAGCGTCGGCGCCGGTCCAGTGCTATGCTCCGCACCACACGGATGACCATCGTGTGGGAAGGGAGACGAGTCAGGTGAACACGCGGCCATCACCATTCGACCCCTATCTCCGCCGCTTCCTCGACTACCTCCGGCACCATTCGGCGACGTTCTCGCCATCGTCGACCAAATGCCTCGCGCATGCTGCCGAAGAGATCGACGTCGATCCGGCGCTGGTCGAAGCCCTGTTCGCCAGCGCCAGCAGCCGCGGGCTGCTGCGACCGGCGCGCGCGCCACGCGGCAAATCGCGTTGGGCCGTATCGCGAAAAGGCGATCAGTTCCTCGCGGCCTGCGCCTCCGCCGACGACGAGCCGGGCTGATCGATCATCCATCCCATTCGCCACCGGCGCAACATGGACCGTGGGGACAGGACGACCAAGGCAAGCAGAATAGCGCCGGTGATGGCCAACGCCCGCGCCATCCAATCCACCGCGTCGACGCCGTAGCGAACATCCACGACGACGTGGCCGGCGGGTGCGGCAATCGCCATGTAGCCATCGTCGCGGTGGATGATCTTCGCGGGCTGGCCATTGACCGTCGCGGTCCAGCGTGGGAACCAGTTCCGCCGCACGACGATCTCGCCGGCAACGGCGTTATCGAAGGTGGCGCGATAGCGCTGGTTGCCGATCTCGATCGCATCGGGGCTGATCGCTCCATCCGTGATGATCGGCATGGGATTGCGCACCGTGTAGACGTCCCAGTCGCCTTTTTCCACCGAGTCGAGGTCGGGTGAATTGGCCGCCGCGACACGCGGCTGGACGCCTGGGGCGCCGGGTTTCTCGCCGACGACGACGGCCCCGATGCCATGCTCGGTGAAGTAGTCACGCGTGATCGCCTGCGCTGGCTCGGGGTAGGCGTGGCCCTGCAAGGGGTCATATGGCCCCTTGTTCTGGGTCTGCCAGTACCAGAGCCAGTCATCGTAGAAGAGCGGGTGGTCAGTCTCCAGCGGCGCCCACATCTGCTCGTGCCACCACATGGTGTCGGCGCCATTGAGTGGCGAGCCGATCACGAGGATCGCCGTGCCAGCTGGCGCGGCATCGTCCGCTACGGCCATCGCCTGGCGGAACTGCGCGAACTCGGCGTTGCCGGTCGTCGGGACAGGCATCAGCCCGTGATAGCTTGCCGGCACGCCGGGCCACGGCCAGACGAAGACGATCAGGACAGCCACCGCCACGATCGCCCCTGCGGCTTCGGCCGCGAGCGGCGCCCTGATCGCTCGAGCGAGCCAGCTGGCCGCGACGATGACGCCAAACGCCGCAAGGTAGATCATCAACATCCGCTGGAAGGGCATGAGGCGGGGCGTCTCGAGCTGGCTGATCGGTCCCGCACCGTTCGATGGATTCGCCAGTGCCGCGGTCACGAGCATGTAACCGATGAGCGCCAGGATCGCCATGCGCGCGGCCGGAAATCGCGGGGAGACGAGCCCGATGAATCCGCCGGCCGCGGCGAGCGCCACGACGGGGGCGGAGACCGACTGGACCGTCGCTTGCCAATAGGCGTGCAGGTTCGCGTATTCCTGATAGAGCACGAAATAGTAGAGGTCGCGGAAGCGCATGAGCGCGATCAGCTCAGGCGCGGCGAGCAGCAGGGCGCAGACGCCGACGACCGCGACCCGACCGAACGAGCGGCTAAGCCGGATGCTGATCGACGAGGCGCCGCCCGGCAAGGCGCCGCCGAGGAGGACAGCGAGCGCGGCAATGGCAACGGCCAGCAACGAACGCGGATTGGTGTAGGCCGCGGCAGCGCTCATCAGCGCCGCCAGGAGGAGGAAGCCACGATGGCCGCGCAGCGTCCAGGCGGCGAGCGCCGCAATGGCGATCAGCGCGGCGACGGCGCCGGCGACATTGGTTGCCAGCCCCCATTGGACGAGCTCGGTGTAACCGCCCTGGGTCCACTTGCCAGGGACGGCGACCAGCGCCGCAAGGCCAAGAAACGACGTCGCGGGAGAGAGCCGGTCTGCCCGGGCCAAAATCCAGTACGCGACCGCGGGCAGGACGAAGACGAGCAGCACCGCGAGCTTGTGGACCGCGATGATGGGCAAGGTGCCGAACAAGAGCGCCCAGAGACCGACTTCCAGCCAGGCGAAGCCGAGTGGATAGAACTCGACGGGATACCCGCCCTGGAGATTGGAAATCCAACGCAGCGTCTCGCCGTGCTCGATGCTCTGGAGCAGCGTGTACGCCCGCGTGGCGTGAAACGGATGATCGACCGCGGCGAAGGTATTGACGACCTGGACCGCCCCTTGAGGCACGTTGACCGTGGTGAAGAGGTCGAATCCGCCGACCCGCGTGATCACCCAGGCGATGAGCACCAGGTGCGCGAGCAACCAGACCCAGGACGGCACGGCAGACGAGGTCGCGGGCGCGCCGGCCGGCGCCGTCAGGCGAACCCCACGGGGATGCGGCGCGGTCTCCTCGGCCATCTCGGCCCGAACGGTCGTTTGCGTCATCCCTCGATGCGCGGTGGGCGTCGCTCGGCGATCGGGTGACGCGCGGAGCCGGTCCCGGCGCGGTCGAGCAACAACCTGAGGCCGTAAATCGCGCCGGCGACGCACACGAAGAGCGAGGCGTAGTAGATGATGACGAGGACGATCTGGAAGCGAACTTCCGGGAGCTGGCGGCCCTGGTAAATCCAGATGTGGAGGATGCGGCGCGGCACGCGGATCGGATAGTACTCAGAAAGGAAGTCGCTGTAGCGCCAGACCTGCACCGAGAACGACCCGAACGCCAGATACCCGAGGAAGGCGACGGAGACGATCAGCCAGACAATGACGCCGTCAATCCGGCCTCGCCGGCGCGCACTGGAGGGCCCATCGACGAGCTGGCCGAAGGTCGTCTGCTCAATCGCGCCGTGTCCATTCGGCTCGATTCGGTCGATGGTCAACGTCGCTGGTTGGGTCTGCGACTCCATCGTGTCTTCCCCGGTCGTGGCTTGATCCGTGGGCATCATGACGCACGCGCGCCCGCGCCGCTATTCCGTGGACGCCCGTCCATCAGTATATCGCGGTCGCGCTCATTCGTTAATGGCTCGTGTGGCCGGCGCCGGTCGGCACCCTTTTGATCTCGTGGTACTCGTCGTCGGCGTTGACGGCTTCGAGGTCGTAGTGGTCACCGAGGACGTTCTTGGCGGCGAGCATGCCGGTCTCGATCGAGTGATCGGTGTTGTTGTACCGGAACGAGCCGCCCCGGCCGATGTACTGGAGGTTGTCGAAGCTCTTGATGAACTCCTTCATCTTGTTGAGCGGCGCCTCGTACCCGATGTCGTAGACCGGATAGGCCTTCGTCGCCCGGAGCGCGAACCCGCCGATCACCTCGTCCGGTTTGACGAAGTGCAAGTCCTCGATCAGGTACTTGACGGTCAGGTCGACGAGCTGCTGATCGCTCATGTTCCAGATGTGATCGCCCTTGGTACAGAAGTACTCGACGACGAGCGAGGTGTACTCGTCACCCGGCACCATCTCCGGGCTCCAGTTCTTCGGCTCATGGAAGCGGCCGAAGAGGATGTCGCGGTCGTGGACGTAGAGCCAGGTATCGTGAGTCACCTGCCGCTTCTTGAACATTACGTTGACCGTGATGATGTCGCGGAAGCTGAGCGCGTTGGCGGCCTGGATGACGTCGGCCGGCGCGCCCTCGATGATCTTGCAGAGCAGCGTCATCGGGATCGAGGAGATGAAGTTGTCGCCCTCGATCAGCTCGGAGCCGTTCTCGCCCTTGACCTGGATCGCGGTGACGTGGTTGCCATCGACGAGAATCTTCTCGACCGGTGTCTGCAGGCGGATATCGCCGCCCCAGCCGTTGATTGCATCGGCCATGCGCTCCGAGAAGCGGCCGAAGCCGTACTTCGGATACATGAACTGGTCGATCAGGCTGACGACCTCGCCCTTGGAGGGTATGACCGCGTCCTTGATCGCCGTCACGAGCGACATGCCCTTGGTGCGCTGCGAGACCCAGTCGGCGCTGAGCTGATCGCAGGACATGCCCCAGACCTTCTCGGAGTAACGGGCGAAGAAGAGTTCGTAGAGGGTGCGCCCGTATTGCGCGACGTAGGCATCCTCCATGCTGACGATCGGCTTCGGGTTCAGCTTCTGCTCGGCCTGCTGCTTGCCGTAATCCGCCACGGCCTTGGCCGCGGTGACCGGGCCGACTGCCTTCAGGGCGTTGCCGACCTTGAGCGGATAATCGACGTACCTGCCGTCGAAATAAATCCGGCTGATGCGGTTGACCCAGAGCAGCTCGTCGGCGACGACTTCCTTGAAGAGCGCATTGAGCTCATCGTTCTTCGTGAACCAGCGGTGCCCGCCGATGTCGAACTTGAACTCGCCGTGCTCGGTCTCTTTCTTGATCGTGCGAGCAAGTCCGCCGACGAACGGCGCAGCCTCGACGACGGTCGCCGGCGCGCCGGCTTTGGTCAGGACGTAAGCGGAGCACACTCCGGCTGGTCCGGCACCCATGACAACGGTCGGCGACCCGCTCTTGGCGACCACCCCGTGTCCATTCGACTGAGGGCCATTCTGCATGTGGATACGCGTCCTTCCTGAAAGCTGGCTGACGGGAGATCGGCGGAGCTGCCTGATGTCAA
>JAICKJ010000066.1 GCA_025928015.1 Thermomicrobiales bacterium
AAAAAGCACCTGGCACTCACCCGTGAGGTAAACATGCGATCAAGACCGGGGATAGCTTGGTGCTCATGCATCTCGGGCCCTGGCGCCCCATTATCGCGATGGGACTCGGGGAGTCAAGCCCCGCGATAATGTCTCCCCAAGCGTGCATCATTGGATTGTCAGAATGTGAAGAGCGGCGCTGACGGGCGCAGGAGCGCGGTGTGCGGCCGCATTGACCAGATGGCCTCGATCTCGCCTGCGAGGGCGGCCATGAGGCGCGGGATGTCCTCGTTGCCGGTGGCGTGCATCGCTTCGGCGACGATGAGGACGTCCGACGTCGTGTCGCGGACGGCGGAGGCGCCGGATTGGCGATTGGTCCAGCGGCGGGCGTGGGCCTGGCCGGCAGCGTCGACGAAGATCACCTCGCGGGGATCGGGGTGCTCCAGCTCGCCGGCGAAGGTCTGGTAGCGCTCGCTGCCGTCCGCGTAGCGGACCTCGATGCCGTCGCGGACCTGCGCCGAATCGATGACGGCGATCGGAGTAGCGTACGCCAGCGAGAAGGCGTTGCAGAGGTCGATCAGGGGATGGATACGCGGCAGCGATCCTTCTTTACGGAAGCGTCGTAACAGGGCTTCCGAGGCACAGCGGTAGCCGGTCGGTTTGAGGCCCATCTTCGAGAACGTGCGGCGCCAAGCCTGGATCTCGGGAAACTCGGCTTCCGTGCTGGCGGCGAGGCGGTCGCGCGCGATGGCGTGATAGGGCCCGATGCGGGCATCTACGGTGACGTCGTTCGTGATGCCGTGGATGGCGAGGACTCCGGGTGTCAGCTCCGGGAAGTCGCGCCAAAGGTCCGGGGAGTGCTGGAAGTACATGAGTGCTCCTTTCGTGCCGTCATTCCGAGCTTCGCAGAGCGAAGAATCTCTCTCATTTGCGTCTAGCGTGAGCATTATTGCCTGTCGCAGAGGCTGCTGCGGCAGGAGATGCTTCGACAAGCTCAGCATGACGAAAAGTGGAAGCGCTTCGCGCGCTGAGAAGTGCTTCGCACGGGGGTTCTTCGCTGCGCTCAGAATGACAGCGCGGGGGATTGGGAGGGGCGAACAGTGTTGGCTCCGAAACGCCCCTGTCACTCGCGGGCTGGAACGGCCAGTGGCGGTGGTGGCTCCGCTGCTGTTGGGAGGCGGGTGGCGGGGGCGGTTTGGCGGTCGCTGTTGGTGAGGACGACGCCGGCGACGATGACGGCGCCGCCGAGGAGGAGGAAGGCGGTCGGCGGGCTGCCGAGCACCAGCCAGGCGGCGAGGATGCCGAAGACGGGCACGAGGTAGCTGTAGACGGCGGTCTGGCTCGGCGTCAGCGCGCGTAGGCCCCAATACCAGAGGATGTAGGCGACGACGAGCGCCATCAACGAGACATAAAGCACAGAAGTCCAGCCATGCCAACCGAGGTCGACAACGCGCCGGGGTAGATCGTGCTCAAAGAGGAGCGCGACGGGGAGGAAGACGAGACCGCCGGCGATGACCGCGTAGGCCGCGACGTGGAGCGACGGGTAGGTCGCGAGGAGCGGCTTGCTGAGGACGGTGTAGCAGGCCCAGGCGAGGGGCGCCATGAGGATGATGAGCACACCGGTCAGCTCGTTGATGTCGAGCTGGGCGCCGCCGGGCGAGCCGAAGAGGAGAACGATGAGGAAGCCAGCCGTTGCCGTCGCGATGCCGCCGACCTTGCGGCGGGTCAGACGCTCGCCGGTCAGGAAGAGGGAGATGACGGCGGTGAAGATCGGGTTGCTGGTCATGATCAGGCTGGCGAGCGCGGCGGAGATGCGATGCATGCCGTAGGCCATCGCCAGGTTCATCGTCGTCACGCCGAGGACGCCGAGCAACGCGAGACGGAGCAGATCGACGGGGCGCATGCGGGGGAGGGGACGGCCGGCGAGGGAGAGCACGGCGAGGAAGAAGAGCGCGCCGGCGAGGCAGCGGACGACCATGACATCGACGGGACCGAGCGCGTCGATCAGATACTTCATGGCCGCGAAGTTGCCGCCCCAGATGACCGCGGTCATGAGCAGCGCGAGATGGACAAGCAGGAGGCCCCGGCGGTCGTTCATGCGAGGCAGTGTAGCGGGTGCGACGGCAGGGTGGATGATACAGAGTGGTAGCGCTCTTCCACTCGTCATTCTGAGGCTCCGCAGAGCCGAAGAATCCCCGCGCGAAGCGCTTGCCCGCCCATCGTCATGCTGAGCGAAGTCGAAGCATCTCTTCCGCGGACAATGTCCGCTGCGGCGAACCGGCTTCGCCGGGGGATGCTTCGACAAGCTCTGCATGACGGCGAGGCGGGGTGGCGGAACCGAAACGAGCTTGATTGCGGCTCCATGATTTCGTAGTGCCGCCCGGCACCTCGCCGGGCGGCAGAGTTCCGCTACACCGCGCGCTGGTAGGCGCGGAAGGTGAGGGTCGAGAGGGTGGTGCAGGCGACGGCGAGGATGAGCAGCGCCAGCAGGCGGATGCCGATGAACGACCAGTCGGGATTGCTGCCCAGCGCCTCGCGGCCGGCGAGGACGGCCCAGTTGACCGGGTTGTAGCGGGCGATCGTCTGGATCCAGCCGGGCGCGAGGCTCGGCTGCATCACGGCGCCGGAGAGGAAGGTCGCCGGCAGCGTGACGAACTGGACGATGCCGATGACCGATTCCCGCGTGCGCAGCAAGGGCGCGAGTGCGTTGGAGAACGAACTGAACGAGAGGCCGAGCAGGATGCCGGCGACGATCGTGACGATCACGCCGACAATCCCGCCAGCGAAACGGGCGCCCATGGCGATCGCGATGCCGACCATGATCAACGCCTGGATGACGTCGATGACGGCTTGCTGGACGAGCAGCCCGTTCATGATTGACCCGCGACTCGCCGGCGTGACGAGGAAGCGGTCCATGACGCCGGCGTCGATGTCCTCGATGATCGTCATGCCCGACCAGCCGTTACTGAAGAGGGCGCTCATGACGATGACGCCGGGGGTCAGGAACTCGATGTAGTTGCCGGCGCCGAAGCCGGGGATCTCGACGATCCGCTTGAAGAGCGAGCCGAAGAGGAAGAGCCAGACGACCGGCTGGACGATGGTGATGCCGATGTAGGCCGGCTGGCGGACGAGGGCGCGCAGGTGGCGCCGGGACATGAACCAGGTGTGATCGAGGGTGGTGGCCATCATTGGGCGGCTCCTTCGGTCCCGGCGGCGCGGTAGGCGCGGCCGGCGTAGCGCAGGTAGACGTCATCGAGCGACGGGCGGGCGATGGTGACCGAGGCGACGGGCGCGCCGGCGGCGTCCAGCGCGGAGAGCAGGGGCGGCACGGCGGTCGCCGCGTTGTCGGCGCGGGCACGGAGCGTCGCGCCGTCGAGCGTGATCTCGCGCAGCCCCGGCACGCGGTCGAGCGCGGCGTGGACCTCGCCGTTGGGTGCCGGGGCGCCGAGCTGGATCTGGAGCGCGTCGCCGCGCAGCTCGCCCTTGAGCTGGTCGGGCGTGCCCTCGACGACGATCCGGCCCTGATCGACGATCGCCAGCCGCTGGGCGAGCTGATCGGCCTCGTCCATGGAGTGGGTCGTCAGCAGGATCGTCAGCCCCTCCTCGCGGGCCAGACGGGCGATCTCCGCCCACATGTCCGCGCGGATTTCGGGGTCGAGCCCGGACGTCGGCTCGTCGAGGAAGAGAACCTGCGGCCGGTGGACGAGGCCCATCGCGATCGCGAGGCGGCGCTCCATGCCGCCGGAGTAGGTGCGGGCGGACCGGTCGGCGGCCGCGGTGAGACCGAAGCGGTCGAGCAGGTCGTTGACGCGGACGGTGAGGTCACGGCCGCGCAGACCGTAGAGCTCGCCCTGCAGGGTCAGGTTCTCGCGGCCGGTCGCCTGCCGGTCGACACCGGAGCGCTGGGCGACGGAGCCGATGGCGCGGCGCACCTGGTCCGGGTGCTTGCCGACGTCATGACCAGCGACGGTCGCGGTGCCGCTCGTCGGTTGGGAGAGGGTCGTCAGGATCTTGACGGTGGTCGATTTGCCCGCGCCGTTGGGACCGAGCAAGGCGAAGATGGTGCCGGGGGCGACGGCGAAGGAGAGCCCGTTGAGGGCGTGGACGCCGCCTTTGTAGGTCTTCGTCAGGTCGCGGGCGTCGATCGCCCGCGACGCGGAGGTCGTGGTCATCGCGGTCCTCGTTGATACATAGCGTGTGTCGAGGCCGCGATGCGTGACCTGCTATCCTTGAGGTGCAGCCGTCGGGAATGCAGGGTTTCGCATCGCGGAGCCGTCGTTTTCGATGCTGGGCCCTCGGGTGATGTGGCAGCACACCCGGGGGCCGCTGTTTTTGTCAGGTCATGGTGCCTCCTTGTCGGCCGTGGCGGGCTTGATCTGGCGCACATCCGTCAAACCCGTCCGCGGATCGTATGCGTACCGCGCGCCCTCTTCATGGAAGGCGTGCCAGAGGTCGAGATTGGGCAGGGAGCCGGTGGTGATCTCCTCGTGAAGCGCGCGGACCCAGGCGAGCTCCGCCTCGGTCATCGCCAGCTCGTATTCGGATTCGATCATGAACAGCCGGGGAATCCCTGCGGCGGCGGCGTCCTCCATCACGTCCCGCATGCCGGTCAGGTGGGCTTCGAGGCGGGTGATCCGTTCCGCGAGCAGATCGCTGGCTTCGTCGGGTGGGAGGACGCCCATCAGGGAGAGCGCGGCCTCGAATTGCGGATATTCCTTCGCGGGCTTGCGGATGAGGTCACGCATCCACTCGCGCATGCGCGCGAGCCCGGCGTCGGTGATGGCGTAGGTGGTGCGCTCCGGGCGGCGGCCGTCGCGGTTGGTCTCTTGGGGGACGATGTAACCGGCCCGCTGGAGCTGATCGACGACGGTGTAGAGGGAGCCGTAGTTGAGCTTGATGCTGGCGTCCTTCTGCCGCTCGCGCAGCAGGCTGGCCATCTCGTAGGGGTGCATGGGGCGCTCGAAGAGGAGCGCGAGCACGGCGAGGGCGAGGGGATTGGTGATGGGGCGTTGTCTGGTCGTGGCCCGGGGCATCGATGCCTCCTCGCGGTCGTATATCCTGCACCGAATATACGGATGGGGATATGGATTGTCAAGAGGTGCGGGGATGCGACGTCCGCTGCGCGGACCGGCTCCGCCGGGGGATGCTTCCCGCTGGTCAGCATGACGATGCAGGGATTGGCGGAGGCGAATGGCTGTGGTCCCGCACGAGGACGCCGCTGCGGCGGGAGATGCTTCGACCGCGCTCAGCATGACGGGTAAGGGATTGGCCGGAGGCAACGGGATTGGAGGCGAGACAGGCGGACACACCGGTCCGCCCCTACAACCCGTATACAACCCGTATCGCCGTTCCCAGCCCGGTTCACCGGGCTTTGTCGTCCTAGCCCGGTCCCTTTAGCCGGGCGGTGGTGGTAATCGCGTTACGTCGGCGCCTGTCTCAATGCCAACGGACCGGGCCAGTTCGGCCCGGTCCGTTGCTGCGTTTGCCGTTCAGACGGTGCGACTACACCGGCTTGAGGCGGCCTTCCAGCATGAGCATCGTCACGAGCCCATCCGCGTAGGGGCTGTTCTTGTAGATCGGGTCGCTGTCTGCCGGCCACGGCTGGACGCGGACGCCTTCGAGCACGGCGTTATTGCCGTAGCGCTCGTAGAACGGGATGATCGGCAGCAGCTCGTTGAAGGCGGTGGCAATCGCCGTCACCTCACCCTTCTGCTTGTCGATGTCCATGCCGACGGCGGAATCGACGACGAGGGCGTTGAGATCGACCTTCTGCCCGTTGGCCAGCGTCTGCTGCAGCGGGTAGGCCATGCCCTTGCCGCCGTTGTTGATCGCCAGCGTGTTGTGGGTGAAGAGGTCGGCGATGAAGGAGTAGGACGGGTGCGGGTTCGAGGAGCTGCCCCAGCCCTGGATCGCCAGCTCGAAGTTGCCCTTGTCGACATCGACCGGCTGCTGGGTGAAGGTGACCGCCCGCGGCTCGATCTTGATGCCGAACTTGGTGAGCTGATCGGCGACGTTCTGGCCGGCCGCCGACCAGTCAGCGAACTCGGCCGGGAAGGTCATCGACCATGCGGCGTCCTTGCCGTCCGGCGTCTTCCAGCTGTTTCCGCTCTGGGTCCAGCCGGCCTCCTTGAGCAGGGAGGCGGCCTTGTCCTGGTCGTGCTCGTACTGGTTCAGCTTGGCGATGTCGTCCTGGGACATCCAGAGCGGCACGAAGTTGTCGCTCATGCCGGTCATGTACTTCTGGGCGATGCCCGAGGCGGCGAGGGCGACGGTGCCGACCTCCTGCCGGTCGACGGCCATGGCGATCGCCTGGCGGGTCTTCGGATCGTTGAAGGCGGCGCTCAGCTTGCCGTAGTTGATGAAGAGGGCGGGGCCGGAGTAGACCGGCGGCCGCACGACGCGGATGCCCTCGGAGATCATCTGCTTCTCGGTCGCCGGGGCGAAGCCGTGGGTCGCGTAGTCGATCTTCTTGTCGAGGACGACGACCGAGATGGTGTCGGTCTCGCCGTTGTAGTTGACCATGCTGTCGAAGGTGACCTTGTCGGCATTCCAGGCCGTGTCGTTCTTCTTGAAGTTGTAGTTGGCGCTGGTGATGCTGTTCAGGTCGACCGTGAACGGGCCGCTGGAGACGACCTTGGTCGGGCGGAACTTGTTGAACTGGTCGAGGAGCTGCTTGCCCTCGGGGTCGTCGATCGTCTTGCCCGAGCCGAAGAGGTCATCCGCCTTCTTGGCCCAATCGCCGTAGAGCGAATGCGCCTGGATGTTCTGGCGGATGACGTAGCGCTCGACGACCGTGGACGGCTTGGACATGTGGAAGCTGACGGTGGAGTCGTCAACCTTCTCGATCTTGTCGACGTACTGCCAGACGGTGTTGGACATGATCCGCAGGCAGGAGAAGGTGGTGAGCACGTCGTCGGCCGTGAAGTCCGACCCATCGTCCCACTTGGCGCCGGTGCGGTACTTGACCTGGAAGGTGTCGGCGTCGGCGGGGGCGTTCTTGGTGGACGAGGGGATCAGCCCGGTGACGCCTTCGCCGGCCGGGGTGGCCGAGGCGGAGGTGGGCGACGGCGCCGCCATGGTGCCGCCAGCCTTCATGAAGCCCCACTCGGTGGCCATGATCGGCATCCACTGATCGAGTGACCAGTAGTAGAGACCGCCCGGCTGCCAGAGCAGGTCGCCGTAGATATTGATGTTGGCGAGGATGGCGTCGGTGACGAAGGCGTTCCAGTGGCCCTTGGGCGGGGCGGAGTACGGCCAGGCGACATGCATCTCCTTCTTGCCGCTCTGGGCCATGACCAGACGGCCCATGCCGGCCGGGACGGCCGCGCCGGAGAGCACCGCCGCGGCGAAGGCGCCCGTACTGCCCTGGACGAGCCGCCGCCGCGAGAGCTTGCGCTCAAAGATTTTCCCGCCGAATCTCTTCTCGTCGGACATCCGTGTCCTCCTGTACATGACGGCCCCGGCCACCGTTCATCGCGTGGACGGGCAACCGCGTCGATTCCGCGAACAACCTTCCGTGACCCAAGACTCCTAGACCTCTGGATCATGACGCAAGGAGCAGGCCGGCGTCAACTTTCGCGGCCGCGCAGCGGTGCGCGAATACCGCGATGGGACGGGCAATGATGCTCCGGCGGGGCGGTGCCTCCTTTCGTCACGAAACGATACATCCGGCGACGGCGACCAGGTGGGGTCGCCCGTCAAGACTGGCTACCCTGTCATTCCGAGGCCCGCAGGCCGAAGCATGCCCTGAGGAACGAAGGAAATCGCTCCCGTTGTTGCCAACCATGAGCATTCGTCTTGGCAACGTTGGCCGCTGCAGCGGGAGATTCTTCACCGCGTTCAGAATGACAGGCAAGGGATTGACGAGTGCCAACGCGCTCCTGGCCACAGCATCTCGCCTATGCGGCGGCGCCTTCCTTGTCCTTCTTCCGCTCGGGAACGGTCGGCTGGAAGATGTCCTTGCCCTCCTTCAGATCGCGCACCATGACGAAACAGGCGACGTCGCGCCCCTCGCCGATGTGTTCCAGCGGCGGCATGGCGAGGTCGCAGAGCCCTTCCTCGAAGTAGGTGCAGCGGGGGTGGAAGACGCAGCCCTTGGGCAGGTTGACGAGGCTGGGGATATCGAGGCTGCGGAGCTGGAGCTTCTCCTTGCCGCGGGTGATGTCCGGGTCGGCTTCGGGGATGGCGGCGGCGAGGGCGCGGGTGTAGGGGTGGACCGGGCGGCCGATGAGCTGCGGCGTCGGACCATACTCGATCAGCTCGCCGACGTACATGACGCCGATGTTCCCCTCCCAGCCGAAATATTTCACGACGGCGAGGTCGTGGGTGATGAAGAGGAAGGTGACGCCCAGCTCCTGCCGCAGCTTCAGCATCGTATTGAGGAGGCTGACGCGGGTGGAGACGTCGACCATGGAGACGGACTCGTCGGCGATGATCATGCGCGGGTTGAGGGTGAGGGCGCGGGCGATGGAGACGCGCTGGCGCTGGCCGCCGGAGAGCTGGTGCGGGTATTTGGTGATGAAGTTCTCGGGCGGGTCGAGGTCGACCAGCTCCAGCAGCTCTGCCACCTTGAGGGTCGCCGCGCGGCGGCTGGAGACCATCTTGTGGTGCAGCAGCGGCGCGCGGAGGGTGTCGCCGATGGTGTGGATGGGGTTCAGGGAGGCGTAGGGGTCCTGATGGATGATCTGGACGGCCTGCCGGTAGGCCTTGAACTCGTCCTTGCTCATGCCGGCGATGTTGTGGCCCTCGAAGACGACATCGCCGGAGGTCGGCTTGAGCAGGCCGCCGGCCATCCGGGCGACGGTGGTCTTGCCGGAGCCGGACTCGCCGACGAGGCAGAGGATGCTGCCGGGGGCGATGTCGAGCGAGACGTTGTGGACGGCGGTGATCTTGCCGCGTTTGGTGTCGAAATCGCGCTGGAGGTGTTCCAGCCGCATGATCGGCTCGGTCATGTCGTTCCGTTCCTCGCTCCGGTTTGTGCCCCACCCCCAGCCCCTCCCCCAATCCTGGGAGAGGGGAGCCGGTTCCAGATGAGCACAACCGCATTCCATATTCCAAATTCATGTAGGGGCGCACTTCGCGCCCGCCCATCCTACGAACCGCGACTTTGCGTTCTGCCGCGACGGGCCGAGAACGAGCTCGGCCCCTACAAGGTTGTTGCCATACGCCAACCCGCTCCCCGCCGTGCTCCCCTCTCCCAGGATTGGGGGAGGGGGCTACCCGATCGCCTGGGTTTGGGCTTCGGCGGTGACCTCCATCTTTTCCCAGACCTCCGGGTCCTTCGTCACCTCGTCGTGATGGTGGCAGGCCACCAGGTGGTTGCGCGTGCCTTCCAGCAGGACGAGCGGCGGGTCCTCCTGCACGCAAATGTCGGTCGCGTAGGGGCAGCGGGGGTGGAATGCGCAACCGGACGGGATGTGCAGCAGGTTCGGCGTGGCGCCGGGGATCGCGGTCAGGGGCGTGAAATCGGTGCCCGCGATCGGTGGCACGGCGTTGAGGAGACCGACGGTGTACGGGTGGTGCGGGTTGTAGAAGGTCTCCCGGACATTGCAGTACTCGACGACCTCGCCGGCATACATCGTCGCCACGCGGTCGGCCAGCTCGGCGGCCAGCGAGAGGTCGTGGGAGATGAAGATCATCGTGAAATCGAACTCGTCGCGCAGATTCTTGACGACGTCGATGATCGCCCGCTGGGTGATGATGTCGAGCGCGGTGGTCGGCTCGTCAAGAATGATGAGCTGTGGGTCGAGGAGCAGGGCGAGGGCGATGGAGACGCGCTGGCGCATGCCGCCGGAGAGCTCGTGCGGGAAGGAGTTGTAGACACGGTCCGGATCAAGCTGGACCATCTGGAGCAGCTTGAGCGCCTTTTGCCGGATCTCGTGGCGGCTGCGCATGCCATGGGCGCGGCCGGTTTCCAGAAAGGTGTCGCTGACCTTGAGCACGGGGTTGAGCGAATTCTGGGCGGCCTGGAAGACCATCGAGAACTCCCGCCAGCGCATGCGGCGGAAGGTCTTGTCATCGATCTCGGTCAGGTCGTAGGTCTTGCCGTTGCGGTCGCGGTAGATCGCCGTGCCGCTGGAGATGCGGGCGGTGCGGGGCAGCATCCGCAGCAAGGCGAAGCCGAGCGTCGACTTGCCGGAGCCGCTCTCGCCGATGAGGGCGACGGCGTCGCCGGCGCGGATATCCATCGTGACGTTGCGGACGGCTTGCATCCAGCCGGAGGGCGTCTTGTACTCGACCGACATGTTCTCGATCGAGAGGATGACTGGCGCGTTCTCGTTCCGGGTGGAGTCCTCGGGTTGGGTGGCGGGTTGTTGTTGCACCACGGATTAGCTCTCCCTCAGGCGGGGGTTGAAGATATCTTCGAGCGACCGCGAGACCATCACCAGGCTGAGCTGGAGGAGGACGATCATCACGATCGGCGAGAGGATGTAGACCATGCTGTCCTTGTAGAAGAGCGCGCCCTTGGAATAGGCCTGCTGGATCATGAGGCCCCAATTGTCGCCCGAGAGCGGGACAAGACCGAGGAAGTAGAGGAAGATCTGGGAGAAGATGCCACCGGTCATGGCGATGACGAAGTTGATGATGATGTAGGTCATCATGTTCGGGATGACTTCCGAGAACATGATGCGGCCCATGCCGAGGTCGAGCATGCGCGCGGCTTCGACGTACTCGCGTTCCTTCAGGGAGAGCACCTGCGACCGGATGGCGCGTAGCAGCGTGGTCCACGAGGTTGCGGCGATGATGACCGCGAGGAGGATCGGGCTGTTCAGCGTGACATAGGCGGCGAGGACGCCGAGCAGGATGATCTGCGGCACGGTCAGGACGACGTCGGTGATGACCGTGATGACGACATCGGTGCGGCCACCGACGATCGCCGCCAGCGTGCCGAAGACAACGGCGATGACGGTCGAGAGGAGGGCGGCCAGGAAAGCGACGAGGAGCAGGCTGCGGCCACCGTGGAAGATCTGGTAGAGGACATCCTTGCCCATGTAGTCGGTGCCGAGCGGATGGCCCGAGACTGGCGGCGAGAGGATGAGGGCGACGTTGGTCGGGTTATCGCCGGGCATCATCCAGGGACCGAAGATCGCCAGGATGATGATCGCCAGCAGCAGGATGAAGAAGAAGGTGCCGACCTTGTTGCGGGCGACGAAGGCACGCAGCCAGCTCGCGCGCTTGCGCTCATCGACGGCGATGACGGCGGATTGGCCGACCTGGGGTTCGAGTCCGACAGACATCTCCGCCATGGCTAGCTGCCTCCCGTCCGGATGCGCGGGTCAAGCCGGCTGTAGAGCAGGTCGGCGGCGAGGTTGGCCAGCACGACGCAGGTGGTGATCATCAGGAAGATCCCTTGCAACAAGGTGTAGTCGCGGCCCTGGATCGCCTTGAAGAGCTCGGCGCCGATCCCTTCGTAGACAAAGATCGGCTCGATGAGCAACGAGCCGCCGACGACGAAGCCGATGGCGATGGTGAGCTGGGTGAAGAGCGGCAGAATCGCATTGCGGCCGACGTAGAGGACGGCGACCCGGAACTCGGAGATGCCGCGCGCCCGGGCGGCCGTCACGTAGTCCTCCTCCAGCGCGCTGATGGTGCTGCTCTTCATCAGCAGCATCCAGCCGCCGACCTGGGTGAGGACGTAGACGGCGATCGGGAGGGAGGCGTGATAGAGGGCATCCGCGAAGAATCGGAAGGTCCAGCCGGGATGCACGCCGCTGGAGAGCGAGCCGCGCATGTCGGTGAAGGGGATCCAGCCTAATCTGACCCCGAAAATGACGATGACGAGGAGGGCGAGGATGTAATTCGGGATCGAGTGGGTGAGTGAGGCGATGCTGGTGAGCGCGCTGTCGATCCAGGTGCCGCGCTTGTAGGCCATCACCATGCCGAGCCCGACGCCGACGGCGAAGCCGATGAGGAGGCCGAGACCGACGCTGAAGAGCGTCCAGGGCAGCCGGGAAGCGATGATGCTGCCAACGCTGGTGCCGGGCGACTGGATGGACATGCCCATGTCGCCCTGGGCGAGATGGCCGAGATAGTTGAAGTACTGGATGACGAGCGGCTGATTGGTGTCGATGGCGAAGAGGGCGCGGGCCTGGTTGCTGGCCTGGTCGTAGGAGTACCCGTACTGGGTCATCTGCTGATTGATGTAGACCTCGATCGGGCTGCCGGGGAGCAGGCGGACGAGGAAGAAGATGAGCGTGGTGACGAAGAAGATGGTGAGGAAGGCACGGAAGAGACGGCGGACAAGGAAGTTCTGGCTGAAGCCGGCCAGGCTTTTCCAGATGGCGGGCCGCTCCGGATGGTGGATAACGACCTTGTCTGTAGATGCGGCAACAGCCATGGATTCGTTCCTCGGCGGGTCCTCGCGTCATGCTGACGGGGCGAGGACGAGCGACTACGGGTGATGCGGCGGGCCGCCCGCGGCCCTGATTGTCCTGTTCGGTCCCCTGACGTCCGCTGGTGTGCGCCGATGACCCGTGAGTCGGGCCATCGGGCCGCCAGGACGGAGCATGATCAGTCGTCTTCAGCACGGATAACGTAGCGCGATTACGCTCTCAGCATACCCGACGGGTCACAGGCCGTGCAATTGTATACACGCCCGTTGCAGGGCGCCGGATGCCAGTTGCGCCGACGCGGATTCGTCATGCTGAGTGGGCGAAGCCCCGAAGCATGACGGCTATGGTGTCGCCACCTATTGCGCCGCCTCCACCGTCGTCGGGTCCTCCGGGCGGGCGAGCCAGCCCTTGATGTCGGGCGGCAGGTTGTCGTACCCGCCGACGACGTCGATCAGGCGCTCGAGCCCGGCGCGCGAGGTCTGGTGGACGTCGAGGTAGCCGCCGGTGTCGTAGGTGCTCAGGTCGGCATCGACCGGCTGGCCGGCCTGCGCGGCGTCTCGCTGGCCTTCGAGCCAGGCGATCGCCCGGCTGTACTGGTCGTAGACGTCGGCGTACCGCTGCAGGTTGACCTCGATCTGCGAGTGGCGCGCGTGCGCCAGCCAGCGCGTCTCGAACTCCTGCATGATGGCCGGGATCCGGTTCTGCAGCGCCTGGAGCGTGGCGATGGCATCGGCGAGCGCGCCGGCGGCCTTGTCACCGGTCTCGCCAAGCGCGGCGCGCGCCCGGCGGTTGGCGTCGACCTGGTCGCAGGCGAAGGCAACCTGGGCGGCGGCGAAGCCGAGATCGTGCCGGAAGCCGGGATCGCGGACGGTGTCGAGCAACGGGAAGATGGCGTCCGCCGCCTCCCGCAGCGCGGCCGTCACGTCCGGCGTCAGGACCTCCGTCGCCTCCATCACCAACGGGTCACCCCAGAGCGCGGCGACCGTGGCGAAGGAGCGCTGCATGCCCGCGTGGCCGGTATCAGGCGCGATGACCGTGCCCAGCTTGCGGATCGCGGCGAGCTGCTGGCCGGAGAGGTCGCGCAGCACGAGCCGGCTGAAGGCGCGGTCGAAGTCGTCCAGCGGCGTGACCGCGCCGGACCAGGCGCACTCGGCCGCCCAGAGGAAGGCGTAGCGCGAGAGCGAGAACATCTGGAAGGCGCCGTTGTCGCCCCAGTCGGTCATCAGCATGCCCTCGGCGCCGGCGGCGACGCCGTCCCGCACGAAGCCCTGGATGTTGGCGATCGACCGCTCGATCCGCGGGAAGAGCGTCATCCAGCTTCCGGTGCCGGGGCAGACGTAGAAGCGCCGCTTCGCGTCGGCGAGGACATCGACGGTGTCGTAGCGCTCCTTCGGCTCGTACCACCAGTCGAGGAGCACGATGTCGTCCGGGAACTCGCCGATCAGGTCGCCGTAGTGCCAGAACATGTCGGCCCACATCATCATCGTGCGGCCGTGCTTCTTGACGACCAGATCGTAAAGTCGCTTGATGTGGTGGAGATAGACGCGGCCGCTACCGATCTCGGCCGTCATCGCCTTCGAGACGCCGCGGCCCATGTCCCAGGGCTCGTCGGCATCTATATTGACATAATCTGAGGAGAAGTTGGGCAGCATCTCGCCGAAGAGGCCATCGAGGAAGGCGAAGGTCTCATCGCTGTCGGTCGCGAAGGACCAGCGCCAGTCGGTCTCGGCCAGGTGGGCGTACTTCGGGTTCTCGAGCAGCTCGCGCTGATGGCCGAGCGCCTGATAGTTGGGCACGAAGTCGATGTGGTTGCGCCGGCAGACGTCGTCGAGCATGAGGACATCGTTGGCGGTAATGGCGCCGGAATCGAGCCCATAGGTCGGGTGGCGCTCGAAGCGATAGGTGTGCTCCGTGTAGAGCTGGATCTGGTTGTACTTGAAGTGGGCGAACATCTCGGCCGTCTGCGCCAGCGTCTCGGGCGTGAGGACCTTCATGCGCGAGACGTCGAGCATCACGCCGCGATTGGCCAGCGCCGGCCGGTCGAGGACGCGCAGCGCGGTGAGCGCGCGGCCGCACTGCTGAACGAGCTGAATCAGTGTCTGCGCGCCGTAGAAGAGACCGGCTTCGTCGCCGGCGGCGATGCCGCAGGCGCCTTCGAGCACGCGCAGGCCGTAGTACTGCGCTGGGAGCCCGGGCGGGATGCGGAAGCCGAACGACTCGTCGCTGAAGGCGGCGTCATCCCGGCCGAGCAGGATGAGCGAGATGACGTTCCCGGTCAGGCGGCCGCCCGCGCGGCTGATCGGCAGCGGCAGCCCGGTCACCTCGTTGACCGCGCGCTGGAGCGTCTCGGCGGCGTGCAGCGTCTCCTCGCCGGCGTCCGGGCCGATCTGGATCCGGGTGTCGCTGTCGAGGGTGAAGGGCGGCTGGTCCTCGTAGATCGAGATTTGCCAGGGCTGTGGCAGGAAGACGAGGCCGGCCTGCTCGATGCGGGTGGCCTTGTCGGTCGTGTCGGTCATGACGCACCTTCCTTGTCCATCAGCGCGCCCGGGCAGGGCACGGGCGCGCCGCGCCGGGCCGATTCGTAGGCGCAGAGGGCGACTTCGAGCGCCTTCAACCCATCCTCGCCGGTCACCGGCACGGGCGTGTCGTGCTTCACCGCGTCAATGAAGGCGGAGACCATCTCGGGGTCGCCGCTGATAACGGCCGGGATGAGCTTGTTGGACGGCCCGCGTGACTCGACGACGCGGACGTTGTTATTGAAGGCGTCGAGCGAGACGACGCCCTGGTCACCGACGACGTCGATGGTGACCCCGCCCCAGATCGGGTAGTTGTCCGGCCGCGACCAGCTCGTGTCGAGGCTGACGCGCAGGCCGTTGCTCATCGTCAGCATCAGCAGGCCGGTGTCGTCGACCGGGATGTCGTGCGTGCGGGTGCTGACCTCGGCGTAGACGGTCGTGAACTCGGCGCCGAAGATCCAGCGCAGGACGTCGGCGACGTGGACCGTGTGGTCGATCACCGCGCCGCCGCCGGCGAGGGTCGGGTCGCCGAACCAGCCGCCGGGGTAGGTGCCGGGGTTGCGGGCGGCGACGGCGAGCGGTGTGCCGACGACGCCGGCGACGACCGCATCGCGCAGCGCGATCGTCGGGGCGCTGAAGCGGACCGGGAACGCGGTCTGCAGCTTGACGTTGTGTTTCTGGCACGCCGCGATCATCGCCAGGCCGTCGGCGCGGCTCGTGGCCAGCGGCTTCTCGCAGAGAACGTGCTTGCCGGCCTCGGCGGCGGCGACCGGCATCTCCCGGTGGCGGCTGTTCTCGGAACAGATGATCACCGCGTCGATGTCGTCCCGCGCCAGCACGTCGTGGTAATCGGCCACGTAGTCGCCACCGAACTGCTCGGCGGCCGCCTGGCCGCGCTCGGCATCCTCGTCGGCGATGGCTACCAGCGTCGCATACGGGTGGGCGTTGACCACCGCGGCGTAGCCGTTGGCGTGGCCGTGGGCGAAGCTGAGGATGCCGATCCCCACCGGTCCGTCGATCGTCTTTCCTGTCACCGTGTCCGTCCTCGCTCCCGCGCTCATGCCTGGACCTCCGCGCCCTTGGCGGCGCCCTCGGCGACACCGCCGGCGAAGTGGATCGTCGTGCCGTCGCGCATCGATGCGAGCGCGGCCAGCGCCAGCGCCAGCGCCTTCTTGCCCTCCTCGCCGGGGGTCAGGAACGGCTCGCCGCTGCGCAGGCAGTCGATGAAGTGCCGCTTCTCGCGCTGGTACGGGGAGAGCGGCAGCGGTTGTAGCCAGATCCGCTTGGGCAGGTCGTAGAGCGGGGCGGAGGAGCCGAGCGCGCCGGCCAGCGCCTGCGCCGCCGGGCCCTCGCCATTGGCGGTCGATTCGATCTGGAGGGTCGATGACCCTTCACTCGAGCGCTTGATGATGCCGTACTGGCCGGAGATCTCGATGGCGGTGCGGAAGTTGGAGTGGGCCCAGGATGATTCGCAGAGGGCGGTGACGCCGTTCTCGAACCGGAGCGAGACCATGCAGTAGTCGCGCTGTTTCTGATAGGGCGTGTAGGAGAGACCGTGGGCGTAGAGCCGCTCGACCTCGCCGAAGTACCAGCGCAGCGTGTCGAACTCGTGGATCGTGAGGTCGATGATGACGCCGCCGTTCTTCTCCAGATCGGCGAACCACTCGCGTCCTGGCGCGCCCATCACCGGCGTGTTGAGGCGGGAGGCGCGGACCATGCCGACCTGGCCGATGGTGCCGGCGTCGAGGATTTGCTTGATCTCCGCGTACTCGTCGAAGAAGCGGACGACGTGGCCGATCATCAGGCGGACGCC
>JAICKJ010000340.1 GCA_025928015.1 Thermomicrobiales bacterium
AGCCGCATGCCGCCGGCACGCTCCACCAGCACGTCGCGCAGCTTCGCCTGCACGTCGCGATGGACAATGACGCGGCTGGCCGCGGTGCAGCGCTGGCCGGAGGTGCCGAAGGCGCTCCAGAGGATGCCGTCGGCCGCCAGTGCGATGTCGGCGTCGTCCATGACGATGACGGCATTCTTGCCGCCCATCTCCAGCGTCACGCGCTTGTTGAGCCGCGCTGCCTCGGCCGCGACCGCCGTGCCGGTCTCGGTCGAGCCGGTGAAGGAGATGACTGGCACGTCGGGATGCTGCAGGATCGGATCGCCGACGTCCTTGCCGGAGCCGAGGACGATGTTGACCACGCCGCCCGGGAGGCCAGCCTCTTCGAGGATCTCGACGAGGCGGATGGCCAGGAGCGGCGTGAAGGTGGCTGGCTTGAACACGATCGAGTTGCCGGCGATGAGCGCGGGCATCATCTTCCACGATGGGATCGCCATCGGGAAGTTCCACGGGGTGATCAGGCCGCAGACACCGAGCGGCTTTCGCACCGACATGTTGAACTTGTTCCGCAGCTCGGAGGGGACCGTCTGACCGAACATGCGCCGGCCCTCGCCGGCCATGTAGAAGGTCATGTCGATCGCTTCCTGCACGTCCCCGCGCGCCTCGCTCAGGACCTTGCCCATCTCCCGGGTCATCTCGCGGGCGAGCTGCTCCTTGCGATCGGCGAGAAGCTGCGCGGCGCGGAAGAGGATTTCGCCGCGCTTGGGCGCCGGGTAGAGCCGCCAGTGCTTGAAGGCACTCCTGGCCGCCGCGACGGCGTCCTGCACGTCCGCCGGCCCGCTCTTCGTGAAGACGCCGACCAGCTCGCCGTTGGCGGGATTCTTCCGCTCGAACGTCTCGCCGCTACGGGCGTCAACCCACTTCCCGTTGATGTAGTTCCGGTAATGATCTGGCATTCTTGACTCCTCAGAGTTGGTCCCGCTGATTGGCGGTCAACGTCGATCCTCCGCAGGGAGTCTAGCAAAGTTGGCCTGTCCGCCTTGGCACAACAATGCAGCCTGGCCTGGTTGCCATTTTCAATCGACGCGGGCAAGATGGCGCGAGTTTGCCGGCAGCCTCATGGGCTGCCGATCGCGGTAGTGGTAAGGAAGGATCGTTGATGCACCGACCGAATGAGCGGATGTCCCGGACGTACACGCGGCGCAGCGTTGCGCGGTTCGCCCTGGGCGCGTCGGTCATCGGAGGCTTTGGATCGAGCGCCATGATCGCTCGCGCGGCGCAACAGACGGCGACGCCAGCCGTCGCCTCGCCGGCCGCGAGCCCGGTCGCGGCCGGCAAGGTAACGATCGCGACCGGCTTCATGCCGAACGTACAGTTCGCGCCCTATTACCTCGCGACGGATCGCGGCTATTTCACGGAAGCTGGGCTCGAGGTAACGCTGCAGGACGGCTCGTCGCCGGACCTGATGGAGCAGCTCGGCAACGGCAAGATCGACTTCCTCATCACTGGCGGCGATTCGCTCACGCTGGCGCGCGGTGCAGGAATTCCGGTGACCTATGTCATGGCGCAGTTCCAGCGCTATCCGGTCGGCGCGATCTCGATTCCCGACCAGGGGACGATGCTCAAGACGCCGGCCGACCTGAAGGGCAAGAAGATCGGCGTCTCGCAGCTCAACGGCTCGACCTACATCGGATTGCTGGCGCTGCTCCACGCCGGGTCGTTGACGCTGGATGACGTCGACGTCATCACCATCGGCTTCACCGAGGTCGAAGCGCTCCGGCAAAGACGCGTCGACGTCGCGATGACGTACATTACGAACGAGCCAGCCCAGGTCAAGGCGATGGGCATGGCGGTCGATGTCCTGCCGGTGGCTGACCATGTCAACCTGGTCTCGACCGGGCTGGCGACGGCGAGCGAGCGGGTTGCGAACGACCCCGTGAGCATCCAGGCGATTGTGACGGCCACGTTGCGCGGGCTGATGGAGACGCTCGCCGATCCGGACGCGGCCTTCGCGGCGACGCTTGAGCGATTGCCCGAGGTCAAGGGCGACAAAAGTCAGGAGCAAATCCAGCGCGCCGTGCTGGACGCGACGTTGAAGTTCGAGCAGGCGCCTGCGGGCCATCCGCTCGGATGGTCAAACCCGGAGGCCTGGCAGACGACCGTTGGTCTGCTCCACGACATAGAAATGCTGAAATCGACGCTTGATCCATCCCAGCTCTTCACCAATCAGTTCGCGGAGGCCGCGAACATCACCGCTTAGCCTCGCTGGCGAAATGCCCACGCCGGTCGCGCCGCGACGCGACCGGCTCGCCCTGCCCCACTGGCTGCTCTGGCTCATCGCGCTGGCCGGGGGCCTGCTCACCTGGCATCTCCTGCGACGAGGCAACGTCGTGCCGGACTACATGCTGCCGTCGCCGTCCGCAGTCTGGCATGAGTGGTGGCGACTGTGGGGTAACGGCGTCATGCAGCGCGATCTCAAGACGACGTTGGCCGAAGCGCTCTCCGGCTTCGCCGTCGCGTTTGCCGTTGGCGTCGGCCTTGGCATGGCGCTGGCGCGAACTCGCATGCTGAGCGGCCTGGTTTCGCCCTTCGTCGCCGCCAGCCAGGCGATGCCGATCATCGCCTTTGCGCCGCTGCTGGTCGTCTGGTTCGGCTTCGGCTTGCTGCCAAAGACGATCATCTGCGCATTGATCGTCTTTTTTCCGATCCTCGTGAACACCGAGAGCGGTCTACGCTCGGTCGACCGCGACCTGATCGAAGCCTCGTGGACCATGGGCGCGGGTCCCTGGCAGACGTTGTGGTACATCGAGATCCCGCTTGCGTTGCGGCCATTGCTGGCCGGGGTGCGGATGGGGCTGACCCTGGCGATCACCGGCGCGGTCGTGGGCGAGTTCGTCGCCGCCAGCGCCGGCCTCGGTTACCTGATGAACTACGGGCGCACGCTCTACAATGCGCCGATGGTCTTCGCCGCGTCGATCACCATGGCGCTAGTCGCGATGGCGGGCTACGCGCTCGTCAGTGCGCTCGAACGGCTGCTCATCACGTGGGAGTAATGCGTCCAGGGAGTCGCATGAGCGCGATCATCGCACCGGAAACACGTCGCACGATCAGGGAGTTCTTCGCCTACTACCGGCCGCATCGGCGGCTCTTCGTGCTCGATTTCTCCAGCGCCGTCGTCTCCGGATTGCTGGAGCTGGCATTCCCCATTGCCGTCGGCCTCTTCATCGACCGGTTGTTGCCGGGTAACGATTGGGGGCTGATCCTTTTTGCCGCCATCGCGCTTCTGCTCCTTTACCTGGCGAATGCCGGTCTCATGATCGTCGTCACCTATTGGGGTCACATGCTCGGCATCAACATCGAGACCGAGCTCCGCCGACGCAGCTTCGACCATTTGCAGAAGCTCTCGTTCCGCTTCTACGACGATCAGAAGACGGGGCATCTCGTTGCCCGGGTGACCAAGGACCTGGAGGAGATCGGGGAGATCGCCCATCACGGCCCCGAGGACCTGTTCGTC
>JAICKJ010000157.1 GCA_025928015.1 Thermomicrobiales bacterium
CCCTGCAGCATGCTCCCGGACGTATCGAGGATGATCGCCACACTGACGTCCTGGGGCACGCCGAGCGGCGGCGCCGATGGTGGCGGCGCCTCAACTTTGATCGCGCCGGGCGACGCCGGCACCGCCGGAGTTGGCGACGGCGTTGGATATGGCGTCGGCGACGGCGCTGGAGTGGGTGTCGGTGTCGCGGTCGGTGATGGCGTGGCAGTTGGCATGGGCGTATTCGTGGGGGACGGGGTCGGTGTCGGTGGCGCCGTCGTTGCTTCAGCAGTCAAGGAGTAGAGCGTTGGACGCCGGAACACCGTCGTGGCCCGCGCGAACGCCACATCCATCTGCCCCTGATCCGCGACGTAGACGTACTGGCCATCCTTGATCGCGGCCCAGTCCTGCATCAAATCCTGCGCGTGGGCAACCTGCCCGGCGACCTGGATCGAGAAGACCTGTGGCCGCACGCTGTCGAGCGCCGGCCAGATCTTCTGCATCTCGTCCGGTGTGGCGAAGGTCTCGCCATCGGTGATCAGCACCACCGCCTTGGCACCCGGCCGCGACGCAAATCCGTCCATGGATTGCAGGAGCGACCCTTCCGAATCGCTCGATGACTCCGTCCGCGGGTAGTTGGTGATAGCGGACTGCAGCTCATAGGGCTGGTCGCTCCACTGCTTCAGCAGCAGCCTGGCGCCGAATGGCAAGATGTTGACGAATTCCTGGCCCGGCTGTACGTCACCAGCGTACTGATAGAGGCCCTGGTAGACCGTCGTCACGTACGGCCCGATGCTGCCGCTGGTGTCGAACGCGAAGACGACCGACGATGGCGGCTCCTCGATCCGCAGGTAATACGTGGCGCCGCCCCGCACCGGCGCCGAGTACCGTGCCTCGGTCGCGGCGGCGCCTTCGGTCTTGACCGGGATCGTCTTCCCGCTGGCGTCGATCAGCGTCGCTGCGATCTCGATTGTCGGATGACCTTGCAGCGTGAAGCGCAGCAGGTCATCGCCGTTCGGGATATCGATCCGAAACCAGTCGATGTCACGACCGGCGGCGGCGCTGTCCGTCACCGTCTTGCCGAGCGGCAGCGCCGTGGCGGCCTGCTGGGTGTTGCCGGCGTCAGGATCGAGCATGATCGGCGCCGGCGGCACCAGTGTCTCGTAGATTGCGTCCTGCCGGGCGTTGCCCCACTCGCCCAGGACGGACCGGTAACTGCCCTCCGGCGACACCTCGAAGATCCGGACCGTCTCCGGGAACTCCCAGGTAACCGTTGTGTCCCCGTTCGGCGCCTTGCCGGAGATCCCCGTGAAGCGGACGAAGCGCGCCCATTGCGCCTTCGGCAGCGTCATCGTCGGCGCCCCGCCGCTCCGGTCGAGCTGCCACGTCCCCAGCGATGTCCACGGCCCGCTCGGGCTGTCGACCGCGATCTCCACCTGCACCTGATCGAACCGCGCCTTCGGATCGCTCCCCGGCGGATCGACCCAGACCAGCGACGTGACCTTCGCCGCCCGGTCGTTGTGGAAGCCGACCACCCAGGTGACCGGCGATTCCGGCGGCACATCCAGCGTCTGCCGGACACTGTCCGCCGTCGTCAGCAGTTGGAACGCGGTGACGTCGCTGAACTGCGGCGCCATGGAGACGACGTGCCCGCCACGCTCCGGCGGCGAGAGATCGAGCCCGCTCTGGCCATTGGCCGCAGGCAGCGTCCAGCCCGGCTTCGCGATGACCTTCCATTCGCCCAGCGCGATCCCCGTGCTGTTGGGGATCTGGGTCGAGAGGAGCCGCAGGCGTGCGTAGCGGGCCGAGACGGGTTGCTTCAGCACGAACGGCTGCTCGATCGTCAACGGAGATAACTCGCCGGTCAGAACGGTCGTGAATTGCTGGCCATCCGTGGAGAGCTGCAGCTCGAAGTTCTTCGGCCGGGCGGAGATCGCGTTGTCGCTCGCCTGTGGATTGAGCACGATGCCGGCGACCGGCGCCTCTACCGCCAACTGGACCGTCAGCTCGACCGGCTCGCCGGTGAACGAGGCATGCCAGCCCATGCCGACATAGGTGAGCTGGTCGTAGAGATTGGCCTGGTCGGTCGTCGCGGGCTCGTCCGGCGCGATCGGCCTGGCGCCCAGACCGCTCCACGCCACGTCGAGGCCGCCGAGCAACGCGGGCGGCAACGGCGCGACGCGCTCAGGCGCCAAAGGCACCGCGTCCTGCGCCGGAGTGACCACCGCTGAGGCCGTCGCCTGCGTTCCATTGCCCCGTGCGCGAACCGTCACCAGCACCGGTTGATTCGCCCAGGCATCCGGCGCGATGAGGAGCGTCACCGGCACGGTCACGTTGCCGCCCGCCGGGACGCTCACCGACGGCTTGCCAAACGCCACCGACCAGGAATAGACGCCGGTCGCGGCATCCAGCGTCGCGTCGATCGCCGCTGGGCCGGTATTCCTCAGGTCCAGCGTGCCAGTCAGGCGCTGCCCGTCCTGCCAGAATGCGGCGACCGGTTTGTTGTCCAGCCGCAGCGTCGCCACGAGCGATCCCTGGGATGCCGCCGCGACCGGCGACGCCTGGGGGCTGGCACCGGGCGTCGCGAGCGGGCTCGCCACCGGCGGTGGCGGCTGGCTGACGAAGGGTGTGGCCGCATTGGCCCGCCCGGACGGCGCGATGCGCACGGTATACGGGCCTGGCTGTCCGTTGACCTGGAGCACGACCGGCGCATTCGCCGGCAAGGTCGCCAAGTAACTGCCGGCGACCGTGCCGGCCGAGAGCGGCACGGATGTGCCCGGTCTGGTCTGCGTGCCGACGGTGGTCAGGGCGATCGTCGGGGCATTGCCGGTCGCCGTGATCGTCACCTGGGTATCGGTCTGGCGCGCCGGGAGGAGGTAGTTGTCACTGTCGCCACCCTGGATCTGGGGATCGAGCAGCCCCGACACCGCCAGGTTGGCCGGGAATGGCCGGGCGTGGGCCGCATCGCCATTCGGCTCGAGGTCGGCCGGGATCACGAAGGGATCGAGTGGGCTGACCCGTAGGCGATAGGGCTTGGTGCTTGGCGTCGTCGCCGCCAAATATATGACGTAGTCGCCCGCCTCCAGCCATCCATCCCAGACGATCGGCGCGCCCGGACCGGTCGAGGTCAGCCGCGTGACTGGCTGAGCCTGCCAGTCGAGAGCCATCGTGATCACCCCGTCCGCCGGTGCCAGCTCCAGCCGCGCGTAGCCCGCGTTCTGGAGCGAGAAGCGGTAGACGTCGGTATCCTGCGCAGTCACCAGCCGGCCAGTGCGTGTCTCCAGCAGCCGGATCGGTTGCGAGTGATCGACATCGTTGTTCGGCTCCAGCTCCGCTTCGGGATTGGGCGGACCGAGTGGCGTCGCCCGTAACGTGTACTCGCCCCTGTCGCCGGAGACGCGCAACCAATGGTCGCCGGGCAGCAGGAACGCGTCGTAAACCGCCACCGGTCCACTGCCGGCGCGGGCCGTCATCTGCGCCGTGTCGGAGATGTCCATCAGGTCGAGCTCGCCGACACCGGGGCCGTCCGCTTGCAGCAACCAGAGCTGCGGCGCGCCCGTGACCGTGACCTTGAAGTAGTCCTCGTCGCCCTGCGTGAGCCGGCCGGTCATCGTGAAGCCGCCGCCCGCCTGGGCGATCGGATTGCCCGTCTTCAGGCTGTTGTTCGGCTCCGCCTCGAACGTCTTGACGGCCTCGCGGGTGACATCCACTCGCAACAGATAGGGATCATCCGGCGCGGCATCTCCCTTGATCGAAACCGCATAGGTGCCTTTCGGCAGCACCAGCGCGTTGAAGGCGATGCCCGTCGTGGCCGTCTGGCACTGAAGCTCGTTGCCCGCCGGGTCGAGCAGGCACAGCTTGCGCTCGTGCCCGCCCCGCCAGAAGAGCTTGAGGTAGACCTGCCGGTTCGCCAGATGGTCGTCAATCGGCAATGTGTAGACGTCGGTGTCCGAAGCGCTGGCAAGCGTCGCCAGGCGGCCGCGGACAAGGGTCGCATCGCCGGTAAGCGTGATCGCGGTGGCGGTTTGCTGGCTGTCGTTCGGCTCCAGATCGCTCGGACCTGGTCCCGGCTCCGGGCCGGCGATCAGCAGATAGGGCGCGGAAGGATCGGACGATGGGACAACGGTCAGCTGGTAGGTGCCGGCAGGCAGACCGACATCCGGCAAATCGATCACGCCATCTGATCCCGCCGTGTAGTCGCCGATCTGTGTGCCGTCCTCCCGGCTGATGCGCACCTCCGGCGCGGTCGTGATCGGCCCCTGCAGGCGTAGCGTCCACCGTTTCGCGGCGGTGCCGGTATCGAGCGTCCAGGCGAAGACATCCGCGTCACCGGAGCGGTCGCCACTGACCGTGAATGCACCCGCCACGGTCTGGGCGGTGGAGGCGTCGTTGTTCGGTTCCCGCTCCATGACCGGCCGGACCGCCGTTCCCGCGTGAATGGTCAGGCGGTACGGTCCTGGCCCACTGGCGGCGTAGGCGATGGTGTAGGTGCCGGCCGGGAAGAGGAGATCGTCGAACCCGACGGGCTGGCCCGGCGCGCTCGTTGCGGCGAGCAGCTTGTCGGCCTTGGTGACGGTGCCCGCGGGGTCCTTCTCGACGTGGTAGACCTCGAGCTTGGTCGCCTGCCCCGGCACGCCCGTCAGGTCAAGCGACCAGCGCGTGCGCGTGTCATCCGGTGTGACCGTCCAGGTGTAGAGGTCCTGCGAGGCGACCGGCTTGGCGGCGTCCACACAGACCGCGCCATTGCCCAAATCCTGTTCCTGTCCCGGATTGTCGTTGGGCTCGTGTTCGGCGACGCAGCCGGCCGGCGCCGGCGAAGCGGGCTGCGCCGCAAGCGGCAGCACCGGCATGACGGTCAGGAGACAGACCGTGACGGCGGCGAGCAGCCACGCCACGCGGTGGCACGCCCACGGGCGGGCGCCCCGGATCCGGATGCGGCCCGCCAAAGGGCGGCGCTGCCTGGCCATCGTCCTGTCTACTCCCACGACGGATTATGCGCAGCGCGCCGCTAGCCCACGGATCGGCAGAGATCGGAGCCTTTGGTATTCGGACTCGTTTCCTGCTTGTAGATATCAGCCGCCTTGCCCAGACCCAACGCGGCCGCCGCGACGCCGCCGCCCTTGCCGCTACCCGTCACCCAATAGGTCCCGAAGAACGCCAGCAGGACCTGCGCGGCCGCGAAGGCGATCATCTGGCAGCCCAAACGCCGCCAGACCTCGCCATTCTGGATTTCCGCCTCATCGACGACAGCTTCTTCCGTCATCTCCGGCCCGCGGCCATTCTGGAAGACATCGATTGTGGCACCGGTGGCCGGATCAATCTGCCACCAGCCCGTGTAGGATGCGCCGTTGACGGCAATCGCGCGCTCCGGGACGACGACCAGAGCGCCGGTGGCGACCGCGGCCTTGATTCTGGCGACGGCCTCGGCCCCGTGGCCGCCCGCCGCCAGATCGGCCGGCGCCGCGGATGACGTGAGGACGATAGGGATGCGTTGCCGATCCGCCGCTTCGAAGAGATCGAGGACATTGGGGAGCATCGGGGGCGCGCTACTCGCCGGAGGCGTCGCCGCGGACGGGCCTGTTCCGGCTCCCGTCACGGTCATCCGCTCGGCGACCGCCGCCAGGACGCCGGCCACGATGCGCGGATCGATCCCGGCGCTGGTGCCCGGGTGAGCCGCCATAAGCGAGCGATGGAGAATGTCCAGCGAGAGCCGGACGGTCGCGGCGGTTCCCGCCTGTGCTGGCTCGATGACGAACGCGACAATGTTGGGCGCGTCGAGGATGAAGCGCTGGCCGGCGACGTCGCGGGCGTCGACCGCGAGGATATCGCGCAAGACCTGCCAGCCAAGCGGGGCAACGCCGAGCGCGACCATCGCGTCCGCCATGGACTGGCCGGACTCGAAGGCTGCCAGCGGTGTGCCGCCGCTGGCGATGCTCAGGGCCATCATGGTCCGCGCCGGCAGGTAGTCCTCGCTCCCGGTCGCCGGGTCGGCCGCCAGCGTCACCGGCGGCAGCTTGGCCATGTCAACCGACTGCTCGCTCGCGCGCCGCGCATAGCCGACGCGATCGAAGATCGCGCGCTCGATTGTCCGCGTCGTGCCATCGGGCGACGTGACGTCGATGACCAGCCATTCCGCCGTCGTCTCCCCTTCGAGCCCGCCGCTCGCGCCGCTCAGCGCCGCGTTGCCGCCGGTGTCGGTGTGGAAACCAAACATCGTGCCGGGCAGCGCCGTCTCCCCGATGACCACGTAGGGGATGTATTGCCGCGTGCCTTCCAGGAGCCCGCTGATCGTGACGCCCAGCGCCTTGAACGACTCCGGTCGGGCATTGAGGATCGTGACCGGCACGCCCACGAGGTCGGCGGCTCTCGCCTCCTGCGTCGCCAGCGTGGTCCGCGCCGGCACGCCGCCGGTCACGACCTCGGCGTCGATCCGGACGGTCAGACGGTGCTGCATCTCCGGGGGAAGCTGATCGAGCGTCTGGCGCGCCGCGGTGAGCGCCGTTCCGACGGCGGAACCGGCGAGCGTCGGATCGTAGTCGACCCAAGCAGGACCGTCGGCCACCTGCAGCCAGACGTGGTGCGTCCGCTCCAGCGCCGGAATGCCGCCGGCCGCGGCCGGCAGGCTGACGCCATGCTCGGTCAAGGCGTGCTGGATCAGCGAGGCGTGAAATGTCACCTCCGTGCGGCCCCGGTCGAGGATCGACCGCCCCTGCGCCGGCAACGCCTCGAACTGCTGCCGTTGCGCAGCGGATGGCTTCGTGTCGCTCGTTCGGCCGTTAGTGGCGAAGAGCACCTGCGCGAGGCGCGTCTCGGCATCGGCCGCGGACTGGCCCGGGAGGCTCCCGCTCAGCTTGTTCGCGGTCGTATCGTCGAGCGACCCGACGGTGAACCGGTACGTGACGAGCGCCTCGTCGAAGAGGGCAGCGAGCAGCAGCGCCTTGTCGGCCGCGTTGCCCGCCTGGGCCCAGAGCGTCCCTTTGGCGCCACGCAGGACCCCACTGTACGGCTCGTAATGGACGGTGTCGGCAACGTAGCGGAAGATGCGCGCCGGGTCATATAACAGCTCGGCGGCCTTGTCAGCGATGGTCGGCAGGATGGAATCCGCAGGCGGCGCGTCGCTGACCGCCGGCGGCGAGGCATCGATCTGCGCGCCGTGCGCAGTCGGGAGCGAGACTGCCCCCAACCCTCCCACCGTCACCGTCGCGCCGCCGAGGGCCGCCAGCAATTGCCGGCGCGACAGCGGGCGGCCCGGTCCGGACCCGGATTGCCTGGCCATGGCGGCACCCATCCCCTGTTCTGTACGCCTGAGCGGTGCGTCGGGTCAATCGGGCCCCACGTCGATCGCGACGGCCAGTCGCGGCGGCGCGCCGAGCTGGATAGTATATGGTCGCTATCCTAGAGCATCGCGCCATGGGACAATATAACGTTTATTACAGATAATCCAGTCATGGATGGCCGGCCGAACACACCGAAAGGGCGAGTGATGACTGACCATGAGGTTCGCCACATCGACATTACCGGCCCGCTGGCCGAGGGGATGTGGTCCTATCGGCCGATCATCCCGAATGCGCCGGTTTTTGCGCGGGCGCCGTTCCAGACGATCGCCGCCGATGGTTCCGCGGCCGATGCGCTGGCGCTCGCGACCCTGACCGGGACCTACCTCGAAACGGCGAAGCACTATTTCCCCAACCGCCGCTCGATCGACGAGGTGCCGCCCGACCAGCTCTTGGTCACCGCGGTCGTCGCCCAGGTGCCGAAAGGACCGGACGAGCACATCACCGTCGACGACCTGTGGGAGATCGACGCCGACCTGCGGCCGGGCGACGCCGCGCTGATCGCGACCGGCTGGGACCGGCACTGGTTCGACGCGGAGACCTTCGTGATGCAGAGTCCGCACTTCGCGCGGGAGACGATGGAGTGGCTGGTCGAGCGCGGCGCGGCGATCGTCGGGGGCGACTTCCCCTGCTTCGACGATCCCGATCCGGCACACGCCCAGGGCGTCAACCGGCCGCTGCTGGAGGCCGACCGCCTGATTCTCGCCCCCCTCTACGGCATGGCCGCCATCCCCAACGGCCGCCATCACCTGACCGTGCTGCCGCTGAAGCTGGTCGGCGCCTGCGGCGCTCCCTGCCGGGCAATCATCACCCTGGCATGATCCGGCGGTTGTGGCGACCGCCACCCCATTTTTCAACCGGCGCGTCCACTATCCTTCAGCCGGCTCACGGCGGTCGTCCATCTCGGCGAGCGCGACGATGTGGTCAATGAGCTCGACGAGATTTACTGCCTCTGGCACCTCGGCGCCAGCCGCGCGAACCGTCGCCGCACTCCCCTGGCACGCCTGTCCGCCGGCGATGATGCGCTGTCGGTCCTTCACAGCGCGCACGACGCTGATCGTCTCGACAAGCTCTTCGACGTGCGGCGGCAGCGTGGCCGAAAGCAGCACGATGGCGGGCCGACGCAACTGGATCGTTTCGACCAGGATCGCCGATGTCACATCGGCGCCAAGAAAATGCAGGTGCAGGCCACGGGCACGCAGCAAACCGGCAATGATCCGCAAGCCAATATCGTGGCGCTCATGCTCAACGCATGCTGCGACGACGCCCGGGTGGCCTGGGGTGGATCGCGCGTGACGGAACGTGAGCTCGGCAACCAGGTCGGCGGCCAGTGCCGAGATCTCATGTTCCTGACCGACCTGCAAGGTGCCGTCCGCCCACCGCTCGCCCACGTCGACAAGCGCGGGCGCCAACACATTGCCGAAGCTCTCCTCCAACGGCAGTCCGAGATCATCCGCGGTAAGCATGGAGCGCGCCGCCTCGCCGCGGTCACCGCGTATGGCGGAGTCGAGAAACCGCTGATTGAGTGCCGGGGCGGAGAGAGTGTCCGCCGTTTCCAACCGATCGCGAATCTCGGTGAGGGAGAGGCGCCGCTCCTGCCACTCCTTGATCCGGCGGACACGCGCGATATCACCGGCGTGAAAGAGGCGGTGTCCCCCCGGAGTGCGCAGAGGATGGATCAGCCCCTCCCGTTCGAGAAAGCGCAGGGACGAGCTCGAGACATCCGGAAACGTCCGCCGGAGTTCGGCGACGGCCTGACCGATGGAACGTGGCGTGGGTCTTGCGTGGATGGGCATCCCGGTCCCACTGGATCGAACCGGCCGGCGATCATGGGGGCCACCGGGAATCGACCGCAGGTCTGGCGAATCGCCGTCGGACCTGACGCCGGCTATCGCGTGCCAAAGCGGAATTGTACCCTGCCAACATGGCGAGTTAGGTACATACTGCGGGCGCCACAACTTGAAGTTGCAGTTCAACTTCGGTTTGCCGGTGGACGTATTCGAGAAGGGGCATGGAACCATGCGAAGATCGCTGGATGCGGTCACGCTCGCGCTCGTCATCATCGGCGCCCTGAATTGGGGCCTCGTCGGGCTGTTCAAGTTCGACCTCGTCGCCGCCATCGTCGGCAAGGACTTCGGCGAGGTCAATCCGCTCTCCCGCATCATCTACATCCTCGTCGCCCTCTCCGGGCTCTACCAGATCGCCTGTCTCACAAGGTTGCTTGGTGGGGCGGATGAGAGCACCCACGAGACGAGTCAGGTCACGATGCGCGGCTAGGTCACGCCGCGACAATCCAAATCATCGGAAGAGGGAGCAAGAACATGGCAAAGGCACCGCAAGAAGCACAACAACAGGTCTTCCGCGTCACCGACTCGATTCCGGAGGAAGCCTGGTACTGGATGGCGCTGGCCTCGATCGGCGTCTCGGCCTATTTCAAGATCATGAAGAAGGACGATCTGGCCCTCTTC
>JAICKJ010000004.1 GCA_025928015.1 Thermomicrobiales bacterium
CCCCCGCCGGCCCCGCCGGGCCCGGGGCGCGGGGGGCTGGTTCACTGGGCGGGGGGCCGCGTCGCGCCCATTTTTCCCCCTCCGTTTTGGGTCCCGGGTTGGGGCGGGGGGGGGGTGGGCGGCCCCGGCCACCACCGGACGCGCGCTACTCACCCTTCCAGTCCGGGTGGGACTGCTTGAACTTGGTCACCTGGTCGGTCACGCCCTTCTCGAGGTCGGCCAGGGCCTGCTCCGGTGTCTTCTTCTTGTACGTCACCTCGTCGACTGTGGTCCCCAGGTTGGTCATGAAGTACGGCGTGATCGGCGAGGGGAACGGCGGCAGGACGTGGTTGGCGTTAAGCGCGTCGATCCACGGCTTCATCTTCGGTAGCGCCTTGAGGAATGCCGGATCGGTGGCGGCGGCCTTGACGGGCGGGATGTTGGAGTTCGGGATGCACCAGGCGTTGACGCCCTTGGCGGAGGTCATGTACTGGATGAACTTGATCGCCTGCTCCGGGTGTTTCGCTTTCGTCGGCAGCACGAAGGGATTGCCGCCGCCGACGACGGCGATCTCGGCCGGCACGCCTTCGGTCACTGGCATCGCGCCGATGTCGTAATTGAGCTTCAGACTCTGCTTGACCAGCTCGGCCGGCAGATATTCGCCCTCCATGGCGAAGGCCAGCTTGCCGTACTGGAAGATGTCACCGTAGTTGGCCGGGATCGAGGAGATCAGCGCGTCGGCCTTGTCGCGGCCCCCGAACATGTCGACGTACTTGAGGTACCACTGGAGGAACTTCGCATTGGCCGGCGTGTTGATCGTCCACTTCTCGTTCTGGAAGTCATAGAAGCTGCCGCCCCAGGCCGCGTTCCAGTCGAGGGTGCTGGAGATCCAGGGAATGATGCCGGCCTGGGTGAGCTTGCCGCCCTCCAGCTTGGTGTACTCCTTGGCGAGGGTGTCGAGATCGTCGAACGTCTTGGGCGGAGCACCCTTGTGGATGTCCGTGTTCCACCAAAAGCGATTGAAGTCGAACTCCTGGAGAAATGCCCAGAAGTGCCCGTTGAAGTTCATCATCGACCAGGTGATCGGGAAGTAGTCCGCCTCCTTGACGCCGACCTGTTTGGCGATGTCGTCGAGTGACTTGATGAAGCCATTGGCCGCCCAGGAGGAGATCGGCTCGTAGGTGTAGGCCATGACGACGTCCGGCGAAGCGGAGGAGGTCATCGCGGTGGTGTACTGGACGTAGTCGTCGGTGTTGGGCGGCGTCGGCTTGATCCGGGTGTTGACGTGGATGCCGTCCGTCTTGCCCTGGGTGTCGTTGTACTCGTTGGCCAGCTTGGTGATGATGTCCTTGCCGACCGGGTCGTTCGCCGGGGTCCAGAACTCGAGGGTCGTCGTATCCGCGGCGAGGGCGGATGTGGCGCGGAGGAACGCCGGCGCCGAGGCGGCCACGGCCGCGCCGGCCGCGGTTCGCCGGATAAACGAACGCCGGTCAAGTCGCGTCGATCCCACGGTTTCACCTCTCTTCCGCCGGCGCCGGCTATCTGGCTCGTCGCCGGATCGGTATTGGGTTGTCGTCGACCGCCAATCGGTCCCTAACCTGTGATCGTCGGTATAAGTCCCTGGGAAAGACGTGTCAAGCGTTTGGGCCGGGAGACGCAATCAGGCGACGGGTGTCCCAGTTGTAGCGCCGGCCCGGACCTTGATCACGCCTTCCGTCACCTCGGGCGGACCCTCGTGGAACGAGGCGACGTTGGCCGCCTGATCGCGAAAGATGTTGACTGACGCCTGTCACCGGCGACGTCCGGCCCTGTTCGATGTCGTGAGTCCCGAGATATGGCGGCAGTCTAGTGGCGCCACCCGGGCGGGACAAGGGGGCGTTTCCCCTCACCGGGGTTGGCGGTAAGCTTGCCGGGTTGGGTCGAAGGACGGCGCGTTTCGCGTCCGGGAACGAACAGGCGTCATCCCCGACAGACGCCGAGCAACAGGGAGATGCGCCGCGTGGCAAGGCAACAGCCCGATCTGGAACTCGCGGGCCGGTTCGAGCCGGATGAGCAGCAAACGTTCCGTCATGTTCCGTTCACCGTGCCGGAGGGCGTCGACCAGCTTCACCTGCACATCACCTACAACGACCAGATCGATTCCAACCCGCTGCACTTCGGCGGCAACACGCTCGACGTCGGGCTCTTCGACCAGCGCGGCACGGCCGCCGGCGGGCCGGGCTTCCGCGGCTGGAGCGGCAGCAACAAGCTCGACCTGACGATTGGCCGTGACTGGTCGACGCCGCCTTATCGCGCCGGCGCGCCGGGGCGCGGCGAGTGGAACGTGCTGCTGGGGGCGTACAAGGTCGGGCCGAACGGGCTGGAGTACCGGGTCGAGGTTCGCTTCAACCCCGGCATCCCGGCACCGTCGCAACCGCAGCCGAATGGACGGTTGGTGCGGGCGAAGGTGCCGCCGGCGGCCGAGCCGGGCTGGTACCGCGGCGACCTGCACAACCACACGATCTATTCGGACGGCGGCAGCACGCCCGCCGCGCTTGCGGTCGCGGCGGCGGAGGAAGGGCTCGATTTCTACGGCATCACCGACCACAACCGGGCGCAATCGCCGGTCGGGCTGGTGCCCGAGGGGGATGGCTGGCCGGTGCTGGTGCCGGGGGTCGAGGTGACGACCTATGCCGGGCACTTCAACGTCTGGGGCACGGACGCCTGGTACGACTTCCGGGAGCCGACCGAGGCGGGCATCCAGCGGGCGATGGACGCCGGGCTGGCCGACGGTGGCTTCGTCAGCATCAACCACCCGAAGCCGTTCGGGCCGCCGTGGGAGTTCCCGCAGGTGACCGGCTTCATGGGGGTCGAGGTCTGGAACGGCTGGTGGGGGCGGATCAACAACGTCTCGCTCGCCTGGTGGGACGAGCGGCTGCGGCGCGGCGAGCGTCCTACTCCACTCGCCGGCAGCGACATGCACCGGCTCGGCATCGTCGGCGATCCGGACGATCCCCTGACGCCGGCGCGGCTCGGGCGCCCGGCGCTCTGGGTCCACGTGCCCGGCGAGCTGACGGCCGGCACGATCCTCGATGCGCTGCGCGCCGGCGAGTGCTTCATCAGCGAATCGCCCTCCGGGCCCCAGCTCTACGTCACACGCTCAGGGGATATGTTGCGTGTGCACGTCGCCGACGCGCGCGGCGACGCCCTCCTCCTCATCGGCGACCCGGGCTGCGTCGCCGCCCGGCCGATCACGGGCGACGACTGCACGCTGGCGATCGCGCTGAGCGAGCTGCCCGCGGACCTCACCTACGTCCGCGCCGAGCTCCACCACCCGACCGGCGCGATCCGGGCGCTGAGCAACGCGATCGCGCTGAACGGGTCCACTCACTCGCGTTAGCGTCACGCTCACCCCGCACCGGGCGCGGCCCAACACCACGTTGCCAACACGAGGGACTTCGCATATCCTTGTTTTAGTCATAGCTAATTCTCTCCTCTCTATTGGTCGCGTGGAGAATTAGTGTTGCCTATATGCACCAGGGTCATTCGGACCACGACGCCGCGAAAGGAACCTGTGTCTTGATTCGAAGAGCTTCGCTTACCCGCCGGCAGCTCATCGCGGCGGCGCCGCTCGCCGGTCTGGCGCTGGCTGGCGGGGCAACCTTGAACAGACCGGCCGCCGGCGCCAGGGCCGGCATCACCGTCGCGACGACCGTCGGCATGATCACGGACGTCGTCGAGCGCATCGGCGGCGAGCGGCTCAACGTCAAGGGGCTGATGGGCCCGGGCATCGACCCGCACCTCTACAAGCCGAGCGCCGGCGACATCAGGCTGCTGGGCGACGCGGACGTCATCTTCTACGGCGGCCTGCATCTGGAGGGCCGGCTGGTCGACACGCTCGCGAAAATCCGGAAATCCGGCAAGGCGGCCATCCCAGTCTCGGAGAGCATCCCGGAGGACCGTCTGCACAAGGCGGACGGATTCGGCGGCGCGCACGATCCACACGTCTGGTTCGATGTATCGCTGTGGAGCATCGCGGCCGCCACCATTGGCACGACGCTCGCCGAGCTCTTCCCGGAGCACGCGGGGGCATTTGGCGCTGGCACCGAACGCTATCGCGCCGAGCTCGCCGCGCTCGACGCCTACGTCACCGAGCGGGCGCAGCGCCTGCCGGCGGCGCAACGCGTGCTCGTCACCGCGCACGATGCCTTCGGCTACTTCGCCAACCGCTACGGCTTCGAGGTGATGGGTCTGCAGGGGGTGAGCACGGCGACCGAAGCAGGCGCCGGCGACGTGCAGACACTCGCCAAATACATCACCGACCATCGCATTCGCGCGATCTTCGTCGAGTCGTCGGTGCCGCACGCGACGATCGAGGCGGTCCAGCAGGCCTGCCGGGCGAACGGGTGGGACGTCCGGATCGGGGGCGAGCTGTTCTCGGACGCGCTCGGACAGCGCGGCACACCGGCCGGGACCTACATCGGCATGGTGCGCCACAACATCGACACCATCGTGACCGCGCTGAGCGGCGACCCGGCCACACCGGCCACCCGCCGGACGGCGACCGGCCACGAACGGGGGAGCCGCGCATGACCGCGACGCTCGCGCCAACACCCACGGCGCCGCTGGCCGCCGCCGTCTCTCGCCCGGATGAGCGGGCGGCCGCCGTCGCCGTGCGCGGACTGACGGTCGCCTACCGGGACACGCCGGTGCTCTGGAACATCGATCTCGACATTCCGGCCGGGACGCTGACCGCGATCATCGGTCCGAACGGCGCCGGCAAGAGCACGCTGCTCAAGGCGTTGCTCGGCCTGGTGCCGGTGGCGGCGGGCACGGCCGAGATCCTGGGCGGGAGCCTCGCCGCGCGACGGCGGCGGATCGGCTATGTCCCGCAGCGTGGCAGTGTCGACTGGCAGTTCCCGACGAACGCGCTCGATGTCGTCACGATGGGCACCTACGGCCGGCTCGGGTGGATCAGACGACCGGGCAGGGCCGAACGGGCCCGTGCGCGCCAGAGTCTGGAGCAGGTGGGGCTGGCTGACTTCGCGGACCGGCAGATCAGCCAACTGTCCGGCGGCCAGCAGCAGCGCGTCTTCCTGGCGCGCGCCCTGGCCCAGGATGCGGACCTCTACATCATGGACGAGCCGTTCGCCGGGGTGGACGCCCAAACCGAGCGCGCGATCATCGACCTCCTGCAGACCCTGCGAAACCAGGGGAAGACGGTGGTGTGCGTCCACCACGACCTGGAGACGGCGCCCGCGTATTTCGACTGGCTGGTGCTGCTCAACGTCCGCGCGATCGCGGCCGGCCCCTTCGCCAGCACCTTCACCGCCGACCATCTGCGGGCGACCTACGGCGGCGCGCTGACGCTCCTGCGTCACCGGGTCGGCAGCGGAGCGTTGTCATGACCGTCCTCCACGATCTGATCTTCGACTACACCCTGCGGAACGTCGCGCTCGGCTCGATGCTGTTGGGCATCATCAGCGGCGTGCTGGGGTCCTACGCGATGCTCCGCCGCCAGGGGCTCCTCGGCGATACCCTCGCGCACGCGGCACTGCCCGGAATTTGCGTCGCCTTCATGCTCACTGGCTCTCGGGCGACCATCGTCCTGCTGCTCGGCGCCGGCATCGCCGGCTGGCTTGGCACGATGCTCCTGCTGCACACCGTGCGGGAAACCAAGCTGAGCGAGGACACGATGCTGGGGGTGGTGCTGAGCGTCTTTTTCGGCGTGGGCGTTTTGCTGCTGACGATGCTCCAGCATTGGGAGAACGCCAACCAGGCGGGGCTCGACCGCTACCTCTTCGGCCAGGCGGCCGCCCTGGTCGCCGCCGATGTGCGTCTGTTCGCCATCCTCGGCGCCGTCGCGCTGCTCGTGGTGGCGCTCTTCGCCAAGGAATTCAAGCTCCTCGCGTTCGATCCCGCGTTCGCCGGCAGCCTCGGATGGCCGGTGCGCGGCTTCGACGTCCTGCTCACCTCGCTGCTGATCATCGCCGTCGTGATCGGGTTGCAAACGGTGGGGGTCGTGCTGATGGCGGCGATGGTCATCGGGCCGGGCGCCGCGGCGCGGCAGTGGACCGACCGCCTGCACGTCATGCTGCCCCTGGCCGGCGTGTTCGGCGGCGCCGCGGGCGTGATCGGCGCCGTCATCAGCGTCCAGGCCGCGCGTCTGCCGACCGGACCGATGATCATCCTGTCGCTCACCGCGATCGTCGTCGCTTCCCTGCTCCTGGCGCCGCGTCATGGATTGGTGCCGGAGGCGATCCGCCGCCGTGGCCATCACGCCAGGCTCGTCGCGCCCAGCCTGTCACGTGGTGACCCGGCATGACGCCGTCGATGGTCATCCTCCTGACAGGGGTACTCTGCGCGGTCGCCTGCTCGCTGCTGGGCACGTTTCTGATCTTGCGTCGCATGGCGATGATGACGGACGCGATCAGCCACGCCATCCTTCCCGGCCTCGTCGCCGGCTATGTGATCGCCGGCGGCTCGAACCTGTTGGTCGGCGCGGCGGGCGCGGCCGGCGCGGCGATGCTGACCGTGACGCTGGTCGAGGCGTTGCGGCGCACCGGCCGGCTGGACGGCGGCGCCTCGATCGGCATTGTCTTTCCGGCGATGTTCGCGCTCGGCACCGTGCTCGTGACCCGGTACTTCGCCGGCGTCCACCTCGATACCGACGCGATCCTCTACGGCAACATCGAGTTCGCGTTCTTCGAGCGCCTGTACCTGGGCGGGCACGACCTGGGACCGCAATCGCTGTGGGTGATGGGCGGGCTGGTCGCGGGCAATCTCACCTTCCTGCTCCTGTTCTTCAAGGAGCTGAAACTGACGAGCTTCGACGCGGGTCTGGCCGCGGCGATGGGATTTTCGCCCCTCGTCCTGCACTACACGCTGATGCTGGTGCTCTCGTTCACGACGGTCGGGGCATTCACGGCGGTCGGCGCGATCCTGGTTGTCGCGCTGGTCATCGTGGCCGCCGCCACCGCGTATCTGCTGACGGAACGATTGATCGCGATGGTGGCCGGATCGGCGGCGATCGGCGCGGGGTCCGCGATCAGCGGCTACTGGCTGGCAATCCGGATCGATGGCTCCGTCGCCGGCGCGATCGTCACGATGACCGGCGTCTGCTTCGGGCTGGCGTTGCTCTTCTCGCCGTCGTCCGGACTCGTGAGTCGGGCGCGGCAGCACCGCCAGAACCGGCGGCGATTCACGCTCGACCTGTTGATCGCCCACCTGGGGTCGCGCGAGCGCAGCGGACAGCCGGGTTCGGGCGCGACGGCGGCGCAGCTCGGCGCGGCGCTCCGCTGGCCAGCCAGCCAGGTCCGGAGCACGGTCGCGCGGGGCATCGCCGAGGGAATGCTGACGCAGGCGGAGCGCGGTGTGCGGCTGTCCCCCACGGGCCGCGCGGCGGTGGACGGGATGCGGCGAACCTGACCGGCGAATGCGGACGCTTTTTGTCCGGTGGCGGCGGTAGGGTAAGTGTGGACGCCGGCGCGGCGCCGATGGGCTGAACGAGAGACGAGGATTCATGACAACACAATGCCGCTTCGGATTCGTGCTGGAGTACGTGACCGACATTGAGGCCGTCAAATCGTTTTATGTCGATGTGCTCGGGCTGGAGATCGAGCGGGAGGCGCCGGTCTTCGTCCAGTTCAAGGACCGGGACGGCGGCAACCACTACGCGATCGCCAGCGACGAGCGGCTGAGCGAGGGCAAGGAGCCGGAGATCTACTGGACGATCGATGACGCCGAGGCCGCCTACACCGAGCTGTCGGGAAAGGGCGTGACCACATCCGAGGTGCGGGCGATGCCCTTCGGCAAGGTCTTCGGCGTCACCGATCCAGCCGGGCAGCAGAGCTTCCTGATCGAGTTCGCCGCGCAGCGGCCGAGCCAGCCGGTCTCCTGACCGCACGCTGGACAGACGTTCTTCGCGACCGGCATTCCGGGCACCCGCTGCCTGGATGCCGGTCGCTTGCGTCCACGGTACATGACTTTCGGCATATGGATGCCATGCCTTCTTGCGCAGCGTAGTACAACGGGCGCGGGATACACACCGGATACGCATTGCCACCCGCCCCTCCGATGGCGATGCCGGCACGATGAGCGTGGCGCAGCTGTTCGTCGCGCGGTTTGTCGACCTCGCCGGGTGGGCGGACCCGCCGGCCCAGCGCGCGAACGCGAGGAGGAGATGATCCATGGTCACGCGATTGGACGTTGACCCGGGTCACGAGCGGACACGAGCGAACCGCGGGCGGCTGACGGCGCGCGTGAACCGGCGGCAGGCGCTCGGCCTCTTCGGCGCAAGGGGTCTCGCGCTGCTTTGGGCCATGGAGGCGCGCGGGCTGGGCGCCAGAGCTGGCACCGCCGAGACTCCGACGACCGCCGCCAGCACGACCGGCGGTGCCGGACGCGCCCGGCAGTACATCATCGCCGCCGACGAGGTCAACTGGGACTACGCGCCGACCGGGCTCAACCAGATCACCGGCCAACCGTTCGATGAGGCGGCGGATACCTTCGTCGCGAACGGCCCGGACCGGATCGGCCATGTCTACCGCAAGGCGCACTACCGCGCCTACACCGACGAGACGTTCACCACCCTCGCGCCGGTCGATCCGCGCTGGCAGCACCTCGGCCTGCTCGGACCGGCCATCCACGCCGAGGTCGGGGACACGATCGAGGTCGCCTTCAGGAACAACACGCAGTTCCCCCTCAGCCTCCATCCCCACGGGGTGCGGTACCACAAGGATTCCGAAGGCGCGCCCTACAACGACGGCACGTCGGGGAAGGACAAGCGGGACGACGCCGTGCCACCGAAGGGCAGCTACACCTATCACTGGGAGGTGCCCGAGCGGTCCGGACCGGGTCCGATGGATCCCAGCTGGGTCATCTGGATGTACCACTCCCACACCGACGAGATCGCGGACACGAACGCCGGGCTCGTCGGGCCGATCATCGTGACCCGGCCTGGCGAAGCCGGATGGCTCGCCGCTGGATGTCGACCGCGAGTTCGTCGCCCTCTTCTCGGTCATCGACGAGAACGCGAGCCCCTATCTGACTGCCAACATCGCCAAATTCTGCGGCGACCCGAGCGAGGTGGAGCCGGACGACGAGAAGTTCCACGAGAGCAACCTGATGCACTCGATCAACGGCTACGTCTTCGGCAATCTCCCGGGACTCACGATGACGGTGGGCGAGCGCGTTCGCTGGTACGCGGTCGGGATCGGGACAGAGGTCGATCTCCACACGCCGCACTGGCACGGAGAGACGCTGGTCACGAACGGGATGCGGATGGACATGGTCGAGCTGCTGCCGATGAGCATGAAGACGCTCGACATGGTGCCCGACGATCCCGGCACCTGACTGCTCCATTGCCACGTCAACGACCACATCGTCGCCGGGATGCAGGCCCGCTTCACGGTCACGACGTAGGGCCGAGGCGACGCCGGGCGATTCAGCGCCAGGGCTCGTCGCCAGGGACCTGGGGGCCGCCGAAATGGCCGCGCTCGTTGGCGTCGAAGCGGGCGAGCGCGACCATCTGATCGACGAATCCGTCGAGCGTCACGTTCGGATCGTGGAAGCGGAAGCGGCCCAGCTCGATCAGCAAGCCGGCGCCGGGGTCGAACTGGTCGCCGCTGAACGCGAGGCGCCGGAGCTCCGTGAGGCGTGGATCGTCGGGCGGCAGGGAGCGGATGTAGGCGGCGAGCTCGTCGATGCCGGTGGCGCTGCGGAGATTGCGTGGGTCCTGGTCGGCCATCGTGCCGAGCCGGAAGCGCTCCCGCCGCCACCCGGCGATCGCCATCAGCCGCTCCCCGATCGCCGCTTGTGTGCCGTTGTCCACGCGCCCTCACTCCACTTCCCGACCGGCCATCTGGCCACGCCACGCCTCATCGTCCGGAGTGTACCGGCAGCGCGCGTTCTGGCCTAGAATGCGGCGACGACGTGCCGCGACGAAGCCGGAAGGGACACCTCCAGGATGCCGACGCCACCGAACCTGCTCTTCATCATGTCCGACGATCACGCCAGCCACGCGATCTCCGCCTACGGCAGCGCGATCAACCAGACGCCGCAGATCGACCGCATCGCCAGCGGCGGCGCGCGCTTCGACAACTGCTTCTGCACCAACTCGATCTGCGCGCCGAGCCGGGCGACGATCCTGACCGGCCTCTACAGCCACAACAACGGCGTCAAGACGCTGCATGACCACCTCGATGGCCGCCAGCAGACCTACCCGCAACTGCTCCGCGCGGCCGGCTACCAGACGGCGATCGTCGGCAAGTGGCACCTCGGCCACGGTGGCGTCAACGACCCGACCGGGTTCGACTACTGGTGCATCCTGCCGGGGCACGGCGTCTACGACGACCCGAACATGTTCGAGCAGGGGGTGGACACCCACTTCACCGGCCACGTCTCCGACGTGATCACCGAGCGGTCGCTGACCTGGCTGCGGGCGCGCGACAAGAGCCGGCCCTTCGCGCTGATGGTCCACCACAAGGCGCCGCACCGGCCGTGGATCCCGGCCGAGCGGCACCAGCACCTGTATGACGACTGCGACGTGCCGACGCCGCCGACCTTCGACGACGATTACTCGTTCCGCTCGGAGGCGGCGAAGCGGGCGAAGATGCGGATCGACCGCGATCTGAACTTCACCGACCTGAAGGCCGATCCTCCTCCCGGTCTCTCCCCCGGGGAAGAGAAACACTGGAAGTACCAGCGCTACATCAAGGACTACCTGCGCTGCGTGGCCGGGATCGAGGACAGCGTCGGGGCGCTGCTCGACGAGCTGGACGCGGAGGGGATCGCCGCCGACACGATCGTCATCTACACCTCCGATCAGGGATTCTTTCTTGGCGACCACGGTTGGTACGACAAGCGGTTCATGTACGAGGAATCGCTGCGGATGCCCTTCGTGATGCGTTACCCGCGCGAAATCCCGGCCGGCTCGGTCGTCACGCCGATCGTGCTCAACAACGACTTCATGGCGACCTTCCTCGACTACGCCGGCCTCACCGCGCCGGAGCCGACGCAGGGGAGGAGCTTCCGGGCGGTGGCGCGGGGTGAGACGCCGGACGGGTGGCGGGACGCGCTCTACTACCGCTACTGGATGCACCTGGCCGACCACAACGTGGCGGCGCATTACGGCGTCCGGACCGAGCGGTACAAGCTGATCTACTACTACGGCCGGGCACTCGGCACGACCGGCTCGATCGAGGAGCCGACGCCGCCCGAGTGGGAGCTCTTCGACCTGCGGAACGACCCGATGGAGCTGCACAGCGTCCACGACGATCCGGCGTATGCGCCGGTCGTCAAGGAGCTGACCGAGCGGCTGGTTGAGCTGAAGGCGGCGGCCGGCGACGAGGAGTAGTCGCCGGCCGCGCCGGTGTCATGTCTGCGACGCGCCGAGGTTGGCGAGACCGTCCGGCTCCTGGATCGGCGCGCAGGACGAGGTGGACGTCATGCACGTCGCCTGGGCGGCCATCAGCGACTCGACGAGCTTGACCGGCACCGGCTGATAGGCTTCGATCCGCACGGAGATGGCGACATCGCCCCAGCGCGCCACGATCACCGTCGCGTAGATGGTGTCGCCGGGCGCGCCCTGGCCAGGTAGGTCTTCACCCATTTCGCCGCCCAGTAGCGGGAGGTGAACGTCGCAAAGCGGGCGCGGTAGGTCGGCGCGACGCCCCGATTCACCAGGTTCTGACCGGCCCAGTAGACCTCAGTCGCGTGCGGGTATATCTGGTCGAAGGTCGGATCTCCGGCGGGCAACGTCGCGTAGCGCGACGGGCTGACGAGGTTCTTGCCGTCGAGGCGGAGGTAGTTGTCCATGATGCCGAGGTTGTCGCTGAGGCCGAAATGCAGGGCGGCCAGACTGAGGTCCGGCGCCTTGCGCTTGCCGGTCTGCACGTCCTTGATGCGCTCGGCGAATGCGTGCGCGAGCGCCTCCGCGTCGGTCGCGTCCGGCGACGTGCCGTCATACCGGTCGACGAACAACGTCGCGACGATGCGATCGACCCGGAACAGGAACGTGTAGCCATGGTCGGGCCGGTTCGAGTTCTCAGGGTCCTGGCCGGGATCATCGCGAAGCGCATGCGATTCGTCGCCAATCGTCTTCGCCTTGACCGGCTGCCCGGAGGAGTATTGCTCGGCCCGATACCCGGCGTGCGCGCCCTTGGCGGACTTGAACAGGTCGATGGAGGTCATGACTTCCCAGGTCCAATCCTTCGGCGTCCCGGTCGCCTTCGGACCAAGGAGCTGATAGTTGCCGTGCATGAACCCGGCAGCCTTGACCGCGATCGCCTCCGGTCCGCTGAACTCACCGATGCCGTAGAGCCAGCCGTCGACCTGATCCGCGTCGCGATGGTGCGTCAGATCGGCGGGGGCGCGAAACATCGCGGGCAGGTCGAGCGGCCTGGCGGAGGCGGTGGTTGAGGCGCATGCGGCATCGCTCCTTCGTGAATGAGGCACGCGGAGCGACCCGGCAGGAGCCGGAACGTTGGCGCATGGGCCAGCATCCCGACGGCTGGGCGGCCGGAAACGGCGCGCCTGTGTACCGGCAGATGGCGCTCTGCCGTCCCGGAGCCAGTTTCTATGTCCCGAAACGATCATAGCATTTCAGGATAGAAAGTAAACCGGTGATGGGATCACCGCGGACGCGGGTCCACGGCGGGCTCGCTGGCGGGAAACGGGGAGCGCCATGCCAGGCGGTTGACGAGGGATGAGCTGTCGGCCAGGTGAAGATCGCCCATCCCGGCCGGCACCTTCAGAGCGGCACATCGCGCGGTGGCTGTGAGGCACTTCATCTGCGCCGCGACGAGGCCCTCGACCAGCGCAACCGGCACGCGCTTGAACCCCTGGACACGGATAGCCACGATGGTGGCGCCGCTCCGCGCGACGATCGCCGCGCCATAGATGGTCGGGCCGGGCGCGCCCTGGGCGGCCGGCAGCGTGAACGTCGCGGTGTGCGACTGGTCGCCGAAGTCCTTGGCATCCTTGATCTCCTTGACGTGCTGCCAGCCAGCGGGGCCGCTGGCCGTCACGGTCAGGTAGGTCTTGACGTACTTGGCGGCCCAATAGTTCGAGGTGAAGCGCGCCAAGCGCGCGAAGTAGGTGGGACTGCTCGCGTCGCCGGTGTCATTCTGGCCCGCGAAGTAGACGTCGGTCGCGTGCGGGTAGGTTTCGTCGAAGGTCGGCGTCCCCTTCGGCTGATCGCCATAGAACGAGCCGAAGACGTCCTTGCCACCGAGGCGGAAGTCATTGTCCTGGAACGTGTTGAGCATCGGCACGGCCAGGCGCAGCGTCCGCGTACCCAGGCCCGGCCCGGCGGACTTATTGGCCAATCCGCGCTCGATCCGGCCGGCGACGATCTTCCCGAGGGATTCGGCTTCTGACGCCTTCGGCTTCTTGCCGGTGTATTCGTCGACGTAGATCGTGGCGACGATCCGGTTCACGCGGAAGACGAGCGTGTAGCCCTTGTCGGGCTTGCTCTCGTCATAGGGATCCTTGTCGTCGAACGAGGAGATGCCCGCCTGGTCGCCGATCGTCTGATCGGTGATGACCGATGTGCCGGAGGCGAGCGCCGCGAAGCCAGCGGAACCGCCATCGGCCGACGCGAACTCGTCGAGGGCGACGGCGACCTGCCAGGTCCGGTCCTTGGCGGCGCCGGGGGTGGCGAGCCACGTCTCGTAGCCGCCAACGTGGCCGGCGGCCTTGACCTCGATCGCCTTCTGGCCGCTGTAGTCCGCGACGGTAAAGTGCGCGCCGGAGACAGTCGCGGCATCGGGCCGTCCCGTCAGATCGGCCGGGACGAGCACCAGCGCCGCGAGGTCGAGCGGCGCCCTGGCCGAAGGCTGGCGGGCGGGCACGGACGCGGCGAACGCCGGCTGGGCGCTCGCGCCCGCCAGCAACATCAGGACGACGCACGAGGAAATGATTCGTCGCATCGAGCATTGCTCCTCAAGCCTGATGCGGCACGCTCCTCGCGCACCGCGCCCCTCGTGGTTACTCGTTCATTGTTGCTGTCCCGGAGCCAGCATGCTGTGTCCTGGACGGATCATAGCAGAACGGCGGGCGCCGTCTCGCGCTCGGCGCGGGTGGCGGGGTCGCGGACCCAGGCGATGAAGGCGCTGGCGAGGATGGAAGCGAGGCCCCAGCCGATCAGGACCCAGAGCGCCGTCGTCAGCCCCGCCGAGCCACGGCCGTCGAAGAACATCAGCGCGCGGAGGCCGTCGGTCAGGTAGCGCATCGGGATGAAGGTCGCCAGCACCTAGTAGAAATCCGGCACCATCGTCAGCGGGAAGACGCCGCCGGAGGAGGGCACGCCGAGGATGGTGGTGAAGAGGACGCCGAAGAGCAGACCGACCGTGCCGAAGGCGGTCAGGAGGAAGATCGTCAGGACCATCTTCGCCGCCCAGACCGTCAGCGGTCCGGCGCTGGTGTAGGGCGCGCCGCGGATTTTGGCGATCGCGCCGCCGAGCGTGCCCTCGCCGGTCAGGAAATCGGTGCCGAGACTGACGATGTCGGCGCCGATGAAGCCGCCGAGGGTCAGGACGACGGCGAAGTAGAGCGGGGCGAGGCCGTGGCCGTTGTGCGTGCCCAGGTCGACGACGGTGGTCGGCTGGTTCCGCACCGGGTTGGCGATGACCGGCGCGGCGGCCGCCGGCACCGGCTGGCCGGCCCGCGTCGCGGCGGCGAAGAACTGCTCGCGGGTCTGGTCATTGACGCGGTCGACGGCGGCCGCGGTGATCGTGTCGCTCTGGCTGGAGGCGAAGGTGCCGGAGGCGGGATTGGAGAGTGTCTCGATGGTGGCGGCTTGCGGCAGGGCCCGCCCCGGCGCGGTCAGCTCCGCCAGGTTCTGCGACAAGTCTTTGGGGATGACGATGCCGGCGTAGAAGTCATTGTCCCGCATCCGGTCGACCAGCGCGACCCGGCTGGGAAGCACGGTCCATTTGACCGTGTCGCCGAGCTGCGGATTGGGCGCGGTGACCGCCTTGGCCACATCGGCGCCCTTGTTGACCGTCTGGCCGGAGACGATGAGGCCGGCGTCCTCGTTGACGATCGCCAGGGGCATGTTGTGGGCGTGCCCCTCCGGATCGAGGAACGCGCCCAGGTAGCTGGCGGTCATGGCCAGCGCCATGATGATCGCCACCGCGAGCAGGATCCAGCCGTAGGGCCGGTCCAGCGCGGCGCGCAGCATCTTCATCTCACCCCTCCTCCGGCCGACCGGTCGATTCACCTGTGTCATCCGGTGGCCGACCACGCTATTGACCAACCGTTCAACATCCGCCACCCTAGCATTTATTATCCCAACGATCAATAATGGCAGTGACACAAGGGCGGTCGCGGGGATGACAATGACCGCGCGGCCGGGTCGCGATCGTGGCGACACTGTGTGCAGGAGCGATGTCATGCCCGGACGCCGGGCCCCCGAGGCAGAACGACGCCAGCAACTGCTCGAATCCGCCTTTGCCGTCGCCGCCCGCGACGGGCTGGACGGACTGACGATCCGCGCGGTCGCCGCCGAGGCGGGACTCAGCCACGGGCTCGTCCTCTTCCACTTCGGCTCGAAGGACGGGCTGCTCCACGCGCTGCTGAACTGGGTGCTAGAGACGGTCATGATCCGGCCGGGGGAGGATCTGGACGCCATCCCGCCATCGCGTCGCCTGGTGGCGGCAATGGAGCGGGAGACGGCCGAGCTGGCCGACCGGCAGGCCTGGACCAGCTTGCTCTTCGAGTTCTGGATCCGGGGCATGACCGACGACCTGATCCGGGCGCGGATGCAGACGGCGATGGCCGCCTACCGGGCCGATCTGGCGCCGCTGGCGGCCGATCTCATCGCGGCGCGCCGATCCCAGCTCGGCGCTCTGGCGCCGATGGACCTCGCCACCGTCGCCGGCCAGGTCATTCTCGGTTTCGCCATCCAGCAACTGGTCGATCCGGACCCGGACCGCCAGGCTCACCTCCGGCGGACACTGGCGGCGCTCCTTGCCGCGATCGGGACGTCAGAGGACCGTGACGAGGACGATCACGATGATGATGAGCACGATGATGGCGATGATGACCCAGAGCCAGGGCATGCCGGCGACGCCCGCTGACGCGGCCATCCGGTTCGTGACCGGCAGATCCGCTGCCTGATACTCCCGCCAGGGCATGAGCTGACGCCGGCGGTCGCGCTCCGCCTCGAAGCCGAGAATGCGGCCGGCCAGCTCGTCGGGATCGGCCTCGGCCCAACCAAGATCGAAGTCACTCCACTTGCGATCGAGGTCGATCACCGACGAGAGCGAATCGTGCTCATCGGCCTCGGCGCCCTCCATCGCCAGGTTGTAGGCGCGCTGGTCGCGCGCGATCTCGGTGGCCAGCTCCTGGCGGACATCCGCGTACGTCCGGCCCTTGTAGGTCGGGTGCCACTGGAACCGGTCCCCCTCGCCGGCGAGCACCGGCGGCGCCTGTTCTCCTCCCTGATCCGCCATCGTCCCCTCCTGTCCTGCGCCCACTAGAAGCGATCCGGCGGGTAGATATACGGGAACCGTCGCGGAAAGAGTGCCACGAGGACGGACGTGACGTCCGGCGGCAGGCCGAGGCGGGCCAGTTGGTCGGACGGTTGCAGGCCGCCGAAGACGAGGCGGGCCAGCTCACCCGGACTGATGGCGGCCCGCAATGCGGGCCCATCCTCGCTCCCCTCGACGACGCGCGCGCGGCCGGGACCGAGGCGCAGCCGCGCGCGGTCCTCGCCAGAATCGAAGACGAGATCGCCCTGGTAGGTGGATCCCGCCTGGGTCCAGACCCGTTCCAGCTCCGGCTGGATCGCCCGCATCAGCGCGGCGACGCCGGTGACGCGGCCCATGAACTCGCCGTCGCGGCTCGGACGCCGGATGAGGAGGGAGGTGCGGAGCTTGACGGCGAGTCCGAGTGGCCCCTCGTCGGGTATCCCGAGCTCGATCACGTCGGCCGCGCGTTCGGTCGCCCAGGCGGCGCAGAGCGCCAGCACGGCGTCGGCCCCGTCGGCTTCACGGGCGAATGCCTCCGCCAGCTTGAGGCCGCCGGGCATGTAATTCTCCCACTGGCGCAGCCACCAGAACGAGCTGCCGCGCCAGGCGTAGCCGCCAATCGCGCCGTCCGGATCGACCGCGACCCGGCATTCGTCGGCGCCGCGCTCGACCTGCCCACGCAAGGCCGCCCAGGCGCCGCGACCCGACGGCCGCACGACCGCCGCGGTCGCGGTGGCCGTCGCCGCCTCGTAGATCGCCCGGATGGCGCCGAGGTCGCCCCCGGCCGCGGGCCGCGCGCTCCAGCCCGTTGGCATCGCCGGGGCGTCGCCCAGCTCCAGCCGCAGCACGGTCTCCGGCCCGAGGGTCGCGTAGCCGTATTTCGGGTAGAAGTCCTGGATGCCGTAGAGCATCGTGACCGGGGCGTCGCCCTCGCGCATGCGCTGGACAGCGGCCTCCATCACCCGGCGCGAGTAGCCGCGGTGGCGCAGGTCCTCCGGCGTGGCGACGTCGCCGATGCCGTCCATCCGCAGCGTCGCGAGGCCGTAGCGCAGGGTGAAGGGCACGATGAAGGCGCGGCTCGCCTCGCGGTCGCCGAGGTAGAGCGCGGTGCGGGTCGAGCCATCCGGCTCCGGGGTGAAGCGCAGCTCGGGGGCGACATCGGGCGCATCGATGGTCGGCATCGCGGTCCTTTCACATCGTTACCAGGTCGAGGCGGTGGTGCCTTCGTAGACGATATCGCGGCAGCGGGCCTCGATCTCGTTCGGGTCGCAGGCGACCCGGGCCAGCCCGGTTTCGCAGGCCGCCTGGGCGACGGCGGCGGCGACCTTGCCGGCGACGCGCAGATCGAGGCTGTCCGGGATCAGGAACTCGGGCGAGAGCTGATCGGGCGTCACCAGATCGGCGATGGCGTGGGCGGCGGCGGTTTTCATCTCGTCGTTGACGCCGGCCGCCTTGACGTCCAGCGCGCCCCGGAAGACGCCCGGGAAGGCGAGCGAATTGTTGATCTGGTTCGGGTAGTCGCTGCGGCCGGTCGCGATGGCCAGCGCGCCGGCCTTGCGCGCCTGCTCGGGCAGGATTTCCGGCATCGGGTTGGCGAGCGCGAAGACGATCGGCCGCGGTGCCATCGACGTGATCATCTCCATCGTGAAGGTGCCGGGCCCGGAGAGCCCGATCAGGACATCCACGCCGGCGACGACGTCGGCGAGGCTGCCTTCGACCGCGTCCCGGTTGGTCACCTCGGCGATGGCCTGTTTGGAAGCATCCATGTGCTCGGTCCGGCCGGCGTAGATCGCGCCGTGCCGGTCGCAGAGGATGACGTCGTCGACCCCGAGCGCGAGCAGCAGCTTGGCGACGGCGACGCCGGCCGAGCCGGCGCCATTGATGACGACCTTGAGCTCGCCCAGCTCGTTGCCGCGCAGCTTGGCGGCGTTGATCAGACCGGCCGCGACGACGATCGCCGTGCCGTGCTGGTCGTCGTGGAAGACCGGCATGTCGAGCGCGGCCCGCAGCTTCGTCTCGATCTCGAAGCAGCGCGGGGCGCTGATGTCCTCCAGGTTGATGCCGCCGAAGGACGGCGCGATGGCGCTGACGATGCGCACGATCTCGTCCGGGTCGCGGGCGGCGAGACAGATCGGGAAGGCCTCGACGCCGGCGAGCGACTGGAAGAGCACGGCCTTGCCCTCCATCACCGGCAGCGCCGCCTGTGGCCCGATATCACCCAGGCCGAGCACCGCCGAGCCGTCGGTGACGATGGCGACGAGGTTGCCCTTGGCGGTCAGCTCGGTGACCTTGGCGGGGTCGGCCTTGATGACCTGGGCGGGCAAGAGCGCCTTGGGTGGCAGGTGGAGTAGGTTGAGGATGTGGTGGTCGCGCACCGGGATCTTGCTGCGGATTTCGAGCACGCCGTGGTGTCGCCTGCGCAGGTCGATCGCCTCGTCGTGGAGGTTCTTCGCCGCCACGCGCACGCTCGGCTTGGCCGGCTCCAGCCGCCCCTCGTAGACGAAGCGGCGGGTGTTCTCGGCCACGGTCTCCGGCGAGACGTCCCGGCCGGCCTCGCCGGTCTCCAGCGCGCCGCGGACGACGGCGGCGGCGATGGCCGGGGCGACCCGGAAGTCGAAGATGCGGGGCACGATGTGGTCGGCGTGCAGCTCGTCGGGCTCGACCATGTCGGCGAGCGCGCGGGCGGCGTACAGCAACATGCGGAGGCGGATGTTGCGTGCCCGCGAGGCGAGCAGCCCGCGAAAGAAGCCCGGAAAGACGAGCGAGACGTCCATCGTGTTCTGGTAGTCGGAGCGACCGGTGGCCACGACCCGGGCGCCGCCGGCCCGGGCGGCTTCGGGCGAGATCTCCGGCTGTGGCACGGCGAGCGCGAAGACGATCGGGTCGGGCGCCATCTCGCGGACCATGTCGTCGGTGACAATATCGCCGGTCGAGAGGCCGATGAAGACATCGGCGTGGCGCAACATCGCCTTGAGCGACCCCTTGCGCTGCTCGTGGTTCGTCTCCTTGGCGACGTAGGACTTGGCCCAGTTCATTCGCTCGGGCCGATAGCGGTAGATGGCGCCGGCGCGGTCGCAGACGACGAGCCGGCGGACGCCGGCGCGGGTCAGCAAGCGGGCGACGCCGATGCCGGCGATGCCGGCGCCGCTGATGACGACCGAGACGTCCTCCAGCCGCTTCTTCGTTACCTTCAGGGCGTTGTAGAGGGCGCCGAGGACGAGGATGGCGGTGCCGTGGTGCTGGTTCGAGAAGATCGGGACGTTACAGGCCTTCTCCAGCTCGTCGGCGATGGAGAAGGCGCGCGGGGTCGAGATGTCGTCGAGGCAGATGGCGCCGAAGGTCGGGGAGATGGCGAGGCCGGTCTCGACGATCTCGCTCACCTCGGTCGTGGCGAGGCAGATCGGCATGGCGTCGATGCCGGCGAACGTCTTGAACATGACGCTCTTGCCCTCGGCGATCGGGATTTCCGCCTCGGGCGGCCCGCCCTCGCGGCCGAAGAGATCGGAGCCATCGGAGAGGATGGCGACGGTGTTGCCACGGCAGGTGAGATCGAACGATTCGAGCGGGTCTTCCTTGATCGCGAGGCAGGCCTCGGCGACGCCCGGCGTATAGACGAGCGAGAGGATGGCGCGGTCGCGGATCGGCACCTTGCTGCCGACGCCGATCAGGCCCTGATAGCGGCGGCGGTAGTCGAGCCCTTCATCTGAAAGGTCGAGCGCCGGCACGGCGGCGCCGTCGACTGCGGCCCGGGCGTCGTTCCGCCCGCCGTTGACTGCGCGGAGACGCACCGGCGAGGAGGCTGTGGCGGCGGTTGCCGCGCCCGATGGTTTGCCGTTGGTCATGATTGAAACAGCTCCGATGCGGTGGTTGCGTACAGCGGCTCCACCTGGGAACGAGCCACCGGCGAGAGCCAATGATGGGGACCGGCTCGCGTGGGGACGAGTCACTGTGTTCATTCTACGCCACGTTGGCGAGATGTCTTATGACGACTGGAGCGCCCGGGAGAGTGGAAACGCGAGAACGCCGTGACCTTCTAGGTCACGGCGTCGCCCAAACGCGCGGCCGGCGCAGGAGCCGTCTCCTCGCGGGTCGTCTGAGTCCGGAAGCATGCACCCCGGACGGCGGAGCGGGCTCCGCCGTCCGGGAAGGTCAGATGCGACCTAGCTGGCCGGGGACGCCTGGGGGCTCGCCACCGGGGACGCGCCCGGGCTGGCGACCGGCGATGCCGCCGGCGAAGCCATCGGGCTCGCGCCCGCGACCGGGCTGGCACCCGCGACCGGGCTCGCGCCCGCCGCTGGCGAAGCCGCTGGGCTGGCCACTGCCGAGGCAGCCGGGCTCTGCGCCGCCGAGGTGGTCGCGGCGGTCGTCGCCTGCGGCGCCACCGTCGGGGTCTTGCTACCGCCGCCGCCACAACTGACGAGCAGCAATGCGCTCAGACCGACCCCGGCCACCGCGGCGGCGCCGCGGCGACCTTGCGAACGAAGCAATTGACGTGGCGTGATCACGTGACGTTACCCTCCCAAAAGCGATCTCGGACCCGGGAATGGCCGTGCGCACAAAAGGTGGCATGCCCCGGCACCCTCTGAACCAATTCACACTAGCCGATATCTCGTACGCGAACAAGAGGAAAACGGACAAAGACTTGGCCGCGAGGCCATCGCCGCCTCATTTTCGTTCCCTTGTTGACACGCGTCGATGCCGGTTTCTGGCCGGCGCGGGCCGCTGGCCCGGCGATTTCACTCACCCGACCGACCAATCCCGGCACCGTACTGCACGATGCGGGCCACATCGCCCACAACTGCCAAGGCTGGAGTCTACCAGATATTCAGGACACATCGCACACGCGACGGATGGCGCAGCGCCACATGCGGGTCCGACGCACATCATCGATCGCCCCGCCGTATGCTTGACGGGCAATCGACCAGCCAGCCCGGGCCCGGGATTTGACGAGGAGCGACACGTGTCCATGGAACAGACCAGCCAGCCGGCCGCCAGCGCGCAGCGCCCGTTCGCGGCCGAACTCGACGTCGCGATCGCGACCGCCCGGGCCGCGGCGGAGGTGATTGCGGAGTACTACGACGCGCACACCGCCGCGACCTATGAGAAAGGCGACGGCACGCCGGTGACGGATGCCGATCTGGCCGCCGACCGGGTCATCCGCGACCGCCTGGCGGCCGCGTTTCCGAAGGATGCGTTGCTGACGGAGGAAGGGAGCGACGACCTGGCGCGGATGGCCGAGGAACGCTGCTGGATCGTCGATCCGCTCGACGGCACGGCGCAGTTCGTCGCCGGTACCGGCAATTTCGACGTGATGATCGCGCTGGTGATCGACCGCCGGCCGGTCGTCGCCGTCACCTGCCATCCGCCGACGGGGGATTGCCTCGCCGCCGTCCGCGGACAGGGCGCGTTTCGCCTGGTGGGCACGGACCGTTCGCCGGTGCGCATCACGCCGCTGCCCCCGGATGCGCCGCCTCGGATCCGCGTCTCGCGCTGGTATGGCGCCCAGCAGTTCACCGGCCAGATCGCGGCGATCGGGCGCCAGCTCGGCGGCCTGGTGCCGCCGGTCGCCGACGTGGGGTTCGCGCCGCGCGACTTCTTCGCCGCGCCGACGCCGTTCGACATCTTCCTCGGCCTGACACCCGTGGACGCGAAGAAGGTGGCCCAGGAGTGGGACATCGCCGCGCCGGACCTGATCGTCCACGAGGCGGGCGGCGTCTTCACCGACCTCTGGGGCCGGCTGCCGCGCTACAACAAGCGGGACACGAGCATCAGCGGCGGCCTGCTGGTCGCCTGCGACCCGGCGACCCACGTCCGGGCGCTGGCGGCCGTCCACGCCGCTCTGGACCTGCCGGCCACGCCGCCGCCGCTGGATTTGGCGGAGGCGGCCCCCTCCCCCGGCCTCTCTCCCAACGCTGGGAGAGGGGCGTGACGACCGTGCCCTATTTGCTCAGGTGGGAGGCGGCGGCCTGGTCGGCGATGATCTCCAGGCGGTCGCCGGCGCGGCGGAGCAGGGAGCCGGGGACGTCGGTCGTCTCCGGGCCCTCCAGGACCTTGTGCAAAATGTCCGCCTTGCGCTCGCCGCTGACGATCAGGACGATGCGGTCGGCGCCGAGGATGGTGCCGAGCCCCATGGTGATCGCCTGGTCCGGGATCTCCGCCTTGCCGTCGAAATAGGCCTCCGATTGGGCGATGGAGCGCGGGGTGAGGTCGAGGACGCGGGTCGGCGCGTCAGGGCCGGAACCGGGCTCGTTGAAGGCGATGTGCCCGTTCGGGCCGAGACCGACGACGGCCAGCTTCAGCCCGCCGAGCGCGGCGATATCGGCCTCATACTGCTGCGCCGCCGCCTGCGGATCGGGCGCCGCCGACGGGATGAAGTGAATGTGCTCCCGCGGGATGCCGGCCGGCTTCAGGAACGCCTGGATCAGCCAGTGGGTGAGACTCGCCTCGTCCTCGGGCGTCACGCCCAGATACTCGTCGAGGCAGAAGATGTGGGTGTGGGAGACGTCGAGCGCGCCGGCCTGGATGCGCGCGACGAGGTCCTGGTACATGCCGAGCGGCGTCTCGCCGGTCGGCACGGTGATGGCGCCATCGGGCGCGGCGGTGACCACCGACGCGACGCGGTCCGCCGCCAACCGGCTCATCTCGTCATAGTCCGCGACGACGGTCAGCGTCAGTTGCCTCGCCCCTGCCATGCCCACCCCTCCGTGACTCAGGTCCACCATGCCTCGCCGGAGCCACCCACGCGGGCGATCCCGTTGAGAAGCATGGTACCCGAGGACGGGGAGCGCAACCGGGAATGGTGGGGACGCTCAGTCGCCCGAGGCGGCCGCGCGCGGCTGGCGGGTCGGCCCTGGGGGGCGGAGGACCCGGGGCCGCAGGCGGCGGGTGATCTCGGCGGTGAGCGTCGCGGCCGCCCGCAACCGGTCGACATCCTCGTAGGCGAGCACGGCGGCCATGAGGCCGGCCCGCGGCAGATGCCAGAAGCCGGGGGCCGCGGAGAGGTCGATCGCCGGCTCGCGGGCTGCCTCGGCGAAGGCCAGCCGCGCCGCCTCATAGTCACCGGTGTGGGCGTTGAAGAGCCCGCGCACGACCGCGGCGCGCGCCCGGCGCTCGCCGAGGCTGATGGTACCGTCCGCCTCGCGGCCCAGCAATTGGGGATGGCGTCGCCAGGGAAACGTGACCGGCGCCAGCGCGTCCTCGACCTCGCGCGCGACTGGCGCCACGTCGTCCGGCGGGACGATGCGCAAGGGCGGCGAGAAGGGCGCGGCGGCCTGGCGGCGCCCACGCATCCGATCCAGCAGCGCTCGCAGGAGCGCGCCGATCGGTTCGCCGCGCGTCTCCAGATCAACCATCGCGAGACTCGTGAGCAACATCTGTCACCCCTCCCCAACCAGGGCCTCACGCGGGCAACCGGCATCCCGGCCGGCATACGGCCCACGCTGTGGCGAATCCGGACGCAACGCCATGCTCCGGTGGGCGTCCCACCGCGCCCGGAGCAGCCGGAGGGGCCGAACGACGGGGCTCGTGCGGGGAGCTATCGGTGACCCGTTGGCAACGCTTACGTACGGCGATGCTACCACGTCCCGTGTCCGTACACAAGATGCGAACCGGCGGTCGATCCGGCGCTGCTGTATCATCGGCACGGTTCACAGGAGGAGCGATTGGACCGACGCGACATGAGTGATGAGCGGACGCGCAACCGGGCCGCGTTCCGCGAACTGGCGACGCTGCTGACGGGCAGCGCGCGGGTCGTGGCACTGACCGGCGCCGGTATCAGCACGGAGTCCGGCATCCCCGATTACCGGGGGCCGAACGGGGTCTGGGCGCAACGGCGCATCCCGCGGATCGAGGACGTACGGACCGATCCCGCGGCGCAGGCGGCCTACTGGCGCGAACGCCGGGAGCGCTTTCCCGAAATGCTGGCGCGGCAGCCGAACGCCGGGCACCTGGCGCTGGCGCGCCTGGAGCAACGCGGCAAGCTGCGGGCGGTGATCACCCAGAACATCGACGGACTGCACCAGAAGGCGGGAAACGATCCGGCGACGGTGTACGAGCTGCACGGCTCGACGCTGCGCGTCCGCTGCCTGAATTGCGGACGGATTTACGAAAGTACGGATATGCAGCGCATACTGGAAGCCGATGAGGAGGTGCCGGTCTGCCCGGTCTGCGGCGGCCCGTTGCGCTCGGCGACGATCCTTTTCGGCGAGCCGCTACCGCGCAACGTGCTGACGGCCGCGGCGACCGCCGCCCGCCAGAGCGACCTGATGCTGGTGGTCGGAAGCTCGCTGGTCGTCAATCCGGCCGCGCAACTGCCGCGGCTCACCCGGGACGCCGGCGGCGCTGTCGCCATCATCAACCGGACGCCGACGCCGCTCGACCGCGACGCCGACCTCGTGCTGCGGACGGGCGCCGGCGCGACGCTGGACGCGCTGACGCGCCGGGTGCTGGATGGGGAGAGCGGCCTGGAGCTGCCGGATGAGGCGCTGGTGACGCCGGAAGGAGCCGCGGGATGAGCGCGCTCGAACATCCGCCGGCGGCGCCGGTCAACGATGTCAACGACCACCATTGCTTCGGCTGCGGCACGCTCAACACCTGCGGGCTGCGGCTGACGATGTTTCCGAACGACGACGGCGATGGCGTCTGGACGGCGTTCATCCCGGCCGCGCGGTTCGAGGGGTACCCGGGCATGATCCACGGCGGCATCGTCTGCACCGTGCTGGACGAGGTGATGGCCTGGTCGCTCTACCGGGAGGAGATCTGGGCGGTGACCGGGCAGCTCAACGTCCGCTACCGGCGGCCGGTGCCGGTCGGCGAGCGGTTGCGGGCGCTTGGCATGATCGCGCGCAACCGGGGACGGGTGATCGAGACACGGGGCGAAATCCGGCGCGAGGCGGACGGCGCGCTGCTCGCCGAGGCGACGGCAACCTTCGTCCGCGTGCCGGCGGATCAGGCCGAGGCGTGGCGCGCGCGCTATCTCGGCGCGGGTGAGACGACGTCGTGAAGATCTACCTGGGCGGGCCAATGTTCGTCGCCGCCGAGGTGCGCTACAACCTCTGGCTGGCCGGCCTGCTGCGGGAGCACGGCTTCGCGGTCTACTGCCCGAACGAGAGCGAGCCGGTCAACGACAAGACACGGACGGACATCACCGGCATCAAGGTCTACGCGGCTGACGTGGCGGCGCTGGAGGAGAGCAACGTCTACATCTGCCAGGTGAGTGAGGATTCCGGCACGAACTGGGAGGCCGGCTACATGGACTGCCTGAGCCGCCGCGTCGATCCATCGCGCTGGTACGGGGTGCTGGGCCTGGCGACCGACATCCGGCTCTGGAGCCCGCCGGACCCGGCCAGGCCCGGCGTCGACAACCAGGCGTTCCACATCAACCAGTTCGTCGTCGGCGGCCTGCAGCGCTCGCTCGGCATCGTCCACGACGAGGAGGCGCTGGTCGCGCGGCTGAAGGAGATTGAGGCGGCGCATGGAGGCACCGAACGCAGCTGACATACCCACTCCCCGGCTTCTCAATCAGCTAGAGGTGTCATTCCGGGCGCATCGAGGAATCTCTTGGTAAGCGCAGCGAACGCCCGCCCCGCTGGACGACCGTAGCCCTGGTGGCAGCCCGTCCCGCCGTCATGCTTCGGGGCTTCGCCGCTCAGCATGACGGGCGGCGGGTGTGGCGGGAGGCGAACGGGGGTGGTCCCGCACGAGGACGCCGCGGCGGCGGGAGATTTCTCCCGTTGGTCGAAATGACAGCGGAGGGGGTGGGACGAGCTGGCGTTCGGGATGCCGGTGGTGTCGCCGTGGCCCGGATTGACGCTCAGTCGTCCGGTTCGGTCTTGAGGCCGGATCGGGCGCGCTGCTCGGCGCCGGCGACGAGGAGATTGAGCGCGCGCAGGAGGGCCGAGACGTTCTCGTCGTCGAGGACGTGCAGCGCCAGCGCCGTCTCCGCCGTGTTAAAGGCGATCAGGTCGTCGTCCGACGCGACATCGCTCTCCATCTTCGAGGCGGCGACGAGCGCGTTCAGCCAGGTCCTGGCCTCGTCGTTCGCTTCCTGCAAGAGGGCAAAGAGCCGGTCGGCGGCCTTGCTGCGGATGGCATCGTTGTCCGCCGCGGGAGGCTCCGGGGCGAGCGGCGCCCGGCGGGCCGGCGGCGGCGCCAGCGGCGCCTGGTCTCGCCGGCGTGGCCGCGCCGGCGCCGGGGCCTCTTCCGTCCGGTCCGGCACGGGCGGCTCCGGCGGGGGTGGCGTCGCCGCGACCTCTGGCTGCGAGCGCGTCAGCGCCCGGTAGGTGCCTGGCGTGGTCGCGAGGATGAAGCCGAAGTCATCGGTCTCGGCATTGGCGACCGCGCGCGGTCCGGGCGTATTCCGCGCGGACGCGTCTTCCAGTGTTCGCACCCCGGCCTCGTACATCTCACGTCCGGACTTGCCGTCACCGCCGCGCGCGTCGAGGACGAAGGCGTAGACGAGGAAGGCCGCCGGGCCGACGGTGGAATCGAGCTGGATCGTGTAGATGGCGGCGTTCTGGTCGCGCTTGATCGCCGAGAGGTCGTTGCGCAGCTCGGCCAGCCCGTTGGATGACGTCTCCAGACCGAGCACCTGGGCGAGGAAGGCGCCGGCGGCGCCGGTCAGCGCGTCGTCTGAACCGCCCGGGGAGGCGGGGGAGCGGTCATTGCGGGAGCTCATGGGCATCCAATCAGCGAAGGCGGGCATCGGTGGCGGAAGCATGGCCGGATCATGCACAGAACCGTAGCATACCGAGTCACGGGGCGCGAAGAAAGCGACATGATTTGACACAAAGGAGGATCCATGACCGCTCCCGATCTGACCCTGTCCGACGAGCAAACGACGGCGTTGCTGGCGACCGCGCGGACCGCGGCGACCCACGCCTACGTTCCCTATTCGCACTTCCCGGTCGGCGCGGCGGTGCTGACCGAGGACGGCGCGATCATCAGCGGCTGCAACATCGAAAACGCGAGCTATGGCCTGACCGTCTGCGCCGAGCGCGTCGCGATCTTCCAGGCCGTTGCGGCGGGGCACGACACGATCCGGGCGATCGCGGTCGTCGCGCCCAGGGCCCGCGGCACGACGCCGTGCGGGGCGTGCCGGCAGGTGATCAACGAGTTCAAGGCCCCCGACGGCCTGACGGTGATCCTGGAGGGATCGGACGGCCCGCTGACGCTGCCATTTGATGCCATCCTGCCGCATGCATTCGGCCCCCGAGATCTGGAGCGGGACGATTCTGCGTAAGGTCACCAAGGGGGAACGGACGCAGGCAGGACGGCCCCCGCCGGGTGGATCAGGACGGTCAGAAGAAAGTCAGTGGCGGGACTAGACCAATAGTCCTATTTGGGGTAATATGCGCATGTCATCATGAGGGGTGGGGTCGTAATTGACTTTCCGCTCATCGATCGCCATCCGCCGGGCGAATACGGTTGTCCGGGACCGGACCGAAGGCAGGGGAACGATGGTCCCCGGCGGGTACGAATGGAACCCCGGGGGCCGGGCAGTCGAACCGACCGCGGCGCGCGGCGTGACTGTCGATTATCACCTGCTGGCGCTTCGTTGGAGGTTCGAGACATGCGTGGTCGTCCGCTGGTCATTCAGTGGGAAGAATCGGAAGAGGAGTTGTACCGGTTGCTGCGGCGCGAGCGGAACGGGCATCGCCGGGCGCGCTATCAGGCGCTCTGGATGCTCCGGCGCGGGCACAACATCGGCGAGGTCAGCCAGACGGTTGGCGTCGACTACCGGACGGTACAGCGCTGGGTCTCCTGGTATCGCAAGGAAGGGCTCGACGCGGTCATCCGGCGCACGCCGGGCTATGCCGCGCCGGGCCAACCGTCGCGGCTGTCCCGCGAACAGATCGAGCAACTCACCGCGCGGGCGGACACTGGCGCCTTCCGCACGGTGCGCGACGCGATGACGTGGGTCGAGCGCGAGTTCGGTGTCACCTACACCTACACCGGCATGCACGCTCTGCTCAACCGGAGCCAGGGGCGGGAGCGGCAGGACGAGGAGAACCATCACTCGTCACGCAGACCGGGCCGCGAGCTCTTCGACCACTCTGTCTGAGCCGCGGCGGCCAATGGCCGGTCAGCGCCCACTGCGCACCGTGCAGCGGGCTTATTTGGCGCCCCCGGCCGGCGCGTTCGCCGCCCGCGCCGGACGCGGTGCAGCGCGACCTGGATGCGCTCACCCCAACCCGTCTGCGCGTAATTGCCAGCCACGCCACATTGCCGGAAGATGCCACCTGATGTGGGCTTTCGGAGCGTGGAGGAGCATTTCGTGCCGCGTGCCAAACTGGATGAGCTGGAAGGGTACCTGACCACTTCGGCGGTCTCCCGGACGTTGGGCCTTTCCCCGTATCTGATCAAGGCGCGGATCGCCGACGGCGCGCTGCCGCCCCCCTCCCGGGTGAGCGACGCCGGGGTGCTGATGTTCGACGAGGCGTGGATGGCCGCCGCGCGCGAGGCGCTGGACGCCGCGCCGCTTCGCCAGCGGCGGCCGCGGCATTCCGGCCGCGCGATGCTGCCCTCGCCGGAATCCGTGCTCGGCCACACCATGGGCGAGGCCGGCTGGCTGCCGGACTGGGCGGAGATCGTCCACTACTTCCACGTGCTGGCCGGCGCGTCGGACCGGGTCGAGGTCGAGGTCCTGGGGGAATCGACCAGCGGCAGGCCCTACATCGTCGTGGCCATTTCCGCGCCGGAGAACCTGACGCCGGCGGCGCGAGCGCGCGAACGGGAGCTGCTGGACCAGCTCTGGGACCCGCGTGGGCTGGACGATGCCGAACTGGAGCAGATCGTGCAGGAGGCGCGGTCGGTCGGGATCATCCTGGCAACGCAGCACGCGAACGAGATCGGCGCCGCGCTGATGACGCTGGAGCTGGCCCACGACCTGGCCAGCGGCCGCGATGCCGACACCCAGGAGCTGCTGGCGAACACCCTCACCTTGCTTGTCCCGAGTCATAACCCCGATGGCGTGCAGATGATCGCCGATTGGTACCGGCGCTGGCGCGGCACCGAGTACGACGGCAGCGACCTCCCCTGGCTGTATCACCCCTACGTGGGGCATGACAACAACCGCGACTGGTTCATGCTGACGCAGGCGGAGACGCGCAATTATGTCGCGCTCCACAACCGGGAGCACCCGCAGGCGGTTTTCGACATGCATCAGATGGGCCGGCTCGGGCCGCGCTTCATGGTGCCGCCCTTCATCGACCCGCTCGATCCGAATCAGGACCCGCTGATCCAGCAGGGGTTCGCCGCGCTGGGCACGCACATCGCCCAGCGGCTGACCGCGGCGAACAAGGCCGGCGTGGTCACGCAGGCGATCTTCGACAACTATTCGCCATCGCTCGCCTACGGCAACTACCACGGCAGCGTCGATCTGCTCAGCGAGGCGGCCAGCGCGAAGCTGGCGACGCCGGTGATGCTGAAAGAGGACGAGCTGAAGGAGGAGCACGGCGAGTTCGACCCCAAACAGCGCCGCTGGAACCAGCCGCAGCCGTGGAAGGGGGGCGAGTGGAGCCTGCGGGAGATCGTCGCGTACGACAAGATCGCCGCCCGCGCCTTCCTCGACCATCTCGCGCGCAACCGGGCGCAATGGCTGCGCGACTACGCGACGATCAATGCGCGGAGCGCGACGCGGACCGAGAAACCGTACGCATTTGTCTTTCCGCCGGCGCAACGGGACCCCTGGACGGCGAGCGAACTGCTCGCGACGCTGCACGACGGGCTGGTGGACGTCGAGGAGGCAACCGCGCCGTTCGTCGCCGGCGGCGTGACCTGGCCGGCGGGGAGCGCGCTGGTCCGGCTCGATCAACCCGCTGGCACCTTCGCCAAGACCTTGCTGGAGGTCCAGGCCTATCCCGACCAGCGCAAGTGGCCGGGCGGCCCGCCGGCGCCGCCCTATGACATCGCCGGCCACACGCTGCCGATCCAGATGGGCGTGCGGGCGGTCGCGGTCGAGCAGCCACTGGCCGAGGATTTGCCGACACGCATCCTCGATGAGATCTCCTCTCCATCCGGATCGGTCAGCGGCACGGGCGAGGCCGGCTACGGCTTCGACGCGACGACGAACCAGTGGGCGCGGGCGGTCAACGCGCTGCTGACCAGGGACACGCCGGTGTACCGCATCACGGAGGCCGCGCGCGGGTTGCAGCCGGGCGCGGTGATCGTGCCGGACAGGCCGGAGATGCGCGACCGGCTGAGCCGGCTGGCGGCGGAGACCGGGATCGAGATGCGGGCGCTGGAGGCAGGCGAGCCGCTCAACGGACTACGACAGGGCCGCACCCGGCTCGGCGTTTACCAGCCGTGGACGGCCTGCATCGACGAGGGGTGGGCGCGCTGGGTACTGGAGCAGTACGGCTATCCGTACGAGACGCTGCACAACGCCGACATCCGGCAGGGTGGATTGCGCGAGCGGTTCGACGCGGTCGTGATCCCGGAGATGACGGCCGCGGAGCTGACGGACGGCCGGGGTGAAAAGGGGCGGTACGGCGATCCCTATCCGCCCGAATACACCGGCGGGCTGGGCGAGCTGGGACTCGACGAGCTGAAGGCGTTCACCCGCGCGGGCGGCACGCTGATCGTGATCGACCGCGCGACGGCGGCGTTCATTGAGCACTTCGCGCTGCCGGTCCGACTGCCGCTGCGTGGCGTCAGCGAATCGGAGTTCTATTGCCCGGGATCGCTGCTGCGGGTCGTGATGGACTCGACCCATCCCCTCGGCTGGGGGTTGGCGCGGGAGACTGCCGTGCTCTTCATGCACAGCCTCGTCTTCGAGGCGACCGACCCGAGCGCGACAGTCGTGGCGCGGTACCCGCACGCCGATCCGAATCTGAGTGGTTGGATCCTGGGTGAAGAGAAGATCGAGGGCAAGGGCGCGCTGGTCGACGTCGCCTTCGGCGAGGGCCGGGTGGTGCTGGTCGGCTTCCGGCCCTATTTCCGGGCGCAGACCCGAGGCACCTACCGCGTGCTCTTCAACGCCATTGCCCGCGCCGGGTGCGAGGAAGCGCAGATTCGGTTGGAGTAGCACTCAGACATCCGCGGCGATGACGGCGGATGAACGAGACGGATCGCAGCTGGAGGAGGCGATCCTCGTCGGCCCCGACGTGGGCGAGGTCGCCGGCGCGCATCGAGCCGGCATGGCGACAGTTGGCGTCAACGCGGATGCGAACGCCCGAGCGGACAGCTCAACGAGCAGTTTGCCGGAGTTGCTGACACGTTACGTTGCGCTACGTGGAATGAGCTTCCGCGTCCCGTAAGAACGCCTGGACGGCCTCGTCGTCGTGACATCTCATACGCAAGCTACCGGCCGGCGAGGTTGGGGGAAGTGCTCGTACATACGCAGGCCGATCTTGTTGGATGAGATGTTCAGCAGCACGCCGGTTCCTCTCCTCACCCTTCTGATCGCCCTCACGGTACAAGAAGACCGTTGCTCCGGCGGGCATCTCATCCCAAATGGATTCGTCCTGGATCAGGAGATCGACGAATTGGGACGTCAATTCGATGTCCTCATCCACACGCGTCTGCTGCTCAGCTGCTGATCGCGCAGTCATCGGCTTCTCCATTGGAAGTCATCACGATATCGGCGCCAATTTTCACGAATGTCCTCGAGCGCCAGTTGCAACGCATCGTTCAAGGTGAGGTGATCGGGTAGCCACGTCTTCCGAACTGTCCTTCCAGCCTCATCGAGCAGGTCGCGATGGGCCCGCCCATGGCTTCCATCATACATATCGCACCACCGCAACATAATCGTCCTCGGCATCAGATCGGCGCATCTCATACTGGACTACGAAATCGCTCAACGTCCCGCGCTCGACATTGAGTCATGCGGACGTAGTTGCGTCCCGGGTCAGATTCTTCCAAAGGGCGAATGATGTCGTCTCGCCAGGGCATCAGGCCGTCCTCAGGGGAGGAAGTAGATCCACTCCGGGGTGCTGAAGCGGTCGGTGATGAGGCGCTTGGCTTCGGCGTATTCGCTGTCGGTGACCTGATCGTCGACGAGCCCGAAGCGGGCGCGGAAGTGGCCGATCAGGTGGTGGATGATGACGTCGCGGTCGAGATCGGTCTGCTGGCGCAGGGGGCCGACGCGCTTGTCGGCCGACTTGACGCCCTTGTCACTCAGCTTCTCCTTGCCGACGCGCAGGATCTTCGACATCAGCGACGTGTTCATCTGGTAGGCCATCGTCGTGTGGTGGAGGACCGCGCCACCACGCCGCGCCTGGGCGGCGCCGCCGATCTTGCCGCCGGTCGAGGTGATGTCGTTCAGTGGCTGGTACCAGGCCTCAACGCCCAGCTCGCGCAGCGCGTCGATCACCCACGAGTCGAAGAAGGCGTAGGACTCCGGGAAGCTCATGCCGGCGACCATTTCCTCGGGCGCGAAGATCGAGTAGGTGATCGTGCCCTCCGGCTCGATGAACATGGCGCCGCCGCCGCTGATCCGGCGGACGAGCTGGACGTTGTGCTCCGCCATCGCCCGCTCGTCGACCTCGTTGCGCACCGACTGGAAACGGCCGAGGACGACGCAGGAGCGATCCCAGCCCCAGATGCGCAGGGTCGGCGGCCGCTCGCCGCTGCCGACGCGGAGGGTGAGCACCTCGTCGAGGGCCATGTTGACCAGCGGCGGGGTCGGCTCGGGCGGGATCAGGTGCCAGCGATAGCGCTTCCAGCGCGCCTCGCGCTCCTCCGGCAGGCCGCCGGCGAGCTCATCCAGGAGGTTTCCTTCGGTCACGTTCGTCCCTGCTCCTCGGAATCGACGAGTCCTCGCTCCACCGCCGTGGCGATCGCCTCCGGCGAGGTGCCCAGCAGCTCGGCGCCGGGCGGAAAGCCGAGCCGGATCCGCTCGGCCAGCGCATCGCCGCCCAGCATACGGTCCACGCCCTCGAGCGCGCCGCTCAGGGCCGGCAGGGCGTCCTCCGGGTAGAGGAAAAAATCGCCGGAGATCATCACGTTGGTCAGCCGGCCGTCCTGGACGTCGAAATCGACGACGACCAGCTTCCCACCCGGCGTCTTGAACTCACCGTGCATCGTTGCTCCTCACCCCATTCTCCACCGCCTGCCATTTACGCCGTGGCGGGCGGATTTGGCAAGGCGAGGCGCACCGCCCGGGCCGCCGCCTCGCCACTCAGCATCGCACCATTGATACTCGCGTCCACCGTTGCGTCCGATGCAAGGTAGAGGCGCGGCGTGCCGGTCACCACGTCGGGCAAGCGGCGGTGGATGCCGGGCGGCTGCGCATAGAGCGCGTGGGGCGTACGCACCGTCCGGAGCGCCGTCCATGCTCCGCCGGGCAGCATACGCGCGGCGTCGTCCTCCGCCCAGCCGGCGAGCGTGGCATCGTCCGCCCGCTGCGCCTGCTCGCCGAGCAACACGGCGGCGACCAGATGGCGGCCGGCCGGCGCGTAGGTTGGTTGCGTGGCGGAGAGCGGGACGATGTGATTGACACGACTTGCACCGGTGCCATCGACCACGAGCCGCGTGCCGATGCCGGCGTCGCGGTCGCTCGCCAAATAGACGGTCACACAGCCCACGAACTCGTCCGGCAGGGCGGCGATGCCCGTCAGCTTGCGCGCGGCGGCGGGATCGGCCGCGACGACGACCGCGGCGGCCCGATGCTCCACGTCGCCGGCGCGGACGCCGGTAACGCCCTCGTCATCGTACAGCAGGGCCGTGACCCGCTGGCCGAATCGTATTCCGCCGGGCGGCAAACGTCCGGCGAGCGCCTCCGCCACGGCGCCCATGCCACCGGCCGGCAGCACCGGTGCGCCGCGGACGAGCATCTTGAGCGTGAAGAGGAAGACGCCCTCGCTGCTGGCCAGGCGGCGGTCGAGCGTAATCCCGCCCCAGAAGCCGCGGGCCACGGCCTCGATGTAGTCGCCACTGAACCCCTCCGCCGCCAGCAGCGTCGCGATCGACCGGTCCTCGGCCTGCTCGTTGGCGGCGTCGGCGGCGCAGTCCCACCGGGCGCGGATCACCCGCGCGGTCAGCGCGGCGAGATGCGCGGCATCGCCGGGATGGATAAAGGGCGCGCGGAGATCGGCGACGGCGCCGCCCGGGCGGCGCAGCGGATCGACGAGCGAGACGAGACCGGCGCCAGTCCAGACGCTCATGCCGGCATCGAACGGTCTGGCGCCGAGCGCGGCGAGATCGAGGTGGCGCCGCACGGCGGGATAGGTCGGGAAAAGGGCCTGAAACCCGTGGTCGAGGAGGAAGCCATCGCCGGAGCGGTCCGTGCGGACCCGACCGCCGACCGTGTCCGCCCCTTCCAGGACCGTGACCGGCGCGCCCGCCGCGTGGAGCTGCGTCGCGCAGGTCAGCCCGGCCAGCCCGGCGCCGACGATAATGACCTCCGTCTCCGGATTCGCCATCCGGCACCTTTCATCGCGGCGCGTTCGCCGGAGTGCGCCCCAGCCGGCCGAAACCTTTTGCCGGGGACGCGCGTTTCAATGAGTGAAGGGGCGACGGCGACCTCCGTAGTGTCGCCGGGCACTCAGTCGGGACACCAGCCAGTCTTGACTACTTGTCACCATAGAACAGGTGTGCTACATTGTGTCTGCCACAATGAACGGACGCCTCCCCACAGGCGCCGGTGGCAGCACAACCCCCTCTTTCCCTCCCTCCCTGAGCCACTGGTCCCCCAAAGACCGGTGGCTCTCCCCTTTCGCCGGGCGACGCCAGACACAGGGTTCGGCGCTACGGCGTGGTGGACGATTATGTCGTGGCCTGGGAGCGGAACCGGTCGATCTGGGCCTCGTCCCAGGCGAGATGATCCTCGACCTCGTCGGCGAGCGACGTCTCCCCGGTCACCTGGTGGTTGACCGTCCGCTCCCACTCGGTCAGCGTGACGTTCATCAACAGGGCGACGAGCTCGCTGCGCTCGCCGCTGAACGCGCGCAGCGCCTCCTCCGGCGAGATCGAGGTGTCGGGCGGCTCGTTCAGCGCCGGCTCGCGATCGATCGCCCGCAGCTCGGCGTTCGGGGTGTGCAGCACCGTGCGGACGCGCACCAGCTCGACCGTCTCCCGGGCGAGCAGCGCCCGGAGGCCGTCGGCGACCGCCGGATCGATGTCGTCGGGCACCGGATCGCCCAGCAGCGCGCGCAGCTCGGTCGGCGCGTTGGTCAGCCCTTCGAGGAGCTCGCGGTAGCTGTCAAGCATGCG
>JAICKJ010000134.1 GCA_025928015.1 Thermomicrobiales bacterium
CCGGCGCCGCCGCGCCGGCTTCGCCCGGCGGCCATTGCCGCCGAAGAGGATGGACGCTTCGTTGGCGGCCACGCCGAGGCGTCCGCGGGCCGAACTCTGGATGTGCAACATGACCTCGCCTCCAGTCCGTCTAGCGGCGACGCAGCAGCCGCGCCAGCAGACCGCGCCGATGGTGATCCAGGTCGCCCAGACCCTCGTCGTCCTCAGAAGGCAGTATCGGCACGAGTTGCCCGAACATGCTCCAGCTCTCGACGATCAGCCCGCTGGCGAAGCGGAACGTCTCCACCCCGTTCGCCGTCACCGGCCGTCCCATCGACGGGATGCCGAAGAAGTTCGCAACCTGCGTACCCGTGAGCGTCACCCGGGCGACGACCTTGTCATGATCGGCCAAAAGCTCCTGCGGCACGATCTCGCCATCCGGGAAGGCGGCGCGGAACTCGGCAATGACCTGTTTCAGCCCTTCGAGCCCCGGCGCCTGACCCGGCGCCGGATTGTGATCGACCAGCTCGGGAGCGACGATCTCGTCCAGGTCGTCGACGCTGCCGCTGGAGAAGGCCTGATAGAGCTCGGAGACGAGCGCCTTGCGGGTCTCGTGGTCCCGGCGCACGAAGAGGTCGGCGAAGATCCAGGCGGCGACGACCGCGAGCAGCGCCGCGATCCCCAAACGCCCCAGATTCTTCTGGAAGCTCGCGTTCGCCAGCTTCAACACCTCGTCACTGGGTACGGCGAGGGAGACGTAGGCCGTACCGGAGCCGGAATCGGTCGCCGAGCCGACCGCCGTCTGGTAGGCCATGATGTACTGCTGGCCATCGCTGCCGGCCACCGTCTCGACGCCGGTCTGCTGCGCCAGCATGGTCTTCACCGCCGGCGAGCTGGCCAACGATGTCCCGATCACCTTGGTGTCGCCGACGGCGGGGTACTGGACCAGCACGATGCCGTTCGAGTCATAGACGGTGAGGATCGAGCCGGGCTTGAACTTCGCTTGGGCGGCGAAGGTGCCGAGGCGCTGATTGAGACTTTGGAGATCGACGGCGGCGTAGACGGCGCGGGTCGGCTCCGTGCCCGATCCCAGCACCGGCGCGGCGAAGCCGATCGTCGGCTGGTTGGCGCTCGCCGCCGCTTCGTAGTTGCCGATCTGGAAGGCGTTGCGGGCAAACGTCCGCTTGATGATCGATTCGTCGACATTGGTCTGGTTGCTGATCGCCGAGCAGATAACCGAGCCGTCGCGCTTGACAACCGCCAGATCGGTGTAATCAGGGTAGGCGGCGATCAGCGAGAGCAGCAGGTTGTGGCACGCCTGCGAATCGTTGCCCCGGATTTCCGGCAACCGGCCGAGGGTCGTCAGGAGCTGGTTCGCAGAGTCGATGAGGCGGTCCTGATCGGCGGCGGAGAGGCTGACGAGCCGTTGCGCCTCCTCACGGCCGGCGGCGATCGCGTCGCTGCGCTGCTCGGAGGCCGTCAGGGTCAGTAGGGCGAAGGCCGGCAGCGCCGCCAGCAGCACCAGCACCGTCAACCGGAAGCGCGTGTTATGGATCAGCGGCAGCTTGGTCAGCCAGCGCGCTGGCCGCGCGAAAACGCGCAACGTCGGCCCCTTTCCAGTCCCGGATTCATGACCTCGCACCGCGGCACGCACCCTGCCAGTAGATGACGCCAGACCGCTTCGCCCGATCCGGGCCGGTCCACCGTGGCGCGAGCGCCATCGCCGATGGACGAGTACGTTGCCGTGGTGCGAGAAGCGTACCCGAGCGCCGTCACGCTGCCCACTCTCGTTGACACGCCGCGAGTCCGGCCCGACAATTACTTACGATTGATAAGCACGAGCGGGGTGCATCCCGCACCTCGACCCCGCAAATGAAAGGAGACCCGGTTTTGGCCACCATTCCCGCGTCGCATCGCGATCTGCTCGACAAGAACCAGGCCGTCGTCCTGGCGACGATCAACCCGGACGGCAGCCCGCAGGTCACCGCCCTCTGGTTTCTCGTCGATGAGCAGGGCACGATCTGGCTCTCGCTCAACAGCTCGCGGCAGAAGCTGAAGAACCTCCAGCGCGACCCGCGCTGCTCGCTCTTCCTCTTCGACCCCGCCAGTCCCTACCGAACGCTCGAGATCCGCGGTCACGCCGAGCTGACGCCCGATCCCGACTACGACCTGGCCGGCAAGGTGGGCGCAAAATACGGCGCGGACCTGCACAATATGGACCAACCGGGCCAGACCCGGTTCGCGGTTCGCATCGAACCGGAGAAGGTCACGACCTACGGGTAATCGCATCCGGCAAGGAGCTCACCCATGACCGACACCTCGATCCCGGCCGGCACACGCATCGGCCACGTCCACCTCAAGGTGGCCGACCTCGATCGCGCCATCCGCTTCTACCAGGACTTTCTCGGCTTCGACCTCACGGCCCGCTACGGCAGCCAGGCCGCGTTCCTCTCCGCCGGCGGCTACCACCATCATCTCGGGCTCAACACGTGGGAGAGCAAAGGCGGCAGCCCGCCGCCGCCGGGCACGACCGGCCTCTACCACTTCGCCGTCCTCTACCCCGAACGGCGCGATCTCGCCGCCGCGCTCAAGCGGCTCTACGACCACGGCTGGCAGATCGACGGCGCCTCGGATCACGGCACGCACGAGGCGCTCTACCTGCACGACCCCGACTTCAACGGCATCGAGCTCGCCTGGGACCGCGATCCGGCCGAGTGGCCGACCGGCGACGACGCCCTCTTCCAGCGCCAGCCGCTCGATTTCGCCAACCTGCTGGCCGAGCTGGACGACCCGAACACAGAGCAGTACCTGCCGACGCTGACACGGTACACCTAGTCTTGGGCCGGGCGTGATGGTGCGCGCGACGCCCATGGTCCGAGATCGGTTTGCGTTCGTGCACAGCCGTGGCGCTGGACTCAGGTGGGCGCCAGAAACCGGGACAGCACGTTCGCCGTCACACGCGAGACGGCCTCATCGACCAGCAACGAGGCCGGGTACGTGATCGAGCCGACCGAGAAAACCGCGCCGCCGCTCACGGTTTCATAGGCGACTATCTCGGCGCCGCCGTCGTCGGGATTCTGGCCCTTGGCGAGGCGCCGCGTGCCGGCCGGTGACGAAACGCTCATCTTGTCCGTCTCATGGCCGGACGCGCCGCCGTTCACGCGTTCATGCAGGCTGGCCTCCCCGAAGGAGTCGCCATTGCGCAGTCCCGTGCCGGCAAAGGCCCAGTGGCTGGCGTCCTGCACCTGGTACGGGGCGGCGGTCATGATTCCGGTATGTGTGGTCACGACCCCGAGCAACGATGCCTCGCTCGTGCCCACCGCCCGGTGAAACCGGCTCTCCAGGTAGTGTGCCGGGTCATCGGGATCGGCCATGCCGAGCGCGCCGCCTTGGCGGTTGAGATAGTCGCGGACGTGCATGGTGCCGGCGTCGAGATACTCGATCTCGCAGTTGAGGCCATTGCCGCCGAGGTACACCAGACGCCCGCCATCGTGGTCCACCCACCGCTTCACCCGGCGGAACATCTCCCTTGACCAATACTCAGGGTGCGTGCTGATGATCAGGACGCGATGGCCCGAGAGGTCCAACTGCCCAGCGTGGAGCTGGTGATCCGCGTAGAGGTCGTACGCGAATCCTTCGCGCTCCAACCAGGCCAATAATCGCCACTCTGCGGGCGCCAGGTGGCACTGCTGGCGCCCGCGGATCGGATCGGTCACCTCCGTGTCCAAGGCCAGGTCATTGCACGGCTCGGGCCGCTCGAACGAGATGGGCTGATACTGATCGTCCGGGAACCCCCACTCATCGAACACATCAGGCTGCTGGTAGCGGATCATCTCCTGCCGGGCGTTCACCACCGGACGCGGCGGGAGCGACGTCGCGTTGATGTAGTTGCTGCGGCCGCCGAAGTTGTTATACGCGTTCCAGGTGTTCGTCGAGGCGAGCACCGCCACCGGCGTCCGGGGTCGCATCGGTGCCACGACCCACGGAAAGGCGAACGTCGCACCCGACTCCGCCTCGGCGTGCAGGTAGTAGAGCCCGGAGCGCTCCGAGGCGGTGACGAACTGGGTGAGATCGGGGTTTCCGTAGCCTTCCGAGTTCCACCGAACCCCCGTCTGGGTATAGTCGCCATCCGGGGTGATTTGCATCACGGCGCGCGGTCCATGCTCGTCGAACCAGCCGAGCAGCCGGACCGGCTCCTTGCGCCAGCCATACCGCCAGAGACTGAGCCGGTATGGCTCGACGGAGTGGACACGAAACTCGGACCGCTCCCCGGTGCGGACCCATTTCGGCCACACGTAGCCAAGCAGGCAATCCGAGAGAAGGCGAAACTGGTGCGGCTGGCCGTCACCCAGCCGCAGGCTCACGACCTTCGACCCGAAGCCATCCCGCACCAGCGTGACCTGATATTCCCCCGGCGGGATATCGGCGCACAGGGCGCCGCGCGCCGTCGACGTGGCGAACGCGACCGGTTGACCGTCGCGTTCGATATCGACGTGGACACCGGGGATCGCCACGTAGCGCTCGTCACTGACGTAGCCGATGAGCATGGATTCGCCCTCCCTGTCAAGAACATACCGGCGCGCGCGCGCCACTCGGCTCCCAACCAAACCGGCGCGAGACGTCCTCGGCGGTGGCGATCAGGGCCGGCGCCAGCGCGATGGCGCGCGCGAGCGTGAATCGCGGTGATGGCCCGGTGAGACTGATCGCACAGATCGGCTCACCGCTGGCGCCAAGCACCGCCATCCCCAGGCAGCGCACCCCAATCGAGTCATCCTCGTCATCGAGGCTGTAGCCACGCTCCCGCGTCCGTTCGATCTCCGCCCGCACCGTCGCTTCGTCAGTGACTCGATATCGATCGGCACGCGCATGTGCGTCGCGCAGGTAGCTGTCCAGCACCGCATCCGGGCTCGCGGCCAGGAGCGCGCGGCCCAGCGCGGTGGTGTGAGGTATTCCCCGGCTCCCGATCTTGGAAGAGACACCGACCAGCTCCAGCGACTCCACCTTGTCGATATGCACCACGTCGAAGCCATCCAGCACGCCGAGATGCACCGTCTCCCGCGAGAGCTCGGCCAGATATTCGAGCGAGGGCTTCACTTCGAGCAGGAAGCTGCGGTATTGAGACGTCAGATGCGCTAACGCCAGGAACTTCAGACTGAGCCGGTAGGTGCTCGACCTGGCCGGTTTCTCGATCCATCCGCGGTGGGTCAGCGCATTGAGCAGACGGTGAACCGTCGTGCGGTTCAACTCCAGCCGTTCGCTGATTTCCCGGGCGGTCAACGGCCCCGCGTCGCGCATCAGGAGCTCGACCACAGTCAGGGCCTTCTCCACCGAGAGCACCGTGGCGGCATTTCCCAGGGACTCTGCGCGTGAACCCGTCGTGTCTGTTCTCATGGCGACCTTACCAGCCTATTGTGTTTGGATTACGCACATGCTAGGGTGTCGCTACGAATACGTCAATCATCGTCCGATCGCTCCTCAGGCTCGCTCTCGGCGATCGCTGGCACAATCCTTCACGTCCTTTGAGGAGGTGACCCGGCCTCGACGACTCGAATGGGACCAGATGGTGTCGCAGGCGAACAAACCCGGGACCCGGCAGGACAGGCAGCCCGGCCCCATGTAAAGGAGCACGGCAATGGGCGACGCGATGGATCTCGGTCGGTTAGCGGAGGATTGGGCGCGGCGAGGACTGAGCCGGCGGGATCTCATGCGCCTGCTGGTGGCCGGCGCAAGCGCGCCGATGGTCGCCAGCCTGATGGCGAGCGGCCAACCAGCTGTCGCATCGGCATTGCAAGCCACGCCCGCACCCAAAGGTGGTCAGGTCAGCGTGCTCTGGAAGCAGCCGGTGACACTCAACCCGCTCTTCTCGACCTCCGGCAGCGAGCAACAGGTCGAGCGCCTGATCTTCGGCGCCTTGGTCAAGATGAGCGACAAGCTCCAGCCAACCCCCGATCTCGCCGAGAGGGTCGATGTCTCGCCGGATGCCAAGACCTACACCTTCCATCTCCACAACAAGATCACGTTCTCGGACGGGACGCCCCTGACCTCGAAAGATGTCGCCTTCACTTTCGAGCGGGCGATTGACAAGCGCACTGCCAGCATCTGGCGCGGCCGGCTGCTCGGCATCGCCGGCGCGCAAGCATACGGTGACCAGAAGGCGGCCACGATCAGCGGCCTGGCGACGCCGGACGACCAGACGGTGCAAGTCACCCTGGCGGCTCCGGACTCCGCGTTCCTTGCCAACCTCTGCAACTTCTCCGGCCTCGGCATCCTGCCGGCCCACGTGTTGCAGAATGTGGTTCCCGATCAGCTGCAGAAGCACAGCTTCTCGCTCGCCCCGAATGTCTCGGCGGGCGCGTTCAAGTTCAATACGTTCCAGACGAATCAGTACCTTCAGGCCGACCGCAATGCCACCTACTTTGGCGAGCCCGCGCCGCTCGACAGCCTGTTCATGCGCATTCTGACCGTCGATGTCGGCCTGGCACAGCTCCAGACCGGTGAGATCGATCTCCTCTCGGTCCCGCCCTCCGAGCTGGAACGCGTCCAGAAGCTCGCGAACGTCAAGGTGGACAGCGTTCCCAGCCCAAGCATGGACTTCCTGGCCCTCAACCTCACCCGGCCCTACCTTCAGAACAAGGACCTGCACAAGGCGATGCTCCACGCGATCGACCGTGAGGGCATCCTCAAGCAGGTCTTCCGCGGCCAGGGTGAAGTCGTCAACTCGCCGATCTTCGGACCGGCCTGGATGGGTATTCCGGACGGGCTGGAGACGTACCCGTACGATGTCGACATGGCGAAGAAGTTGCTCAAGCAATCCGGCTGGGACACGAGCCGTAAGCTCCAGCTCATGCACCTCCCCGGCACGAAGGAGAAGGATGCGGCGATTGCGATCATGCAGGAGGAGCTTACCCAGATCGGCATCAAGGCCGAGATCTTCCAGGTCGATGTCGCCGAGCTGAACCGCCGCTATGTCGAGACGGGCGATTTCGACGTTTTCTACAACTCCGGCGGTGTTTTCCGGGCCGATCCCAGCATCTCGGGTTCCTACTTCCAGACGCAGACCTTCACCCCCAACGGCGGCAACGCCTCACACTACTCCAACCCGCAGGTCGATCAACTCTATGCGCAGGGCGTGGCCACTGGCGACCCGGCGGAGCGCAAGAAGGCCTACACGCAGATCGCAAAGATTCTCAACGATGAGCTGCCGTGGATTTTCCTCTGGTCTCCGAACTCGCTCTACGGCTATCGCGACCGGCTGCACGGCTTCGCGGCACCGAGCTACACCGATAACAAGCTCTGGAATGCCGAGACCTGGTCGGTCTCCAAGTAGCACACACGCTCTACCGCGCGGAACCGGGAGGGGTCAATGGGGCGCTATCTCCTGCGACGTTTGCTGATCAGCGTGCCGGTCCTGTTCGGGATCACCCTGGCGACGTTCGTCATCGTCAATCTGGCGCCGGGCGATCCCGTCTCGGCCCTGATCGACCCGCAGCAGATCAGCGCCCTCGGCCCCGGCTGGCTCGCGCAACAGAAGAAGTCGCTCGGCCTGGATCAACCGCTGCCGGTCCGCTACGGCATCTGGCTCAAGGAGGTTGTTCAGGGCAATCTCGGTTATTCCTACACTGACCGGCAGGCTGTGACGACCAAGATCAAGCAACATCTCTGGCCCACGATCAAGCTCATGCTGACCGCGCAGCTCATCGCGCTCCTGCTCGCGCTGCCGGTCGGCATCCTGGCCGCACTGAAGCAGTACTCGGTCCTGGACTACCTGACGACGATCTTCTCCTACGGCACGCTCTCCATCCCGTCGTTCTTTCTCGCCCTGGGCGCAATCTACATCTTCGCCGTCAAGCTGAGCTGGCTGCCGACGGCCGGCATGAGCACGGTCGGGCGTCCCTGGACGTTCCCGGACGCGTTGCGTCATCTCATCCTGCCCGCGACCATCCTCGGTCTGGCCCAGGCTGCGCCGCTGATCCGCTACGTCCGCTCGAGCATGCTGGAAACGGTGCGCCAGGATTACGTGCAGGTGGCACGCGCCAAAGGGCTCCGGGAAGGAGCCGTCATCACTCGCCACGCCTTGCGCAACGCCCTGATCCCGCTGGTCACCGTCATTGCGCTCGACTTGCCGCGCCTCCTGAGCGGCACCGTGATTCTGGAACAAGTCTTTGCCTGGCCCGGGATGGGCACGCTGGCGATCACAGCCGTCCTTGGCCGCGACTATCCGACGATCATGGCCATCAACCTTATCAGCGCGGTCATGATCCTCGTCAGCAACCTGCTGGCCGATCTCGTCTACGCCTGGATCGACCCGCGCATCAAATACTCGTGACGCATTGAAGGAGACGACTGTGCCGCGCCGCGCATCCAAGGCGAATGCCATCCCTGGGCGTCCTGGCCGCGCAATGGGAATGTCAGCATGGTAGCGCGCCTGGCCGAAGAGCCAATGCGTGGCCTGGCGACACCGACACTCGACCGGCCACGGCGCCGGGTCAGTGTCTGGAACCGCTTCCTGCGGCACCGTCTCGCCATGGCGGGCGGGGCCGTTCTACTGTTTCTGGCGCTGAGCGCGATCTTCGCGCCGCTCATCGCCCGCTCCGATCCATACGCCATTGATCTGAGCTCCTATCGCGCCGGGCCGAGCGCCGCTCACTGGCTCGGCACCGATTCAGCGGGCCGCGACGTCTTCAGCCGCCTGCTCTATGCCGGCCGCGTCTCGCTGACCGTCGGGCTGGTCTCCGTCGCGATCTACTGCTCAATCGGCATCCTGCTCGGTGCGCTGGGCGGATTCTACGGGAGCTGGATCGACACCACCGTCATGCGCCTGGCCGATGTCTTTCTGTCGTTTCCCTCGCTGATCATCATCATCACGCTGGCCGCGGTCTTCGGACCGAGCATTACCAATCTGATCCTCGCGATCGGCGTGCTCGGCTGGCCACCCATCGCCCGGATCTTACGCGGTGAGCTGCTCTCCTTACGCGAGCGGGAGTTCATCGTCGCGGCGCGGGCCAGCGGTGCCAGCAACGGCCGCCTCATCTTCCGCTATCTCCTCCCCAACGCGATGGCCCCGGTGATCGTCGCCGCGACGCTCGGCATCGCCTACGCCATCCTGCTCGAAGCCGGGCTCAGCTTCCTCGGCCTGGGGGTACAGCCGCCGACGCCGAGTTGGGGCAACATGCTGACCGATGCCCAGTCGCTCACCGTCCTCTCCTCCATGCCCTGGCTCTGGCTGCCTCCCGGCCTGATGATCGGCCTGGCGGTACTGGCGATCAACTTCCTCGGCGACGGTCTGCGCGATGCCCTCGACCCATACCTGCAGAAGTAGCGGCCTGATTGCCAATCCTGGACGGATCGAAGCGCCCACGACTGCGCCCGGTCAGGCATAATGGCGCCTCGTTGACCGTAACGACGAAGGAGAGTGCGGGTGAAAGACGGGGCGGAACTGGCGCGAGTCCTGGCGGCGCTTGACGCGGATCGGGAACGCAATCTGGCCGATCTGACGCGGCTGGTCGCGCAGCCGAGCATCAGCGCCCAGGACGTCGGCGTGCGCGAGTGCGCGGCGATTGAAGAAGAGCTGCTCCGCGCCGCCGGGCTGGAGACGCGGGTGCTGGAGACCGCGCGCCACCCGATGATCTACGGCGAGTGGCTTGGCGCGCCCGGTCGGCCGACGATCCTCTTCTACGGCCACTACGACGTGCAACCACCCGATCCGCTCGACCTCTGGATCTCGCCGCCCTTCGAGCCAACGATCCGCGACGGCCGCCTGTACGCGCGCGGCGTGGCGGACAACAAGGCGCAGCATTTCAGCCACATCGCCGCCATCCGCGCCTGGCTGGAGACGGCTGGCTCGCTGCCGGTCAACGTCAAAGTGCTGCTGGAGGGCGAGGAGGAGACCGGCAGCCCGCACCTGGACGAGACGGTCCGCGCCCACCGCGACCTGCTCACCGCCGACCTCGTCTACACCTCCGACGGACCGGTCACCGACACCCGATACCCGGAGATCGCCTTCGGCGTGCGCGGGCTGCTCTACATCGAGCTGCGCGCGACCGGGCCGAACCGCGACCTCCACTCGGGCCACTGGGGCGGCGTCGCGCCGAACCCGATCTGGACGCTCGTCCGCGCGCTGAACACGATGATCGACGTCCAAAACCGGATCACGATCGACGGCTTCTACGACAACGTCCGCGAGCCGACGCCGGGTGCTCGCGCGGCGATGGCGGCGTTGCCATTCGACGTCGGCGAGGCGATCGGCCGCATCGGGCTGACGGAGATGGCGCCGCCGGCCGACCTGCCCTACGCGGACCGGATCATGGCCCGGCCGACGCTCAACATCGCCGGCTTCCACGGCGGCTACGGCGGCCCCGGCAGCAAGACGATCATCCCGAGCACCGCGACGGTCAAGATCGACATGCGGCTCGTGCCGGAGCAGACGCCGGACGAGATTTGGGGCAAGGTCTGCGCCCACGTCGCGAAGCACGCGCCGGATGTCGCCGTCGCGCGGCTGGACGGCGGCATGATCCCCTCCTTCACGCCGGTCGAGCACCCGCTGGCCGAGGTGGTGCGGGACGCGATCGAGCGTGGCTTCGGAAAACGGCCGATCGACATC
>JAICKJ010000381.1 GCA_025928015.1 Thermomicrobiales bacterium
ACGGCCCGCAGGGCGGTCCGGGTAGCCGGATCTCGGCGCCTGCGGCGCGGGGGCGGCGAACGGCAGCGTCGCGGTCGATCCTCCGCCGGGCGGGCGCTGCTGCAGCAGCGTGGTGGAGTCCGAGGTGGAGAGCATCGGCAGGATCGCGGCCAGATCTTGCGCGGCATCACGCGCCGCTGGGCGGCTCGCCGGGTCCGGGGACATCATCCGGAGAAGGACGGGAATGAGCGGGCCGTGCTGTTGCGGTGCCCTGATCCGGTCGGATGCGACGCGGTGCAGCAGGGCCATCGGGTTCTCGTCGGTGCCGAAGGGCGGCACTCCCTCGAGCGCGGTGTAGAGCGTCGCGCCGAGGGAGAAGACGTCGGAGGGATAGCTCGACGGCTCGCCACGGGCGACCTCCGGAGCCAGGAACGCCGGCGTCCCGGTGAGCATCCCCGTCGAGGTCAAGCTGACGTCGCCGAACGCGTGCGCGATGCCGAAGTCGGTCAGGTTCGCCGTGCCGTCCTCTGCGATCAGGACGTTGCCGGGTTTCACGTCGCGATGCACGATGCCCGCCTGGTGCGCGGCGGCGAGGGCAGCTGCTATGTCGGCGCCGATCCGGGCCACGTCCGCCTGCGGCAACGGCCCCTTCTCGCGCAGGAGCTCCTGCATGCTGGTGGACGGCAGGAACTGCATGATCAGATAGGGCTGTCCGTCCTCGTCCACGACGTCGTAGACGGGAACTGCGTTCGGATGGTGCAGCCGCGCGGTGATGCGCGCCTCCCGGAGAGCCCGCGAGTTGACACGCTCCGCCTCCTCCGGGGACAGCCCCGGCTGCGGGTGGAGCACCTTGACGGCAACCGGCCGCTGGAGGACCTCGTCCCAGCCCTCCCACACGGCCCCCATACCCCCGCGGGCGATCTGCGAGACCAGGCGGTAGCGGCCCCCTATCGGTCCCGGCATCAGCGTCGCCGCTCCTGTCGTCGCGAGATACGCCCCGTCGTCATTGGAACGGTCCTACCCAGGCGGGCAGGAGCCGACGCCGGGCACGCTCGGCGAGGGAATCCGCGCCGAAGCCGGAATGACGGCCGATCCGGGCGCGCCCGGCTCGGGCGCCGGTCTTCTGGACCTGGTGTGCGGTGGCGGGTGTTGGGTTCGAACCAACGTAGGCTGAGCCGACGGTTTTACAGACCGCTCCCTTTGACCACTCGGGCAACCCGCCGCGACGGTTCGTCACTGTACCGGAACACATATCGAGGAGATCTGATGGCCGACGCCTCCTTCGACGTCGTCAGCAAGGTCGATCGCCAGGAGGTCGACAACGCTCTCAACCAGGCCGCCAAGGAGATCGGTCAGCGCTTCGACTTCCGCGGCACCAACGCGGGGATCGACTGGTCCGGCGAGCTCGGTGTGACGGTGCGGGCCGACACCGAGGAGCGAGCCAAGGCTGCCCTTGACGTCTTCAAGGAGAAGCTGGTCAAACGTTCCATCTCGCTGAAGGCTCTCGACGCGGCGGAGCCCCGTGCGTCGGGCAAGCAATACGTGATCACGGCGAACCTGAAGCAGGGCATCGACCAGGACGCCGCCAGGAAGATCTCGAAGCTGATCCGCGACGAAGGTCCGCGCGGGGTCCAGGCGCAGATCCAGGGCGACCAGCTCCGCGTGTCGGGCAAGAAGCGTGACGACCTGCAGGCGGTCATTGCGCTGCTCAAGAACGCCGATCTCGGCCTGCCGCTGCAGTTCACGAATTACCGCTGACGACGCGCGGGTCAGCCCTGGGCGCGCCGTATCCGGATGCTGCGGCGCCGACGGAGCCCGCCGACGCCGCAGCAGACCCGCGGATCAGTCGAACTCTTCGCTGTTGATCATCTTCCACGTTGCCGCGCTGATCTTCTGGCAGGTGCGCTGTTTCAGGAGCAGCTTCGGCCTCGCAGGGCCGCTGAAGTTGAAGAAGCTCATCATGCTGCCGCCGGTGGTCGAGTCAGCGTCGTCGGTGCCCAACGGCGGCACGTTGAAGGCCTTCTCCACAAACTTCAACCAGGACGCGTGGCTGTAGAACGTGTGGTCGACGTATCCGCCGTGGTGCCCGTTCCACGAGAGGTTGCCGGATTTGACGAAGGGGCTGATCACCACGAGGGGCACGCGAAAGCCGTAGGAGATGTTCTCCTTGGAGTTGCCGTGCCACAGCGGCGGCTTCACGTGGTCGTAGAAGCCGCCCCACTCGTCCCAGTCGATGACGATC
>JAICKJ010000232.1 GCA_025928015.1 Thermomicrobiales bacterium
CCATCGTTTACGTCCATGTCGCGGACAGCAACCGGCTCCAGCCGGGCCGCGGCCACCTCGATTTCACCCCGGGCTTCGCGGCGCTCAAGGCGAGCGGGTATGACGGCTACCTCGGCATCGAATGCCGCGTCGAGGGACCGTTCGACACGGCCATCGCCGAGACCATCACTCACGTGCGCGCCCTCTGGGACGCCGCCTGACGACGACAGAACACGATTCCTCTCCATCAATCCCGATTCGGTGGCGCGTCATGAACACATGGCGCGTGGCACACCGGTTGCATGATCCCGCCGCCATGTCGTGCGATCGGGACGAGCAAGTTCCGCGACATGGGCGGCAGCATCTATCTGAATGGAGGCGCTGGCCGCGGCAAGCCGGACGCCGTCCCCACAGGCAAGCGGCAGCGCGAACCCTGCTACGATTGCCGCGGCACGCGACGCCGCGTGCGTTCGTCCGGGGAATGACGCGCCTGATGATCGCCGATCCCACAATCTACCGCTTATGAGCCTGATCGATCCACTCGCCCGGGCCGGCACCGGCTTCGCGCCCGACGCCGTCGTCCGCGACGCGCTCTACGACCGCATCCCGCTCGCGCCGCCGGAACAGGCGCTGATCGGCACCCCGACCTTTCTCCGGCTTGATGGTATCCAGCAGCTCGGCTTCGTCTCCCGCATCTGGCCCGGCGCGACCCACACCCGCTTCGCCCACTCGCTCGGCGTCATGCACCTGACCCGGCTCGCCGTCACCCACCTGATGGCCCAGCCGGAAGGGCGCGAGATCACGCCGGACGACGCCCGGGCGATCGTCGCCGCCGCGCTGCTGCACGACATCGGCCACTATCCCTATTCCCACGCGATCGAGGAGCTGGGACCGCCGGTCCTCCCTCACGAGGAGGTCGGCAGCCGGCTGATCCAGTCCGGGGAGATTGCGGTGATCTTGAAGGACCTGTGGTCCCTTGACCCGGTCCGGGTCGCGGCCCTCGTCCACGGCGGCGATGCCTGCCTCTCGGAGCGCGACCGGATGCTGCGCGGCCTGCTCTCCGGCACGCTCGACATGGACAAGCTGGACTACCTGCCGCGCGACGCGCTCGCCTGCAACGTCCCCTATGGCGGCGTGGACACGACCCGGCTGATCGACGCGCTCGATATCGCGGAGATCGAGAACGGTGACCGGCGCCGCCGTCTCGTGGTCACCGACAAGGGCGTCAGCCCGCTCCACTCGCTGATCAACGCCCGTCAGGAGATGTTCGACAACGTCTACTGGCACCACACCAACCGCGCCTGCATGATCATGCTCCTGCGCGCCGTCCAGGAGGCGATCATCGCCGGCGCAATCGACGCAGGAACGCTCACCAACCTCAACGACGCCTCGCTGATGGCGCTGCTCCGCTCGCCGGCGATGCCCTCATCGACGCGCCGGCTGGCCGGCGCGCTGGCCGAGCGACGCATCCACAAGCGCGCGGTCGAGGTCAGCAATCGGGCGATCGAGCTCTATGGAAGGCTCGGCAACCTCTGGTTCGATCCAGCGGCGCGGCGGGAGGTCGAGCTGCAGCTCGTCGCCGGGCTCACCGCGCTGACGGGCGAGAAGGTCGCGGAGACGGACGTCCTGATCGACATCCCGAAGCCGGAACGGTGGAAGACGGACGTCTGGGTGCAGTTCGAGCAACCGCCCGTCGGATTGTCGCCGCTGATGCACTGGAAGGACGTCGTCGGGCTGGGCGACGCAGATTTCAAGCGGTACGAGGAGCACCGGCGGCTGATCCGGATCGTCACCGCGCCGCGCTGGCGTGAGACAATGCGCGCGAACTGGGAACGACTGTTGCTGCCGCACCTCGGTGACCGACTGTGAGCGAGAGGCACACGCCCGATGCCTGAGCAATCGAAAGGGAAGAACGCCCGGCGTCCGAAACCGGGCCCACCCTCCCCACCAGCCACGAACGCCACCGGCGAGGCCCCGGTCCACGAGCGTCAGTCGCCCGACGCGCCGCCTACCGAGCGCCGGCCCGCGCCGGCCCGGCGACTGGTCGCCGATGCGAGCATGCTGCGCGAGCAACCGGCCGTCGCCTATGCCCTTGCCTTCGCCCTCCTCGCGCTCCTCCTCATCTGCGCCTTCTCGATCTACATGGCCGCGAACTAGCTCGTTCCCGTCCGGAGCCGTTCCCTCCCGCGTCATGCTGAGCGTAGTCGAACCATCTCCCGCCGCAGCGGCGTCCTCGTGCGGGACCATCATCGTCCGCTTCCGCCAATCCCCACCCCTGTCATTCTGACGCAGGAAGAATCTCCTGCCGCAGCAGCCTCCGTGGGCAAGGAGGAAGCTCATGGTGGGCAACGGCGAGAGAGATTCTTCGCTCTGCGGAGCTCAGAATGACGGGCAGGGCGGGGGCGATCATTACTCGCGTTTGATACAGGTGTACGCCGAATAGGTGCGCGAAGGGCGGTGGACCACGTCGGCGATGTCGAAGCCCGCCTGCGCGAGCATCGGCTCCAGCAGCCAACTGAACGTGCTGTATTCCTCGCGCAGGTGCGTCTCGAACTCCTCCGCCGTCCAGCCTTGTGCCGGGTCACTGGCCGCGCCGGCGAGCCAGCGCGCGACAACTTCCGGCGTCTCCGACGGCGCGAACGAGTAGACCAGGTCGTGCAGCCGCAGCACGCCGCCGGGCTTCAGCATCCCGGCGATCCGTTGCAGCGCGATCGCCTTCCAGAAGTCGGGCAGGTGATGCAGCGCGTTCCGCGTGTAGACGATGTCTACCGACTCGCCCCGGTGCTCGTAGCTCAGGAATCCGGCCCGCACGCAGTCGAGGTTGTCGATGCCGCGCTGATCGGCCTGCCGGCGCAGATAGTCGATCATCGCCGGCGAGACATCGACCGCGACGACCCGCCGGCAGAGGGGCGCGGCCGCCAGCGCGAATGCGCCGGTGCCGGCGCCGAGATCAACCAGCGTCGATTCCTCGTTCAGCCCCAGCTCACGGAGCAACGTCAGGTCCTCGGCCGGGTCGGTCTGCGCCTTCCGGTCGTAGCCCTGCACATAGGCGTCATCGAGATGCTCCGGCCCGGCGTGCGCCAGCTCGTCCGGATACCAGGCTGGTCGTTCTTCGCTCATAGCAGGGTCATTTCATCGGCCATGCATGGCAACCTCGCAGCCTTGGGACCTGCGCCCGCCGAAGTTGGACCGGCCGATGGCCGGTCCAACCGCGGGCGACCACATGGGATCGCCCCTACAAGAAAGATTTGCGGTCACTCAGTCCAGTTTCGGCTTCGTGATCGCGCCCTCGTTGGCCTGCTGGACCATCGCGTAGTACTTCGCCATCACACCCTCGGTGTAGCGCGGCGCCGGCGCCTTCCATTGCTCCATGCGGTGGCGCAGCTCGGCGTCATCAAGCTCCACGTCCAGCCGCCGGTTGTCGACATCGATGACAATCGTGTCGCCCTCGCGGATCGCCGCGATCGGGCCCCCCACCTGCGCTTCCGGCGCGACGTGGCCGATCATCAGCCCCTTGGTCGCGCCGCTGAAGCGGCCGTCGGTGATCAGGGCGACCGAGCCGCCGAGGCCCTGGCCAATCAGCGCCGCCGTGATCCCGAGCATCTCCTGCATGCCCGGCCCGCCCTTCGGCCCCTCGTAGCGGATGACCACGATGTCGCCATCGACGATCTGGCGATGAAGCACCGCCTCGGACGCGCTGGTCTCGGAGTCGAAGACCCGCGCCCGGCCCCGGAAATGGGTCGGCTCGTAGCCGAAGAGCTTCACGACCGCGCCATCCGGGCAGATGTTGCCCTTGAGGATGTTGAGACCGCCCGTCGCCTTGATCGGCTTCTCGACCGTCAGCACGACGTCCTGGCCCTTCGTCTCCTGCGCGCCCTGCGCCTCCTCGGCGAAGGTCTCGCCAGTCGCGGTGGGCGCCTCGCCGTGGAGCAGCCCGGCATCGCCCAGCCGCTTGGCGAGGACCGGCGTGCCGCCGGCCGCATCCAGATCGGCGGCCGCGTACTTGCCGCTGGGGAAGAGATTGCAGATGAGCGGCGTGTTCTTCGAGATGATGTTGAAGTCATCGATGTTCAGCTCGACGCCGGTCTCGCGCGCAAGGGCGATCAAGTGCAGCACCGAGTTGGTCGAGCCGCCGCTCGCGCAGACGGCGGCGATCGCATTCTCGAAGGCGTCGCGGGTGAGGATCTCGCGCGGACGAACGTTGCGCCGCAGCACATCCATGATCAGCGCGCCCGCCTTGCGACCCACCTCGTCCTTGCGCGGATCGACCGCCGGCGGCGAGGCGCTGCCGAGCGGCGAGAGGCCGAGGAACTCCATCGCCATCGCCATCGTGTTGGCCGTGTACTGGCCGCCACAGGCGCCGGCGCCCGGGCAGGCGACGTCCTCGAGCGCCTTCAGGTCGGCGTCGCTCATCTTGCCGGCCGCGTTGGCGCCGATCGCCTCGTAGACGGAGCGGATATCGACTTCCTCGCCCTTGAAGTGACCCGGCAGGATCGAGCCGCCATAAATGAGGATACTCGGGACATTGAGGCGCACGAGCCCCATCGCGAGCCCCGGCAGCGTCTTGTCGCAGGCGCCGAGGCCGACGATCGCGTCGAACATGTGTCCGCGCCCGACCAGCTCGACCGAATCGGCGATCACCTCGCGCGAGATGAGCGAGGTCTTCATCCCCTCGGTGCCCATCGTCACGCCATCGGAGATGGCGATCGTGTTGAACTCCATCGGCGTGCCGCCGGCGGCGCGGATGCCCTCTTTGATGTACTTCGCGGTGCGGCGCAGGTTGAGATTGCACGGCATCGTCTCGATCCAGGTGTTGGCGATGCCGATGATGGGCTTGCGCAGGTCCTCGTCGGTGAACCCGGTGCCTTTCATCATGGCGCGCGCGCCGGCGCGGTCATTGCCGTCGTAGAGCGTCCGGCTGTTGTGGCGCATGTCGAACGCACTGCTGCCATTGCCGTTGGCGCCGTTCCCTGCCTGTCCCGTGCTCATGGTTCCTCCGTCCTCCGGCGCGACCCCGCCGCGAGTTGCGTTCCGCTCGTCCGACAGTCGTGACGCATGAAAGCGAGTGGCGAGGGCGATGTGTGAAACCGCCGCCGCACCAGTGTCGTCAGTTTCGGGGGCATGCGCTGAATTGGCAACCCGCGCCGTGTCGGCGAAACTGCTCGGAATCGCGACGACGTCGGCACGAGTGCCCACGTCGCACGTCAGAAACGCGCGCGCCATCGTGGGAAGGATCGGTCATGCCATCGGGGACGTCTCAGGCAGGGTCAACCCGCCGTACCTTCGGCATTCAGACACTGCAGAATTGCACTTGGCCGGAGCTGAAGGAGCGCTGGGCAAGGTTCGAGTCGCTCGGGTTCGACAGCCTCTGGCTGCCGGACCACTTCGTGCCCACCGCGCATCCGGATGGACCGTGGTTCGAGGCTTGGACGCTGCTCGGCGCGCTGGCGATGGTGGCGACCCGGCCGCGCATCGGCGTCCTCGTCAGCAGCAACACCTTCCGGCACCCGCCGTTGCTGGCCAAGATGGCGGTCACCGTCGATCACATCTCGGACGGCCGCCTGGAGCTCGGCATCGGCGCCGGCTGGTTCGTGCCGGAGCACGAAATGTTCGGGCTCGACTTCCCGCCGACGAAGGAGCTGGTCGACCGCTACATGGAGGCCGTCCGGTTGATCGATGCATATCTGCGCAACGACCGGACGTCGTTCGACGGCACGTACTACACGCTCCGTGACGCGCCGAACCGGCCCGCGCCGATCCAGCGGCCGCGTCCTCCCCTGATGCTCGGCGCCCACGGTCCGCGCATGATCCGCTTCGCCGCCCGCTACGCCGACACCTGGAACTCGCGGGGCACGCCGGAGGAGATCCGGCAGCGGAACGAGACGCTCGACGAGGCCTGCGCCAAGATCGGCCGCGACCCGCGGGAGATCACGCGGTCGCTGCTCTACGTCATCGCCCAGATGCCCGAGGAACAGCCGTGGGCCTCGGTTGACGCGTTCGAGGACTTTGTCGGCCGCTTCAGTGAGGCCGGGATGAGCGATTTCATCCTCCAGCCTCCGCCACCGGAGCAATTCGCCATCGTCGAGCGCATCGCCCACGACGTGATTCCGCGCCTGCGGTAACGAGTGCCGGCCAACCCATGCGGGGCGCGAACCATTCGCATCGCCTATACTTCGAGCAGCGTCCCGCCGCTCGCGGCTGCATCTCATGGGACGCGTTTTCATGGAATCAAGGACCTCTCCCGCATGATCGATCTGGCAAGCCTCTTGCTCACGATTCTCAACATCTTCACCTTTATTCTCATCGGCCGGGCGCTGCTCTCGTGGTTCGACCCGACCTTCCACACGCCGATCGGCAAGATCCTCTACGACCTGACCGAGCCGGTCATCGCGCCCATTCGCCGGGTCGTGCCCCCGATGGGCATGTTCGACATGTCGATCATCGTCGCCTTCATCCTCATCATCGTCCTGCGGGAGCTGATCGCCTCGGCGATCTGACCCATCAGGAGGCGATGACGTGATGCCGGGTTTGCTGGACCATCCTCCCCGGCATCCCGTACATTGACGGGAGCAATGGAGGAGTTATCGTCGCGCGACAATTCGCCGTCGCCGATCGCCAGGGGTGCAGGATGTTTTTGCGGCTACTGTTGCTGTTGCA
>JAICKJ010000190.1 GCA_025928015.1 Thermomicrobiales bacterium
CACGAGATCACCGCGCCGATGATCGGCACCTACTATTCCGCGCCAGCGCCCGGCGAAGCGCCGTTTATCCAGATTGGTGACGAAGTCGAGGTCGGCCAGGTCGTCGGCATCATCGAAGCCATGAAGATCATGAACGAAATCGTGGCCGACCGGCCCGGCGTCGTGACCGAAATCCTGGTCGAGAACGCGCAGGCGGTCGAATATGGCTCGCCGATCCTGCGGCTGACGGACCAAACGGATGTGGCGTGACCACGCGCGTCATCTCTGTCGGCGCCCTGACCGCCTACATCAAGGAGCTGCTGGAGAGCGACCGCCTGCTCGAGGATATCTGGCTCGAAGGCGAGGTCTCCAACATGTACCCCTCGCCGGCCGGACACTGGTACTTCTCGCTCAAGGATGAGCAATCGCAGCTCAAGTGCGTCGTCTGGCGCAGCATCGCGGCCCGGCAACGGCATTTCCCGCGCAACGGCGAGCAAATCTCCATCCATGGCCGCATCTCGGTCTACGAACCACAAGGGAACTACCAGCTCCTTGGCGACGTGATCCTGCCCGCCGGCATCGGCATCCTCGCCATGCGGCTCGAACAGCTCCGGCAACGGCTGGACGCCGAAGGACTGTTTGACGAGAGCCGGAAGCGCCCGCTCCCGGAGGCGCCGAAAGCGATCGGCGTCGTCACCTCGGCGTCCGGCTCGGTCTGGCACGATATCCAGAACGTCATCCGGCGGCGCTACCCGTTTGCCGAGCTCATTCTCTCGCCCACGCCGGTCCAGGGTGACCAGGCGCCGGAGGGAATCGCGGCGGCGATCGCCCGTCTGCAAGAGGTGGAACGGGTCGAGGTGATCATCGTCGCGCGTGGCGGCGGCAGCCTCGAAGACCTTTTTTGCTTCAATGACGAGCGCGTCGTGCGGGCGATCTTCGCCTCCCGCGTGCCGGTCATCACCGGCATCGGCCATGAGACCGACGTCACGCTCGCCGATCTCGTCGCCGACCTCCGTGCTCCCACGCCCTCCGCGGCCGCCGAGCTGGCCGTCCCGTCGATCGTCGAAATGGTCGAGCGGCTGACCGACCTGACCGAACGCGCCGCCGAGGTGACGCAGGACCTCTGGCAAGCGTATGCCTCCGCGCTGGACCTGGCGACCGGCCGCCTGCGCCGCCAATCGCCAGCGGAGCGCGTGCGCCATTCACGAGACTCGGTTGACGCGCTCTCGCGCCGCATCCGGCAGGCGGAACGCCACCGGATTGCCATGGAGCGCCTGCAGCTGCGACGCTTGCACGATCTCTTGCAAACGCTTGAACCTGAGGCGATGCTGCGACGAGGCTACGCTCGCCTGTCGCTGGCCGACTCCGGGCGTCCCGTAAACCGACAATTGGACGTCCGGACCGGTGATCGCATTCGCGCCGATCTCCTTGATGGCGCGATCATCGCAACCGTCCAGCAGACGATGTCGTCGGCACCCGAGAAAGGAACGGCATGACCAGCCCGTCGTCCGGCAAGCAGTCCGTACATTCCGTCGCGGATGAGTTTGCGTCGCTCTCCTTCGACGAGCTCCTCGAACAGCTGGAGGAGATCGTCCAGCAGCTCGAAACGGACCAGCTTCCGCTCGAGGAGTCGATCGACACCTACGAGACCGGCATGAAGCTGGCGGCGCGGTGCCAGCTTCTGCTCGACAAGGCCGAGCTACGCATCTCTCAGATCGCCAGCGACACCGGCGCAACGGAGCCCTATCGGACGGCGGGGTTCGAGCCAGACGACGAAGAGTTGGAATGATGACGCAACGCGTGGACGATGAGCACGACCATCGGTTGGCGGCCGGGAAGTTGCCCTCGGCGCTGCTCGGCCGCTTGATCGAGAATTACCGGACCGCGCCGGACCCGAGCGTCATCGTCCCGCCAGGCATCGGCCGCGATGCCGCGGCGATCGGTTTTGACGACGGAGTGCTGGTCGTCAAGAGCGATCCGATTACGTTCGCCACCGCTATCGCCGCGCGGTATCTCGTCGCGGTCAACGCCAATGATGTTGCCTGTCTCGGCGCGACGCCACGCTGGCTCACCGTCGTTGGGCTCTTTCCGGAGGGAAGGACGACCGAAACCGAGGTCGAGGGGACGTTCGCCGATCTGCGGGACGTCTGCGCTGAATACGGAATCTCCCTCATTGGCGGGCACACCGAGATCACACCAGCGGTGAATCACCCAGTTCTCATCGGCACGTTGCTGGCCGAGACGACGCGGGCTCGCTTGCTGGAGCCCGGTGGCGCCCGCGAAGGCGACGAAATCCTCCTGACCAAATCGGTCGGGCTCGAAGGCACCGCGTTGCTGGCGGCCGAGAAGCGCGACGAGCTGCTGCCGGTGCTCGGAGAGCAGCGGCTGCGCGAGGCGCGGAAACTCCTCTACCGCCCGGGTATCTCGGTCGTGGCCGACGCGAGCGCCGCGCTTGCGGGCGAGGGCGTGCATGCGCTGCACGACCCGACCGAGGGCGGCGTGGCGACCGGCGTCTGGGAGCTGGCGGAAACCAGTGGCCACGGCGCCGAGATCGAGATGGAGGCATTACCGATCCTTCCCGAGACGCGCTCCATCTGCGACCATTTCGGCATCGATCCGCTGGGATTGCTGAGCTCCGGCGCGCTTCTGATCGCGGTCGCGCCGAACACCACCCAGACGGTGCTTGCGCGCCTGCGCAACGCGCGTGTTGTGGCAAGCAAGATCGGACGGGTCACCGGGAAGGGCGAGCCGTGCGTGCTGATGCAGCCCGCCGGTGGCCGCGTGCCGCTGGCCAGGTTCGTCTCAGACGAGGTCACACGTGTCTTGTAGGGAATACGGGAAAAGGAGCAACAGGGGTATGACCGCCGCATGAATGGCATTGTTATCGCGTCGGCCAACGGCGCTATCGGTCTCGAAGCCGCCGTCGACATCCTGCGGCACGGAGGCAGCGCGCTGGATGCCGTCATCGCCGGCGCGCGGCTCGTGGAGGCGAATCCGGAAGATCACACGGTTGGATATTCCGGGCTGCCGAACCTCTTCGGCGAGGTCGAGCTCGACGCCAGCGTCATGGACGGCCGCGGCTTGCGCGCCGGCTCGGTCGGCGCGCTGAAGGGCTATCAGGACGCCGCCGATCTCGCCCGCCACGTCATGGACGAGCTGCCGCACGTCCTCATCGCCGGCGAGGGCGCGAAGCGCCTGGCGGCCGAGATAGGCATGGAGCCCAGGGATTTGCTGACGCCGGAGGCGAAGGCGATCTGGCAGGAACGGCTCGATCAGCCGGCGACCGCGCCGAACGGCCATCAGACCTATCTGCGCAAGGTGCGGGAGATCGTCCGTGAGGCCGCGACCGATCCCGAGGCCGCGCGCGGCGAGGAGATCCCGCACGGCACGGTCAACTTCATCGCTCGCGACCGGACAGGCGATATCGCCTGCGCGGTCAGCACCTCCGGCTGGGCCTGGAAGTACCCCGGCCGGATGGGCGACTCACCGGTGATTGGCGCGGGGAATTACGCCGATAACCGCTGGGGCGCGGCCGCCTGCACCGGCCGCGGCGAGATGGCGCAGCGCTGCTGCACCGCCCACAGTGTGGTCACCTTCATGCGCTTCGGGATGTCGCTCGACGAGGCGCTGACGACGGCCATGACTGACCTCGCGCACCTCGACGACCCGTACAAGAGCGAGATGAACATCGTCGCGCTCGACAAGGAGGGGAACCCGGGCGCGGCGTCGTCGAGCAAGGACAAGACCTACGTCGTCATGACTGAGGAAATGCCTGCGCCGGAGGAGCGACCCCGGCTCCATGTCCCGATTCCCGGCGTGGGTTGATCAGCGGTCCATAGCTTCGAGAGACATGACAAGGGCGGTGCCTTCTGGCGCCGCCCTTGCTCATTTCCGTCTGCGACGCGACTCCTAGACGTCCTTGTTGAGGGACTCCAGAAACTCGCCGTTCGTCTGCGTCTTGGCGAGGCGGGTGAGCAACAGCTCCGTGCCCTCGCTGCCGCCGAGCATCGAGACCATCCGGCGCATCGTCCAGACCTGCCGCAGCGTGAAGTCGTCGAGCAGCAGCTCCTCGCGCCGCGTGCCGGAGCGCTGGATGTCGATCGCCGGATAGATGCGGCGCTCGGCCAGCTTGCGGTCGAGGTGGAGCTCCATGTTGCCGGTGCCCTTGAATTCCTCGTAGATGACGTCGTCCATCCGGCTGCCAGTGTCGATCAGACAGGTGGACACGACCGTAAGGCTGCCACCGCCCTCAATGTTCCGGGCGGCGCCGAAGAACCGCTTGGGCGGGTAGAGCGCGACCGGGTCGATTCCGCCGGAGAGCGTGCGACCGCTCGGCGGCACCGCGAGGTTGTAGGCGCGCGCCAGGCGCGTGATGGAGTCGAGCAGGATGGTCACGTCGCGGCCGCCCTCAACGAGCCGCTTGGCCCGCTCCAGCGCCATCTCGGCCACCTTCGTGTGATCCTCGACCGGCTCGTCGAAGGTCGAGGAGATGACCTCGCCCTCGACCGACCGGCGCATGTCGGTCACCTCTTCCGGCCGCTCGCCGATCAGGCAGACCATCAGGTGCATGTCGGGGCTGTTGGCCGTGATGCCGTTGGCGATCGACTTGAGCAGGATCGTCTTGCCGGCCTTCGGCGGCGAGACGATCAGACCACGCTGGCCGCGCCCGATCGGCGCGACGAGGTTCAGCAGGCGGGTCGAGAGGATGTTCGGCTGCGTTTCGAGATTGATCAGCTCCAGCGGGAAGATCGGCGTCAGCGTGTCGAACGACGGCCGCCGCCGAGCGGTCTCCGGATCGATGCCGTTGACGGCCTCGACGCGCAGGAGGCTGAAGAACTTCTCGTTGTCCTTCGGCGGGCGGACCTGACCGGAGACACGGTCGCCGGTTCGCAGGCCAAAGCGGCGAATCTGCGACTGCGAGACGTAAATATCGTCGGAGCCGGGGAGGAAGCGCGGTCCGCGCAGGAAGCCGAAGCCGTCTTCGATGATCTCAAGGACGCCATCGCCGAAGATGTTGCCATCGCGCTCAGTCTGCGCCTGCAGCAGCCGCGTGATCAGGTCCGGGCGCCTGAGCCGCATGTAGCCGGTGACGCCCAGCTCGCGCGCCATCTCGTGCAGCGACTCGATCGGTCGCGCCTCCAGCTCCGCGACGTTGAGCCGCGTCCCGCCGCCTTCGCGCACCGGATTGCCTTTGATCTGGACGTTTGCGGGCCGGCCGCGGTGCCGGCCATTCTGATGTTCCGGGCTGGCGCCGTTGGCATTGCCATTGGCGTTATTGTCGGCGCGGCCCTGGCGCCCTTGCAGCGGCTGGTTGCGTTCGCGCTTCCCGCGACGCTCGCTCCGGTTCTGGCGCTGCTCATGGTGAGGCTCAGCGCCGTTGGCGGTGCCAGCCGGCGCTTCCGCCGTTGTGCTTTCGCCATCCGGGCCGGGTTGCTCGGTCAGCGCCTGCGTCTGCTCCTGGTGCCCGTTGTCAGCGCTGGTGGCTGGCGTCAGCTCAGGCTGCTCGGCGGCGTGGTCGCCAGCGCCGTTGCCATTGGCGGAATCGGTCGTCGACTCGGGCGCTACCGAGGCATCGGTGGTCGTCTTGCGCCGGGCGCGGGTCGCGCGCGGCCGTTTTGGAGGAGCGGGGTCGGCGTCTTGTTCGACGATCGTGGACTGTTCGAGTTCTTGAGAGGACAAGCGATTACCTCCACAATGGATGGGGTGGGTGGCTTCAATCAGAAGCAGAAATCCAATGCATCACAGGTGCCTGATGGGCGAAACGCTGGCTGTATGAGGCGGCCGGTCGCGATGTTCGCGCCATGACCGGCGGTGTCGCGCGTGCGCTGCGGCCGCTCATGCTGGGCGCCGGTCATTTGCCGGCGAGGCCCGTGAGAATACACCTCACATCACTCAAGGGCGATCCTTCGTCGAGGATCTGGAGAGAGATCGAAAGAGGCTAAGGAGCCGTTGTCACCCGAGGGCCTGGACGCGTAGAGAGAAAGGGTGACGTGACGATAAGGGGCTTGAGCGCTCGTCACTGCGATGTGGGTACAGTACCATCTTCCAATAACCACGTCAACCGAAAACAAAATCGTGTCCCGGCACGGCCTTCGCGGTAGTGCCGATCATGAGCCATACGCGCGAGAAGGCCCGCGAGTTGGGGCCCATTGCGCGGCAAAGAAAAGGAGCGCTGCATGGCTTCACGAACGTTGCTCGGCAAGTCCGTCTCTTATTGGGGATTCGTCGCCATCCTGATCCTGGCGCTGGCCGGGTTCGCCTTCTGGTCCGGCCGGGCCAGTGCCAGTGACCAGCCCCACCCGACTGTCGCCGCGGGGGTCGATCGTCAATCGACCGTCGTCGCCCTGAACGGCGACCAGGCCTTTGGGCTCTCCGGCTACGGCGTCTACAAGACCTACCGTGTGCAGGACCAGAACCACACCTGCTACATCGTGGTGAGCCTCTTCGACCGCGCGTCCAGCATCGCCTGTCCGAAGTAACGCCCTATACTCGCGTCGTCGGCTGGCGCCGGCAACGGGAGATCGAAGCGAAGCGAGGAGTCATTGCGTGCGGGCATTGTTGAGCGTTTCGGACAAGACGAGCATCGCCGAACTGGCGCAAGGGCTGGTGGTCCTTGGCTGGGAGGTGATCGCCACCGGTAACACCGCCAGGGCGATCACCAGCGCCGGCATTCCCGTCACCGAGGTGTCGGAGGTCACCGGCTTCCCGGAAATCCTCGATGGACGCGTCAAGACACTCCACCCGGCGATTCACGGCGGTCTCCTCGCCCGCAGCGACGATGAGCGCCACACCATTGAGCTCAGCCAGCATGGTATTGCGCCGATCGGCCTCGTCGCCTCCAACCTCTATCCGTTCGCGAAAACCATCGCCGACCCATCGGCCAGCTTCGCGGATATCGTCGAGCAGATCGACATCGGCGGCCCCGCGATGGTCCGGGCCGCCGCGAAGAATCACGCCTCGGTGCTCATCGTCACGGAGCCGGGGGACTACCCTCTCGTGCTCAATGCGCTGCGGGACGACACCGTCACTTCTGAGCTGCGACGCTCGCTCGCGGCAAAAGCCTTCGCCCACACAGCCACATACGACGCGCTGATCGCCGGCTACTTCCAGTCGAGCGACGCGCACGCGCCAGCCTTCCCGGCGGAGCTGGCCGTGGGTCTGCAGCGGGCGCGAACGCTGCGTTACGGCGAGAACCCACACCAGGAGGCCGCCGCGTACTGGCGCCTCACGGCCGGTGTCAAAACCCCCGGCCTGCTGGCTGCCGAGCAGTTGGGCGGCAAGGAGCTGTCGTTCAACAACGTCCTCGATGGCGATGCCGCCTGGCGCGCCGCCTCGATCGGCAGAGAACCAACCGTCGCGATCGTCAAGCACCTGATCCCCTGCGGCCTCGCCAGCCGTGCCTCCGCGCACGACGCATTCATGGATGCGCTGGCCGGCGACCCGGTCTCAGCCTTCGGCGGCATCGTGGCCAGCAATCGGGAAATCGATGTGGCGACCGCGCGGGAGATGACGAAGGTCTTCTTCGAGATCGTCATCGCGCCCGCGTTCACGCCCGAGGCGCTCGAGGTCCTGCACAAGAAGAAGAACTTGCGACTTCTGCGGTTGGCACCCTGGTCGGCTCCGGAGCATGCCGCACTCGATCTGCGGGCAATCACCGGAGCGGTCCTCGCGCAACAGCCAGACATCACGCCCGACGATGCCAGCGGGTGGACGGTCGCGACGAAGCGCCAACCGACACGGGCCGAAATGGACGACCTGCGCTTCGCCTGGAGCGCCATTCGCTTCGTCAAATCCAACGCGATCGTGCTGGTCAAGGATCGCGCCATCATCGGCGTCGGCGCCGGGCAACCGAACCGGGTCGAGAGCGTCGCCATCGCCGCCAGGAAGGCCGACGAGCGCGCTCAGGGAGCCGTGCTGGCGAGCGATGCCTACTTCCCCTTCGCGGATGGCGTTGAAACGGCCATTGAGGCGGGCATTACGGCGGTGATCCAACCTGGTGGCTCCATCCGGGACGGCGAGGTGATCGCCGCGGCGGACTCGGCCGGAATCGCGATGGTCATGACCAGCGAGCGACATTTCCTGCATTGATTCCGGCCGGGCCTGGATACGAAACAGCCCCGCCACGCTCCTGCGTGGCGGGGCTGTGGTGTGAGGTGTGCTTACTCAACCGGCGGCCGGCACCATGGCGTCCACCCGGGCGATCCACTTCGCTGGATGGCGAATCTCGTCCATCGTTGGCAGATACTCTGGTGCGTCCCACACGCGGC
>JAICKJ010000367.1 GCA_025928015.1 Thermomicrobiales bacterium
ATCTCCCGCCGCGGCGGCGTCCTCGTTCCCACCCGCATCCGTTCGCTTCTGCCACTCCCGTTGCCCGTCATGCTGACCGCAGGGAAGCATCCCCGCGCGCAGCGCTTGCCTGCAGGCAACACTCGGCGATCGAGGCGCGGATGTCCGCTGACGCGGACCGGCTTCGCCGGGGGGTGCTTCGACAAGCTCAGCATGACGGTGGGGCGGGTTTGCCCATCCGCGGCGGATCTCCGGCGGGACAGGCGTTCGCTGCGCTCACAGAGAGATTCCTCGTGCGCTCGGAATGACACCTTTCGGCGGTCGGGAAGGGCGAAATGGCGTGCCGCTCGGTGAAGGCGGACACGCCGGTCCGCCCCTACAGCCGCGTTGCAGATCTGGGCGCGTGCTTCAGGGACGTACTCCCCTCTCCCAGAATTGGGAGAGGGGTTGGGGGTGAGGGCGGTTATTTTTCTTTCCATGTCTCCCAGAGGCGGTAGTTGCCGGTCGGCAGGATGTGGAAGTTCTTGACCTGCTTGATCGTGGCGGTGCCGCCGGTCGGGTAAAAGAGGAAGATCATCGGCGCGTCGTCGAGCTGCATCTGCTGGATCTGGTTGTACATCTCCTGCCGTTTGGCCGGGTCGAGCTCGACCTCGGCGGCCTTGCAGAGCTCATCGACCTTCGGGTTCTGGTACTGCGTGTAGATCGCCTTCGAGCCGCCGTCGGACTGGACGGCGAAGGCGGTCAGCTCGTCCGGGTCGATGATGTCGGTCGTGTAGTAGCCCTTCTGCCAGTCGTAGTCGAGCTCCTTGCGGACCTTCTGGCGGGCGGCGCCGGCCTCGAGCGAGACCATCTTGACCTCGCCGCCGATCGCCTTCATCTGGGCGGTGATGAGCTGGCCGATCTGGTCGGAGACGGGATCGCCGGCGGTGACGACGAGCTCGGCCTTGAAGCCGCCCTTGCCCTTCGACTGCGCGGCCAGCTCCTTGGCCTTGTTCAGGTCGAAGGGATAGCCCTTGAGGCTGTCGTCGCGGCCGGCCATCTTCGGCAGGTAGCTGGTGGCGAGCTCGCCGCTGCCGAAGAGGACGCGGTCGATGATCTGCTGCTTGTCGACGGCGTAGTTGATCGCCTGGCGCAGCGTCTTGTCGTCCCAGGGCGCGCGCTTGGTGTTCATGCCGATGTAGTCGAAGCGGGCGACCGATTCCTGGAGCACGACGACGTCGGGATTCGCCTTCAGCGACTCGATCTGGCTGTAGGGGACCGTGGTGGCGATGTCGAGCTCGCCGCCCTGGAACTGGAGCATGCGGGCGTTGGCGTCGGTGAGGACGCTGAATTCGAGCTGGTCGAGGTAGGGCTTGCCGGCCTCCCAGTAATTCGGGTTCTTCTTGAGGACGATCTTCTGGTCCTTGTCCCAGGAGACGAAGGTGAACGGGCCGGAGCCGATCGGCTTCTGGAAGAGCTGGTCCTTCTGCTGCTCGTGCGCGGCCTTCGGGATGATGCTGCAGGCGAAGAGGGCGAGGTCGGCCTCGAAGGGAGCCCAGGTGCTCTTGAGCGTGATCGTGACGGTCTTCGGGTCGGTCGGGGTGATCTTCGCGATCGAGCCGACGAGGAAGGCCCAGGTCGAGGTCGGGTCGGAGACGACGCGGTTGAGCGAGTAGGCGACGTCGGCGGCGGTGACGGGCGTGCCGTCGTGGAACTTGGCGTCGCGGAGGTGGAAGGTGTAAGTGAGGTTGTCCTGGCTGCGCTCCCACTTCTCGGCCAGGCCGGGTTCGAGCGACGTGCCGTCGGCGGCGACGCGGATGAGCTGGTCGTAGATGAGAAGCATCGTCCAGATGGACATGTTGTCGGTCGGGACGATGGGGTCGAAGGATTGGACGTCCGCGTCGGCGAGCGACATGGTGAGGGTGCCGCCCATGACGGGGGTGCCCTCGGCCTGCGCCGCCCGGGCGACGCGGGCGTGGCCACCGTTGGCGACGGCCGCGCCGGCGTGGGCGGCGCCGGCGCCGAGGCCGAAGAGCTTGCGGCGGGAGAGGGTCCAGTCGGACCATTGTCTGGTCGTGGTGGTCGCGGCGGGCATGTCGATGGTGCGGTCCGTGCTCATCATCCCTGTCCTTCCCTGGCCGGGCGGTTGCCCGGGCGAGCGCGTGTCACAACGGTGCCCGCGACGCGGCGGCCAGTCTGGCGACGCGCCTCGGCGGGCAGTCCCTGATTCATCTGTTCTGGCGGCGATGCTACTCCGGTGGAATCCATTGCACAAGGTGGCCCGTTGCGCAGGTGATCAGGAAGCGATGGGGTGGACGGTCGCGGCGCCGTGCCTCGATCCATTGGCCACGGTGTGCGTCATCATGTGCGTGACAGGCCGATGGTGACGCTTGTGGAGGGGGCGAGGCGATGGTCGGGCGAGGACGGCGGCGGTTCAGGATCAAGCGCATCGATCGCGATCTGCGCCAGCGGGTGCTGCGGCGGCGGTTGCGCGCCACGCCCATTCACAATGTCAATGTGCTGCACGCCGAGCGCCTGACGACCGGCGCACGGCTGGCGGACGCGTTCGCCATGGCGGTCGGCTCCTGGCGCTTCATCATCATCCAGTCGATCATCCTGGTCATCTGGCTCGCGCTCAACACCCTCGGCTACATCCGCCACTGGGACCCGTACCCGTTCATCCTGCTCAATCTGGCGCTCTCGTTCCAGGCGGCGTACAGCGCGCCGATCATCATGATGAGCCAGAACAGGCAAGCGGATAAGGACCGACTCGCCGCGGAGGAGGATTACCGGGTCAAAATCCAGGCGGAGTTC
>JAICKJ010000241.1 GCA_025928015.1 Thermomicrobiales bacterium
AGCGGCGGTGGCTTCTTCTCGATTAGCGCGACGGCCGCGAAGTTCGACACTGCCGCCCACGCGGACGCGGCGCTGCGTGAGCTCCAACGTCAGTACACCGGCGGCAACCAGAGCGTCGACGCCTTCCACCTCAAGGCGGTGAAGATCGATCGCGTCGGCGACGGCGCATTCGCCTACACCGGCGCCACCAGGATGGGCCAGCTCGACGGCACGCTCGGCATCGTCGTGGCGCGCAACGGCCGCTACATCATGACCGCGACCGGGTTCGCGATGGGCGAGGACCCGGTGCCGCCGATGGCCGACATGGTGCGAACGATGGCCGGGAACAAGGAGGGCGGCGCGGTGCGGAAGACCGGCGGCGGCCTGCACACCGGCGGGCTGTGGAGCCTGTTGCCGCTCGATCAGGGGCTCCCGGAGGGGGTCAAGGCCAACATGGACCTCCAGCTTTATCCGGTCGCGAAGCCATGATCCGTTTCCGCCGTGCAATCGGTGAGCGCCACCCTTTCATGTGAATGGCGTGGTGATGTGCGGGTACAATCGTCCGGCTATCGGGCGTCCGGGGGTTTCGCCGGGCTGGGCGAGCCCGGCGCCAGTGGCGGCCGCGGTGACGCGCCGGGGGCCAGACACCAGATGTTGGAGGGATAGAGGTTGAAGCGACAGGGACACGCGATCCTGATGTTGACGGTGCTGCTGCTGGGCCTGTTCGGCGCGGTCGGCCACGCCAGTGCCCAGGGGAGCGGCACGAGCGATCTCGATCTCAAGGATCTCAAGGGGATCGACAGCGCCTACCAGCGCACCTATACGGTCGATATGCAGGCCCTGATGGCCTCGCCACCGGCCAATCCAGAATCAATGCGGGGATTGTTCGCGCTCACGGCCGCGGTCATCAAGTTCGACAACGGCAACCACGCCAAGGACGGGTTCGACAAGCTCTCCGGCCAGCTCGAAAAGGCGATGGGCCAACAGGACTCCGGCGTCGAGCTCCAGAAGGAAGACCTGAAGGACATCGGCGACCAGGCGTTCGGCTACTCGGGCAAGATGTCCGCGGAAGGGATGCAGGGGCAGGTCTACATGGCCCTCGCCCGCAAGGACAAGTACATCCACCTGGCGATCGGCATCGCCATGGGCAACACCAACCCGAAGGATGATCTCGTCAAGTTCGTCAAGAAGATGGTCGATGCCAAGGAAGGCTCCGGCGAGATCAAGACGAACGATAAGGGGCTCAACACCGGCGGGTTGCTCGACAAGCTGCCGATCACCGATGTGCCGGGCAACCTGACGCCCGACAAGGGGTACGAGCTCTATCCGAAGGACGAGTCCGGCGCGATGGGCGCGGCCGGCACGGTCGAGACGATCGGGACGCCGCCAAGCAACTGAGCCAGCGGAATATCTTGAGATGTGGGAAGGCGCGGGCGATGTCGCCCGCGCCTTCACGTTCGTCGCCCCTGATTTCCGCCGCGCTATTCGGTCTCGCCGGTCTTGGCGGTGGTGGCGGTGCCGTAGTTCTGGATGAAGGCGTAGAGCAGACCGCCGATCGCGCCGCCGATCAGCGGGGCGACGATGTAGAGCCAGAGGTCGCCGAACTGGCCGGCGATGATCGCCGGGGCAATCGAACGGGCCGGGTTCATCGAGCCGCCCGAGAACGGCCCGGCGAAGATGCCGCCGACCAGCAGCGCGCCGCCGATCGCCAGACCCACCCCGCCCTTCGGCGAGCGATCGTCCGTCGCCGCGCCGCTGATGACGAAGACGAGCAGGAAGGTCGCGATCAATTCGGCCCAGAAGGCTTGCGACGTCGTTCCGGTGATCTTCGAGACGCCGACGTTCGTGTGGCTGCCAATGATCAGCCAGACGCAGATGCTGGCGATGAGCGCGCCGACGATTTGCCCGATCCAGTAGAGCACCATCATCAGGGGGTCGATCTTGCGCTGCAGCGCCAATCCGAACGAGACCGCCGGATTGATGTGGCAGCCGGAGATGTGGCCGATGGCGTAGACCATCACCAACAGCGCCACGGCGAAGGCGACGGCGACGCCCAGCCCTGGCACCGAATCCTTGTACTTCACGCTCGCCGCGATGGCGAACGTGCCCGAAAAGACGAGCACGAACGTGCCGATCGCCTCCGCGGCGACCCGATTGACCGCGTTCTCCACGATGTGCCTCCCCCGCGAACCGCGTATGGACCGCTCGTCCGCTCGTTCGTCAAGATCGCCGCACGCGCCCGGTGCGTACGTACAATCTTGACGCCTCTCGGCCCATTATAGCAATTGAACGGCGTTATTCTCGTGCGAAGAGGATGACGAGCGCGGAGAGCACGGCCAGTCCGGCGAGGAACCAGAGCACCGCCTGATAGCCGCCCCACCAGGCGACGAGCAGGCTCGTCCCGACCGGCGCGACGCCCCGCGCGGCGGTCAGGAAGAAGGCGAGGACGCCGTTGATGCTCGCGAACGAGCGGGCGCCGTAGATATCCGCCAGCAAGGCGGCGCGCGCCGGCGTGATCGCGCCGAAGCCCGCGCCAAAGAGCGCGACGAAGAGGAAGACGGCGGCGTGGCTGCTGGCGTGGATCAGCACGACGATCGCGATCGCCTCCAGCAGGAAGATCGCCGCCGTCACGAGCTGACGCGGCCAGATCGAGCCGAGCGGGGTGAAGATGAGCCTCCCCGGCAGCGCGAAGAGCCCGATCAAGCCTGCCGTGCTGGCCGCGAAGCCGGCCGAATAGCCGCGGTCAATCAGGTAGGGGATGAGGTGGATCGTGACAGCGACGACCGCCGCCATGGCGAGGAAGAAGCCGCCGGTGATCGACCAGAAGGTGCCGCCGCGCAGCGCCTCGTGGAGCGTCCGGTCGACCGTCTCCGGCGCGGCCGGCGTGCTCGGGGCGACCGGTCGCGGCTGCGGCCAGGGACGGAGGATGAGCGCGTGCGGGACGATCGTGCTGACCGCGAGGATGCCGGCCAGGGCGACCAGCGCCTCCCGCCAGCCGAAGCGGTCGATCAGCCAGTTGGTGAGCGGGATGAAGATGACGCTCGCGAACCCGGCGACGAAGGTCAGCACGGTCAGCGCCCGGTTCCGCGCGCCGCGCTCCGGGAAGCGGACGGCGACGACCGCGAAGGCCGGCTCGTACAGCACGGCCGCCATCGCCAGCCCGATCCCGACCCAGACGAGGTAGAAGAGCGGCAGGTGGTGGGCCGCCGCCCAGCCGAGCACGAGCAGCGCCGCGGCGATCGATCCCGCCGTCATCAGCGCGTGCGGGCCATGGCGGTCGAGCCAGCGCCCGGCCGGGATGCCGGCGAAGCCGGAGACGAGGAGCGCGAGCGAGAACGCGCCGGTCAGCGCCGTGCGCGACCAGCCGAGCGCGTCGCCCATCGGCACGAGGAAGACGGAGAAGGCGTAGTAGAGGATGCCCCAGGAGATCGTCTCGGTGATGGCGAGGGTCAGCACCTGGCCCCACGCCGCGCGATCGCTCGCCGGCGTGGCGGTGGCCACGCGGCTGTCCGTTTTCGTCAGAACCCGGGGCATGAAGGCTGGCATTCCCGTCTCGCTTGTGTTCGCGCCCACTCTACCGGAAAATCGGTCGGCGAGACATGCTGACCGAACTCGGGAGGGTAACGTGCGGATCACGAACGCAACGCGGGACCACGCGGCGGCGATCGCCGGCATCTACAACGAAGGCATCGAGGACCGCCTGGCCACGCTCGAGACCGAGCCGCGCTCGGCGGAGGAGCGCGCGGAATGGCTCGCCGCGCGCGATGCCCGCCATCCGGTGCTGATCGCGCTCGACGGTGACGGAACGGTCCTCGGCTGGGGTTCGCTCAACACCTTCAATCCCCGCGTCGCCTACGACCACGTCGTCGATTTCTCGGTCTACGTCGGCCGGGCGCATCGCGGCCGAGGCGTCGGCAATGCGCTGCTCGGCGCGCTGGAGGAGCGCGCCCGCGCGCTCGGCTATCACAAGATGGTCCTCGCCGCCTTCCCGTTCAACTCCGCCGGCATGCGCCTCTACGAGCGCCACGGCTTCCGCACGGTCGGCGTCTATCACGAGCAGGGCCTGCTCGACGGCCAATGGGTCGACACCATCGTTATGGAGAAGCTGCTGAGCGGCTGAGCTGGTCGCAGTAGGCCACGATCTGCGCGCTGTGCTCGCGCTTGTGGCCGTAGTACATGTAGACGATCAGGTCATCGAGACTGTACTCGGCGCCGTACCAGGGGATCGTGCCGGTCTTGGTCCAGATCGATGTCGGAACCGCCTTTGCCAGCTCGGTCGCGCGGTCGTGCGCGGCGTTGTACTCCCCAAGGGTCGTTTCGACGGACCAGTCCCGGCGCAATCCCACTTGTGTGTCGTTGAACTGCGCGCCCGATGAGATGAACTCGTCCAGATGCGGTGTCGGCTCGCCCTGCCCGCACACCGAGGTGAGGACGTCGCAGAGCACCAGCTCGTATGACCCGAGGTGGGCGACGATGTCCCGCGCAGACCCGGTGCCGCAGGCACCCGGCCGGTTCCAGACGCGCTCTGGCAGGTCGTGCACGGCGTCGAGCAGCGTGCAGTGCCCGTAATAGAGCACGGCGGCGGCGTCCATGAGCATCATCCCTTCACGTAGGAGAGCTTTTCGGCAACCTTTCCATCCCGGACCCGGAAGAGATCGATCCCACGGACGTGCCCGTTTCCACTCGCGCCGTCCCAGTGATAGGTCCAGCGAACGACACACCGGTCGTCGCACGTAAAGATCTCTTCGGTCTCGAATTTTGCTGCTGGCGACGAGGCAAAGAAGGCCGCGAAGGCGGCCCGCACCGCCTCCTGCCCGGTGAACCGTTCCCCATCGGGCGGCGGCACCGTGTTCTCGAAGACGCAGTCGTCAGTCATCCCGGCCATGACGGCGTCGATGTCCTGCCGGTCGAAGGCCTCATTGAAGCGTGCGATGACTGCGCGCGTCGCCGCATTGGCGGGAACTCTGGAGGCGGAGTTGAGCATGGGGATCTCCCGTGACTCGTGCTCGGCGAATCGATGAGAACCCGGATATATCGTACACCCACCCTGGACCAATGCGGTGGCCGGCCGCGCCGTCAGACGCGAGGCGCGACCGAGAGCGCGAGCAGGCTGTCGAGCGACCCGTCCAGGGCCAGCTCACGGAAGTTGTCACCGGCGTCCTCACTGAGCAGGATCGCGCCATCGCGCAGCCCGGCGACCAGACTCCCCGGCTGGCCGGGCAGCGTGGCGAGTGCGTAGGGCATGCGCGGGCTTGGGTGGGTCAGGATTGCGCCGTTCGCGCCGTCCTCGGGGTGGCCGAGCGGCTCCCACGGCTGATCGCGGCGCTTGCGATAGAGCACGCCTTGCGCGTGGCCCCGGCGGTCGTGCGCCTGCCGGGGACCGAAGCTGGCCGAGACGTACCAGAGGTCCGGATCGACCGGATCGATCGCCAGCCCCCAGGTGTAATGCCGATCCATCCCCTCATCGACCGGCCCCCAGGAGTCGCCGGTGTCCCACGACCAGGCGACGCCGCCGCCGGCCGCCTCGTAGACGCGCTCGTGCGCGGTCGGATGGGTCGCGATCGCATGGCTGTCCCGCTGCGAGCCCTGCTTCCAGTCCTCCCAGGTCTCGCCGCCGTTGACCGAGCGCATGACGCCGCCAAGCTCGATGCCGGCGAAGATGAGGTCCGGGTCGGCGTAGCCGAGCGCGATCCAGCGGACATGGCTCGTCCACGGCCGGGGCGGGAAGGACCACTCCGGCGCGCTCGGCAGCTCCGGCAGCGCCGGGAAGTCGCGCCAGGTGGCGCCGCCGTCGAGCGAGCGGTAGAGGTGGCTCGGCTCCGTGCCGGCGTAGATCGCGTGGTGGCCGTCCTCGACGTGGACCGGCGAGATCGCGACCGAGAGCACGCGGCCGAACGGGATATCGCGCTCGCCGATCCGCGTCCAGGTCTGCCCACCGTCCTCGGTGCGGAGGAGGCCGTTGTCGAAGGTCCCGGCGACGGCGATCGCCGGGTCGCCGGGATCGGCGGCGACGCACTGCGCGCCGCTCCCTTCGGCGCCGAGGGTGACGGCCGCGGTGCGCAGATCCGGGCTGTCGAGGCGGGCGACGGCGTCGCCGGTCGCGACGTAGAGCCGGGTGGGCGAGATCGAGGTCATGATGGTCCTCCCTTGTATGATGTGATGGCAGGCGGCGTGCTGATCGTCGCTGTCCGGCACGAAGCCGGGTTCCGAGAAGGAGTGACGCGATGATCCCGACCCTACCGTTCGGCCGTACCGGTCACGACAGCACCCGCATCATCTTCGGCGCCGCCGCGCTCAGCG
>JAICKJ010000227.1 GCA_025928015.1 Thermomicrobiales bacterium
CATGGTCGCCGTCGATGCCTGGAACTCGACCCTCTGGGGCAGCGGGTACGCCTTCCAGCACGAGCGCGACTTGCAGACGATCGGCGCGGTGATGATGGCGCCGATCAATCGCACCGCCTATGTCCTCGGCAACGGCATGGCGCTCTATCTCTGGTCGATCCCGGCCCACCTCGCCGGACTGGTCGTCGCGCTCGGCCTCGGCGCCCGCTTCGACGTCCGGCACCCGGTCGCCCTGGTCATCGCGCTCCTCGCGCTCTATCTTGGCTCGCTCGCCGTCGGCTATGCCTTCGCCCCACTCTTCATCCTCTCGCGTCAGGTGAACATGATCGCCAACTTCCTCCAGGTGCCGATCTATCTCATCGCCGGCTTTCTCGTGCCCCGGTCGGTGCTGCCCGGCTGGCTCGCCTCGGCCACCGAAATCCTGCCGATCGTGCCCGGTCTCGACGCCTCGCGCGATACGGCGCTCAGCGGCGCCGGCTTCGCCGCCATCTGGCCCTCGCTGGCCCTCTGGGCGGCCGGATGCGTGCTCTTCTTCGCCATCGGCCTCTGGGGGCTGGGACGGGTCGACCGGATCGTGCGACAGCAGGGCACGCTGGAGCTGACGGGGTAACGCCATGTATCCGCCATTCACCGTGCCAACCACTCAGATCGAGACGAACCTGCGAATCGTCACCGGGACGTTCAGCGCCACGGCCCGCCAGAACGTCCTGCGGCGCGGTCTGCTCGCCTACATCCTGATCTGGCTCTCGTTCCCGGTCTTCAACGTGCTGGTCAACGCGCTGATCTACCGCAACGCGCCGGCGCTGCGCGACTATTCGATCATTGGCGGCGCGATGCTCGCCTTCCTCTTCGCCATGCTTTTCAACGCCGGCGAAATCCTCGACCGCGAGCGGCAGCGGGCGACGTTGACGAATCTCTTCCTCGCGCCCTGCCCACGCTACACCTGGCTGGGCGGGATGCAGCTCTTCGCCCTCGCCGAGGCCGGGTTCGCCGCCATCGTCGCGCTGCTCGCCGGCTGGTGGATCTTCGGCCTGCCGTTCGACATCAACTTCCCCGCACTCATCGTCGCGCTGGTGCTCTTCGTCCCCTGCCTCTGGGGATTCAGCATGATCTTCGGCGCGATCGGCGTGGCCATCCGCGGCGCGAACATGCTCTCGAACTTCGTCTTTCCGTTCCTGATGGTGCTCTCCGGCGCGATCTACCCGGTCAGCAAGCTGCCGGACTGGCTCCGCGTCCCGGCCCGGCTGCTGCCCTTCGGCTATGGCATCCAGGCAATCGCCGACGCGCTGACGCGGGGCACGTCGATCGTCGCGATGCGGGCCGAGCTGCTGCCGCTGCTCGTCTTCGCGATCGTGCTGCCCGCGCTCGGCATCATCATGTTCAACTGGCTGGAACATCGCGCCCGGCAGACCGGGGAATTGGACCTGCTCTGACGTATCGGGCCTTGTCAGGCACGATACACTGGGCACATGATTCGTGACGCTCCCGCCCCCACGCATGTACGGCGGCGAACCGCCGCCAAGCCGCACGCCGCGCCCTCGATCTGCGCCCTCGTCCAGGTCGTGAGCGCCGAGGAAGCGGAATATGCCAGCTTGTTGATCGACCTCGACGTGCGACGCCAGCGCGTCACCGACCTCGAAGCGGAGATCGCGCCGCTGCTGAACGCCTTCGAGACGTTCGAGCGGACCTACGACGCCCGCATCGGGCCGGTCCAGCGCGAGCTGCGCGAGATCGAGCAGAAGATCGCCGAGTTCGAGGCGAAGATCGCTCGCATCCACGCGCGGATGGTCGCCGACCCCGACGGTTTGCTCGGCGATCTCTTCAGCCGGGAGGAGCTGGCGGAGATCGGCGACCTCTTCGGGATCGACACCAGCGAGTGGCACGACGAGGAGCAGGCACGGTTCGAGCACCAACGGTTCTACCAGCACGCCGAGGACTTCGCGCCACCGCCACCGCGCCGCCGGTTCTCCGAGGCGATCGAGATCGAGATGCGCGCGCTCTACCACACACTGGCACGGCGCTTTCACCCCGACCTGGCCCGCGACGAGCAGGATCGCGAGCGGCGGCAATCGTTCATGCGCCGCGTGAACGCCGCCTGGCAGGAACGCGACCTCCAGACGCTGCGCGACCTCTGCCACCAGACCGAGCGCGACCAGCCCGAATGGCGCCAGCGATCGGTCCACGAGCAGGTCGTCTGGGCACGGGACGAACGGTCGCGGCTGGACCAGACCGTCGCCCGGCTCGTCGCCAAGCTGCAGCACCTCCGCGCCAGCAGCACGCTGCCGTTGTGGACCAATCCCGCCCTCGCCGAGACGGTGATCATCCGGCGGCTGGCCCACTTCACGGCCGAGCTGGACATCGCCAAAATGCGCCTGGCGACCGTGCAGGACGCGTTCCGGAAGGCGCTGGCGAGCTTCGCGCTCGACGTCGCGTGAGGTCCGATCGCGGCTCCGCTGGCGCCTTACTGTTCTGAAGGATGGTTCGCTTGGACACCCAGCCACCGCACCCGTCGCCCGCGGCGCCGCCGCGGGTTCATCGCCGCCGGCGCTGGCGCCGGCTCTACGCTCCCCTCATCATCCTGCTCGTCCTGATCGTCATCGGTGCCGTCGCGATGCGCCTGATCCAGCCGTCAGCCAAGTCCGAGGGCACCCCGGCTCCGGCGGCCGCGTCGCTGACCGCGCAGGAGCACGCCTACTACGATTACGTGAGCCCGCGGCTGCACCAGCTTGTCGGTGAGGCCGATGAGCTGGCGGACCTCGGCTCGCACAAGAGCCGGAACGTGCTGGCGCTCAAAAGCGGTTATGATCGCGTGACCAAGCTGATCGGTGAGATTCGCGCCTACCGCACGGCGCACGGCGTGCCGCCACGCTTCGCCGCCGCCAACGCGGATTTCGAAGCCGGCGCCACGACGATGACGACCGCGATGACCGAGTCCGAGCAGGCGTTCTTCAAGTTCAAGTGGGACGAGCTGAACGCGCAGCTCGCCCGGTTCAAGGGCGCCAACACCCACCTCCGCGCGGCAATGACCGCGCTCGATCGGGCCGGTGGCGTCGCCACGCCCGCGCCGCCGAGCCGCTAGCCAGCCGCAACAACCAGCGCAAAACGACCTCTTCCGCGTCCGGACATGGGAGCGGCACGCTCTACGTTCATTGGACGCCTCATTTTGCTTCGATTTTGCCTTGTTGTCACAGCGCGAACCGGGTAGCATCGGGGTAACAGCAATTCGTGTCATATCGGGTTGCGCCGCGCTTGGGTGGGAACAGCAAAGGGGAGAGAGTGTGCGACGGACAGGCGTAGCCCTGCTCACGATCATGATGTTCGCCAGCCTGGCGCTGGCCCCGGGCGTTTACGCCGCGCCCAGTCAGCCGGCGACCTCCAACACCGCGACGACGACCGACGCGCTCAATCTGCGCGCCGGCCCCTCGCTCGGCGACCGGGTCATCACCGTCATGCCCAAGGGCAGTCAGGTCATCCTGACCGGCCAGAGCCGAAACGGTTTCCTCCCCGTCACCTACAGCGGCCTCACCGGCTGGGCCCACAGCGACTACCTCAAGCGCAACCAGACGCAGCCGAGCCCGGCCGGCTCGGCCACCACCACCGACTATCTCAACCTCCGCGGCGGGCCGTCGCTTGGCAATCGGGTCCTGACGGTGATGCCGGCCCGCGCCAAAGTCACCCTCACCGGCCAGATCAGCAACGGCTTCCGCTCGGTCTCCTACAACGGCTGGACCGGCTGGGCCTCCGCGCAGTACCTCGCCGTGACCAACACGACGCCGACACCGACTGGCACGGCGACGACGACCGACGCCCTCAACCTGCGCTCCGGACCGTCCACCGCCTACACCGTCCTCGCGGTCATGCCCAGCCGCGCCAGGGTGAACGTCCTGGGGCAAAGCAGCAACGGCTTCGAAGCGGTGACCTACAACGGTCAGCGCGGCTGGGCCTTCTCGCAATACCTCGCCTACTCCAGCCCGCCGGCGCCGCCACCACCGCCGCCGGACGTCAAGCCACCGGTGAAAGTCGCGCCCTTCGCGGCCACCAACCCGATCATCGGCCCGACGCGCGGCTCCGTCGACCAGGTGATGGGCTACGCCAAGCGCCGCGGCTCCCAGCGGATGGACGACCTGCGCGACTACGTGACCGAGATCTACCGGCTGGCGCCACAGATCGGCTTCGATCCGGCAATCCTGATCGCCCAGTCGGAGCTGGAGACGAACGGCTGGACGAGCAAGTGGTGGGTGCAGCGGCTCAACCCCGCCGGTCTCGGCATCACCGGCGATCCAAAGCAGGAGCTGACCAGCGCCACCTTCGCCAATGGCACGCTCGCCGCCCGCGCCCAGATCGCGCACATGCACGCCGAAGTGATCGGCAGCGCGCAGGCATTGCCGGACATCCTCCAGGGGGTTGACGCGACCTACCAGGCGCCGTTCCGCGCCGGTTGGGCGGGCACCATCCGGACGATCCACGACCTCGCCGGCACCTGGGCCGCGGACTCGGCCTACGACACCAAGATCGTCAAGCGCGCGAAGGAGATCTTCACCTGATCTGCTCACATCACGGAGGGGGGTGTGAGAGGCGGCGCGATCGCGCCGCCTCTCACCGTTTCTGGCGTGGCCAGCGTTTCCCGCGATCCGAATGCCGAAACCGTCCCGCTATCCCCATCTCCACTCCGGGTATACGCTAGGCCTTGTCGGCGTGACTACGCCGCGACCGTGAAGGGAGAGCCATGAACACCGGGAAGCGTTTCCTCGTCGCCCCGCTCCACGTCTGGACCGTGATCGGCGCGCTGCCGCTGCCCCTGATCATCGGCTTCCTGGTGCTCCTCAACCTGTTGACGAACCTCGGCGCGACGATCGGCTTCGCGCTCTCGGGGCAGGCCGGCGGGCCGCGGGCCTTCGTCCTCTGGCAGATCGCCGGCGGGCTGGCCGGCCTCGGCGCGCAGCTCAGCTTCGCCGGGCTGGTCCGCTTCAGCTCGGTGCAGGTCGCCAACGCGATCGGGATCGGGCTCGCGTTCGCGGTGGCGCAGGTCGCCGGCGCGCTCTGGTTCTTCGGCGAGCCGTTCAGCCGTCTGCAATGGCTGGGGACGGCACTCGTCGCCGCCGGCGTGCTCTTCATCGCCTTCGGGAAGTGAACGGGTGACGGGGACGATCGACCGGCTGCGCTGGCGGATCATGGAAGCGGGCGCGAAGGTGCTGGCCCGGCGCCATTTCGATCTCCGCGTCGAGGGCCGGGAGCACCTGCCGTCATCGGGCCCGGTCATCATCGCCGCGCGGCATTATCACCACTTCTGGGATGGCTGCGTCTTCATGCTCATCGTCGGACGGCCGGTCCACTTCATCACCGCTGTCGACTGGATCACGAACCGCCCGCGCCGCCTCGCGACGGAGCTCGGCTTCCGGGCGGTCGGCTGGCCTCGGCTGATCCGCTCGGACGGACTCGTCAGCACCACGCGCAACATCAACCGTCAGGCGCAGATCGGCTACCTGCGCCGGATGCTCATCGAGAGCGCCGCCCTGCTCGCCCAGGGGAACGTGCTCGTCGTCTTCCCCGAGGGGCACCCGACGATCGAACCGGACGAGACGCCAAAGCACGGCGACGAGTCGATCTTCCTGCCCTTCCAGCCGGGCTTCGTCCACCTCGCGACCTTCGGCCACCGGCAATCCGGCCAGCCGATCCCCGTCGTCCCCGCTGGCTTCGTCTACGAACGCGGCGCCAAATGGTCGATCACGCTCCGCTTCGGGCCGCCGGTCATGATCGACGGCCCGGTCGATCGCGCGGCGGTGACGCTGGCGGTCGAAAACGCCGCCCGTCGCCTCTCCAGCTTCCCGGAACGGTCTACCCAGCCGGCCGCCCGAGTCGGCCACGAAAACGCGCCGGTGGCGCCGGTCAGCGAGCGTCGGGGAGATTGACGCGTTGCGCGACTTCGTCCGCGCGCAGCGCCGCGGCGGCGTTGACGTGCGCCGTGACGGCGCCGAGCCAGGTCGCGTCGTCCGCCTGCGCGGCCGCCTCGTCCGCCAGCGCCCGCGCCATCGCCGCCGGCGCGGGTCCGCCCGGGATGCTCCGCGCGGTGACGAACGCCCACGGGTCGAGCGCCTGACGCAGATCGTCGTCCGTCAGCGCGACCTCACGTCCGGTCAGCGATGCGACCGTCCCGTTCACCTGCTCCGCCGTGATCGGGCGACCGGAGTTGAGCGAGGCGGTGACCAACGACGAAACGACGTGGTGCGCCGTGCGGAACGAGAGCCGGTGGTCGCGCACGAGGCGGTCGGCCAGCTCGGTCGTCGTGATCAGGCCGTCACGCACCCGTTGCGCCATCAGCTCGGTGTTGAAGGTCGCGGTCTGGAAGACGGCGTTGAGCAGGTCGACGACCATCTGCGCGTGATCGACGCACCGCGCCAGCGGCACGTAGATCGGGTCCTCGACGTCGTTCGTGTCACCGAAGGCGGCGCCCTGGACCATCGCCGTCACCGTCGCCGCGTCGCCCCCGACGTAGCCGATGCGCGTGCGGACGTGCTCGAAGACGACCGGGTTGCGCTTCTGCGGCATGATCGAGGAGATCTGGATGAACGCGTCGCCGACGCGCAGGTAGCCGACATCCTGCCGCGCCCAGATCAGCATGTCATTGGTGAAGCGGGCGAGGCTGGCGCAGAGGTTGTGGAGCCTCTGGACCGTCTCGACCAAATGGTCGCCGGCGCCGACCGCGTCGTAGCCGTTGACGACGACCCCATCGAAGCCGAGCAGCCGCGCCGTCTCCGCCCGGTCGATCGGGAAGCCGGTCGGCGTGAAGGCGGCGGCGCCGA
>JAICKJ010000173.1 GCA_025928015.1 Thermomicrobiales bacterium
ATCGGCTACTGGTCAAACGTCGGCTTCCCGGTCTACCAGCCGCGCACGTACCTCACGCCCGGCTACCAGGGCACGCTCGGCTGGGGCTTCCCGACCTCGCTCGGTGTGAAGGTCGCCGCCGGCGACCGCGTCGTCGTGTCGGTCAACGGCGATGGCGGCTTCGGCTTCGCTTGCAACGAGCTGGCGACGCAGGCGCAGCACAATCTCGCCTCGATCACGATCGTCTTCAACGATGGCGCCTACGGCAACGTCCGCCGCATCCAGGATCAGGAGCTGGGCGGCCGCATCATCGCCTCGGAGCTGAAGAACCCGAACTACCAGAAGCTGGCCGAAGCCTTCGGTGTCGCCGGCCGCAAGGCGGAGACGCCGGACGAGCTGGGCGTCGAGCTCGGTGAGGCGATCAAGGCCAACGAGCCGACGCTGATCGAGGTCCCGGTCGGCGTGATGCCGAACCCATGGAAGAGCCTCGGGCTCCGGTAGATTGCCAGTGACTCAACGCACGCCCGTCTCCGAATGTTTGGAGACGGGCGTTTTCGCATTCCGTATTCGCCTCGCTCACCTCCCGTCATTCTGACCGGAGGGAAGAACCCCCCGGCGAAGCCGGTCCGCCACAGCGGACACCTGTGCCACAGGAAACGGGTGTTGCTGCGAGCAAGCGCTTCGCGCGGGGATGCTTCGGGGTTGCACCCGCTCAGCATGACGGTGACATCGGTGGCGACCGTGGTGGTCACTTATCCCCGGTTCGGCTTCATCAGCCCGAGATCGAGCAACTGCTTCGTGATGTAGACGTTATTGGCGAGAATCAGCTTGATCGCGTAGGTCGAGGCAGCCTCGGCGGCGGCAAATCCGGGCGAGGCAAGCTCCTTCTCCACCGACGTGCGGTGTTCCGCGGCGGCCTCGGTCGCTTCGGTGTGCAGCAGGTCGTTCAGATAGGCGTAGAGCTCCGATTCCTGCATTCCCAGGATCGAGAGTCCGTCCGTCATGCAGCCACTCCTCTTTCATGCGTCTGGCGCCGTGTGGCGCCATCGGGACCTCCGCTCAGCGCGGTGTCTCACGTATTGTGCGCCAGATACGAACGCCGATGCGGAAACCTCGCCGGGATGCGATTGCGCGCCGAAACCGCGCGGGTATACTAAAAGTGCCTGCAAGTTCGTCACCGACGAGCGAAGCCTTGGCTGAGCGGGCCAAGCCACTGCACTTCAATTCAACAGTGCCCCGTGTGGGGAAGGAGCGACACGCATGACGTATGTCATCGCGCAGCCATGTATCGGCGTCAAGGACGCCTCGTGCGTTGAGGTGTGCCCGGTGGACTGCATCCATTCGGATGACGACAGCGAGCAGTACTTCATCAATCCGGCCGAGTGCATCGATTGCGGCGTCTGCGCCGAGGTCTGCCCGGTCGAGGCGATCTTCTTCGAGGACGATCTGCCCGAGCAGTGGAACGAGTTCAAGAAGCTGAACGCCGACTACTTCGCGTAGCGTCCACTGCATTTCACGCGGCCCGGATCGAACCGATCCGGGCCGCGTGGCGTCTGCGGGTTCAGGAAGTCTTCTTGGGCGTCGCGATCTTCGGCACTTCGAAGGTCGCGGTCCAGATCGCGTCGTTCGTGAAAAGGTAGACGGTGCCGGTCCCCTCATCGACAGCGAAGTCGCGCACCTTCGCGAAGGGCGGCGTCACCTTCGCGTCGCCGGTCGAGAAGCCAGGTGGCAAGCGCAGTTGATAGAACTGCTTGCCCTCCTTGTCGAAGCAGATGATCCGCCCGGACTGGCCATCGCCATCGGTGACCAGCATGTAGAGCAGGTTGTCGCCACCCGCGCCGGTGAGCGCGACCGGCTTGCCGTTGCCGAGCGCCTGCGGCGCCGTTTGCCGCACCAGGCTGTTCTTGTAGTAGGTCAGGACGCGGCCATCATCCATAAGGATGTAGATCTCGCCGTCCACGACGAAATCGACGGCGTGGTTGAGCTGCGTGCGATCCTCGTTCCTGACCCAGTCCACCGGTTGCGAAGTTGTGCCACCCTCCTCGGGTGGCGGGAACTTGTAGAGCTGGCGGTAATCCGGCACCAACAGGTAGATGTTGCCGCCGAAGGCGCCGGTCGGCGACGGCTTCCAGGGCTGGAGACCGGGGATGACGCCAAGCGAGACGGCTGTCCACTTGCCGTTGTTATCGAGCGTGAACACGCGCTTGCCATCGATGGCGTAGAGGCCGTTCACATCGACGGAGACGCCCCAGAGGGCGCCGATCGTTTGCTTGCCGCCGGGAATGGACGCGCCTTCCTTCAACACTCGCACCATCTCCCGTGAGCCGGGCCTGAGCTGATAGAGGCTGCCGCCGGCGGCGAAGATGCCGGACGATGTGCGGACGATCTCGATCGGCTTCGATTGCAAACCGGCCGGCAGGCTACCCAACCGCGTCACGTTCGTGAAACGGATGATGTTGCTCAGCTTGTCGCGCTGGCGGGTGATCTCCTGCTGGCGCGCGTTCACCGCCTTGTCCGATGCCCCGGCCTCCTTGGCGATGCCGAGGGATACCTGCGCCTGCTGCAATTCAGCATCCCTGGTCTTGTCGTCGGTCGCGTGGACTGCTTGCGCCATGTGCTGGTCGGTCGCCGCGAGCGCCGCGTTCGCCTTGCCCCGGTCGGGGAAGAATTGCTGCTTCGCCAGGCCGCCGATGGCGACGGCGGCGACGAGGCAGACGATGACGATCAGCGTGGTCAGGAGCGTCCGGTAGAAGGGGATCCGCGGAAGCTGATTTCGCCAGCCGGGCTCGCCCATCGCCCCCGCCGAGCCACGGTAGAGCCGGACCCCATGGGCGCCGGGCACACCGAACTCGCGCACCGGCGTCGGCCGTTGCCAGGTCGTCTTCCACTTCGGGCTCACCCGGTCCAGCGCGGCGTGCGCGCGTTCCTGCAAGCGCTCGAATCGATGAACCCGCGTGCCGTTCGCGGCAACCGCCAGGCCGTTCGGGAGCACGGGCGAGAGCAGCTCGGTCTCCTCGCCGTCGAACATTGGCGGCACGGCCAGCGCTTCGTCCGCCGTCTCCGGCTCGGCCTGATTCTCGAACGCCAGCGCCGCCGGAACGCCGGCCGGCCGCGCCACGGGCGCGGGCAACCAGCGCCGGGCCTCCGCCGTGGCGGCGTGGCGCCCCTGACGGAGCCGGCGCCCGATGTCGCCGAGCGTCTGTACCTGCGCGGCATTCGGCGCCGGCGGATAGCCGATCACCGCGATCGACGCGGTCGACAGGTCGTCCCGGATGGCAAGCCCGCGGAACATGTCGAGGACATGATCGGGGTCCTGGCCGAAGAGATAGGTCAGATCGTTCGTGCCGAGGCCGGCGCCCGCGATCTCGTGCGCGAACATCTCACCGAAGGTCGCCGAGCAGACGATGATCGAATCGCCGGGGCGCAGCTCGGTCTGCACGATCCGCGGGGCAACCCACGCGGCGAATCCGAGCGGCTCCACGGCGCGTTGGTCTGGGGGCGGAGCATAACCCGACAGCCAGGATTCGAGCGGCGGCAGACCGTAGACGAGTCCATCCTGGACGATGAGCGCCTGCGCCGGCGGCACCCAGGCGATGGTCGCGACCTCGTCCTCGATGAGCGCAACGGTCGCTCCGAGCAGCAAGGGCGCGCCATAGGACGTCAGATCGGCGCTCTGCCGCTCCTCGTTGAGCGCGGCATTGGCGGCGGCGAAGGCGCGGCCGATCACCGCTTCCGGCGGGCCCTGCATCTCCAGTTGAAGGCCGATCAGCTCGCGGGCGCGTTTCGCGAGCCCCATCGTCTGAAAGGTCCGCGTCAGCGGCTCCACGGCGACGATGCGGCCGCGACGGCGGCTGGTGGGTGGGGGGAGATCGACGGTGATCCAGTCACGCACATCCGAGGGGTAGCCCCCCGTGAGCGCAAACGCGACCGCACTCGCCGGTGACAAGGTCATGTCGTCGGTAGCTCACTCAACGAGTCAGCAAGCGTCAGGCCGGCATCCGCCAGGCCCGGCCACAAGCCGGGAACCCATCGAGTATAGCGATGGCGTCGCAGAGCCGTCTACGCGGCTGGATCAGCTGTGAACCTCAGCGTTCGACCGGCCGTTCGTCCGCTGGCGCCTCATTGGTCGCCAGCCGCTCGGGCGATGCCGGGCGCTCGCTGGCCGGCAATGGCTGGCCGCGATCGCGGCGATCGGCCCCGGCGCGCACCGCGGCGAGCAGCGATTCCGCGCGGCTGCGCAGCTTGCCACCGGCGATCCCCATCTCGCCGGTCAGCTCGATCGCCTGTTCCAGGCAGTCGATCGCGTCGGCGCGGTGACCGCTCCCCGCGAGGTGGACCCCGACGTTGACCAGCAGCATCGCCTCGCCGTAGTCGTCGTGCAGCTCCCGCGCCAGCGCCAGTGCCCGCTCGTAGGTGCCCATCATGGCCGCATCGCCGGCCGCGTCCTGGGCAACCGCGAGATGCTGGAGCGCCTGGCTGAGCAGCGCCGGTTGATCGAGCGATTCGGCCATGGTGACCGCGCGGCCCAGCGCGTCCAGCGCGGCCTCCTGATCGCCCCGCCGTTGCGCGAGGCGCCCGAGACGCCCGTACAGGCGGACCGCGGCGGCACGCTGACCGGTTTGCGCGGCCAGCCGCAACGCCTCCTGGTAGAGATCGATCGCGTCAGAGGTCCGGTCCATCTCCATCGCGACGGCGCCGAGCGAGGAGAGCGTCGCGATCTCTTGCTCCGGCCGGTCCAGATGGCGGTAGATCTCCAGCGCCCGGGTATAGGTGTCCCGCGCCCGCACCGGATCGCGATTCGAGCTGTGGATTTGCCCGAGCAAGCTCAACATACCGGCGTGGAGGTCCTGGTCGTCGACCTTGCGTGCCGCGGTGATCGCCTGATTGATCGCCTGCACGGCATCCCGAGGTTGGTCAAACTTCCAGAGCGCCTCGCCGATGCTGCCGAGCCACTGCGCCTCGTGGGCCGTGTCACCATTCGCCCGTGCCAGGTCGAGCGCCTGCATCAGGTTGTTGAGCGCGTCCGCCGGTTGATTCAGGTGCGTGTAGACGACGCCGAGCCCACCATAGGCGCGTTGCTCCAGCGCTTCGTCATTGACCGTCCGCGCCAGGCGCACGGCACGTTCGAAGGCGTCCCGCGCCTGATCGAGCCGGCCGAGCGAGAGGAGCGTCGTGCCATGCTGGACGGCGTCCTGCGCGGCGGCCGGCTTGTTGCCGAGCCGCTCCTCGACCTGGACCAGGTCGCGCTCGCGGTCGGCGACGACCTCCATCCGCCCCAGCTTCCGCTCCGCGTTGGAGAGCAGCGCCAGACACTCGTTTTCGAGTGTCAGGTCGCCGATGTCGCGCGCGATCACCAGCCCCGCCTCCAGGTGGGAGACGGCGTCATTGAGCCGGCCCATCGCGATCATCGACTGGGCCAGCTCCAGCACGATCCGGCTCTGCGTGCCCCGGTCGCCGGTGCGACGGGCGGCGTCGAGCGCCTGTTCCTGCAAGGTGGCCAGCGTGTGCTGATCGACGTCACCCCGCATCAGGTCGATCTGCCGCGTCAGCGCCTCGCCGAGGCCCCGGTAATAGTCAAGCCGCTGGGCGGAACGGCCCGCCCGTTGATAGAGGCTGACCGCGCCCCGGGTGTCGCCCTCGCGCTGCAACAGGTCGCCCAGGGTGATCGCGGATTCCACCTCATCGGCGCTGTCCATCGTCTCGGGGCCGAGATCGACCTGCTGCTGCAACAGCACGCGGGCGCGCTCGGCGTCGCCCGCGTCATAGGCTCGCTGACCGAGCCGGGCGAGCGCGCTCCGGCCGCCCTTCACATAGCCGGCCCGCTGCGCGGCACGGTAGGCGTCGCGCAGCAGCTTCTCGCGCTCCTGCGCCGGGTCGTCGGCGGGAAGCAGCGCGTCGAGCCGCAAGGCGGCATCGACCGTCTGCCGGTCAAACCCCTTGGCGTGGGCGGCGGCGTGCGTCAGGCGCGCGAGGACGAGCGAGAACTCCCGGTCCGACTCGACCCGCTCGTCGATGACGCGGTCCAGCACCTTGAAATCGTCATCCGAGAGGACATCGAGCACGGCGGGGTGCCGGACCTCGCTGATCGCGCCCTGGACGGACCGCTTGCGGCCGACGACTTCCCGCGCGATCTGGATCAGGACCGCGTTGCCGCCCCGGCGGCCGCGGCCGGAGAGTCGATCAAACAAACTGCTCACCAGGGTCGCTCCTCTGCCAGTGCCTGCTCCAATACGTCAAGGGTCAAGTTGCCGCCGGAGAGGATCACGGCCACGGTTTTCCCGGCCAGGGAGGTCCGCCGTTCGTACGCGCCCGCGAGGGCGGCGGCGCCGGCTCCCTCGGCCATGACACTCGTCGTCTCCAACAGGGTCAGGATCGCCCGCCGGAGGTGCCGATCGGAGACCAGCATCATCTCGTCCACGGTGTCCCAGAGCATCCGCGCCGGCAGAGCGAACGCCTGCCGCGTCGCCAGGCCCTCGGCGAAGGTTTCGACGCGATCGAGCTGCAAGAGCCGGCGCGCCCGCCAGGATTCGTAGACCGCGGGCGCGCCCTCGCTCTGGACGCCGATCACCGTCACTTCCGGCTTGATGGATTTCCCGGCGAGGCAGGCGCCGCAGAGACTGCTGCCGCCGCCGATCGGGGCGAAGATCGCATCCACCTCGGGATGCGCGTCGAGCAATTCCAGCGTCGCCGTCGCCACCCCGGCGATGAGGTCCGGCTCGTCGGCGGAATGAATGAAGCGCGCGCCGTGCTCGCGCGCGAACTCACCCGCCGCGACCAGGCATTCATCGAAATCGACGCCATGCTCGATCACGGTCGCGCCGAGCCGGCGCATCGCCGCCAGCTTGAGCGGATTCGGATGCTCGGGCACGAAAATGGTCGCCGGTGCGCCGAAGAGCCGGGCAGCGTAGGCGATCGACTGGCCATGATTGCCGGTCGACGCGCCGACGACTCCCGCGGCTCGCTCGTCGTCCGTCAGCTTGCTCAGCAGGTAGATGCCGCCGCGCACCTTGAAGGCCCGGGTCGGCAGGAGATTCTCGCATTTGAGCAGCACCCGGGTACCCATGCGCTCCGACAGCGCCGGCGACTCGACGACCGGGCTCGGCGTCAGATAGCGCCGCAGCACGGCACGCGCGGCGAAGACATCGGCCAGCGTCGGCACCGGTCCGCGCCAGAGCGACGCGCCCTCGTTGGTCTGCTCGTTTCCCGGGTGTGCGCTCGCCGTCGGTGGCAAGGCCCGTTCCTCCCCGCCCGGATCACAAGAAGCTCATCACGGGCGTTTGTTGCGTCGGGGCGACTCATCACGCGGGGCCGGCGTCTCCGGCCACAGTGCCCACCGGAGACTTCGCCGTCAGCGTTGCGACGTTCGGTGACAGCGTGAATAACGTTCGCTGACAACGTGCTCGCAGTGTACCATCGCGATCGGGAAGGCGAAAAGCTGTTCCTTCTTGTCACATGGCGACCGGACGGGCTGCGGGCCACAGAAGATTGACCGGACGGCAACATTCCCTTATTCTACGCATGTACGGAATCTGCAATCAGAAAGGAAGCAGACCCCAGGATGACCGAGTGCACGACCGCCCGACCGGCCACGAGTTTCGCCGCCCGGCTCGATGCGGCCGCTCTTGCCAACAACAGCTTGCTCTGCGTCGGACTAGACCCGATACCGGAGCGCATCCCCACTTCGCTGGGCACCGGGGCTGACGCGCTGGCACGCTGCTGCATCGAGATCATTCAGGCCACCGCCGATCTTGTCTCCTGCTACAAGCCCAATCTCGCATTCTATGCCGCGCTCGGCCCGGACGGAATGGATGCGTTGTTCAAGGTGCGAAGCGCGATTCCGGCGTCCATTCCGGTGATCCTCGATGCCAAATCCGGCGATGTCGGCAGCACCGACCGGGCCTATGCCACCGGTTGGTTCGACGCCTTCGGCTTCGACGCCGTGACCGTCAATCCCTACCTCGGGCGCGAAGGACTCGACCCTTTCCTCTCCTACGCCGACAAGGGCGTCATCGTCCTCTGTCGGACCAGCAATCCGGGCAGCGCGGAGATTCAGGATCTCGTGGTGTCGGCGCCTGACGGCCGCACCGAAGCCCTCTATCTGGCCATGGCGCGGAAGATCCGCGCCTGGAGCCAGGAGGCGCCAGCGACCGTCGGGCTCGTCGTCGGCGCCACGCGACCGGCGGAGCTGGCGCAAATCCGGCCGATCTGCCCGGACGAACCGATCCTGTTGCCAGGTGTTGGCGTGCAAGGCGGCGATCTGGCTGCTTCGGTGCGGAGCGGGATGAACGCCGCCGGCCAGGGCTTGATCGTCTCCGCCTCACGGAGCATCATGTACGCAGGCGGGGCCACGGACTTCGCTGCAGCGGCGCGCGCCGCTGCCCAGGAGACAAGGGACCAGATCAATGCGTATCGCCGCCCGGATATCTAGATTCGCCCCCGCGAAACCAGCTCTCCGCATCCCGCGTCGATATAATGAGTGGACCAGCCGCGGCACCCGCCCGACGGGTGGCCGGGCGCTCGCCAGCTTGTCAAGCCGGCGGTAAGGAACCGGGTCACTGGCACCGAGGGGAATTCAGAATGAGCACCAATCGCACCACCTGGCGGATGCCCGTCCTCATGACCGTCGCGCTCGCCCTCGCGACCGTCGTGCCGTTCTTGAGCACAGCACCGCCAGCCGCGGCGTCGGAGTCCCTCGCCGACAGCCTCGGCATCCCGGCGGAGATGATCCCGGGCGATTTCGGGCAGACGAGCCTGCAGGTCTACATTCCGCAGACCCCCCACACCACCCGCGGCACGAGGCTCGCCTACTGGCGGGCCAACGGCTCCGCAAGCTTATATGGTAATCCGCAAACCGAGCCCACCCGCTCGGCCGACGGGTACTACTCACAGGCGTTCGCG
>JAICKJ010000248.1 GCA_025928015.1 Thermomicrobiales bacterium
GGCCGATGGACGAGCTCACGCAGGAGATCACTTTGCGGGCCGGGGAGAGCATCGCCTTCAGCCTGCGCTGGGAAGAGCTGGACGAGCCGTCCTCACTGGCCGACCCGTACAAGTCGGTGCGTGTCTCGATCGCCGCCTGGCAACACTGGCTGCGCACCTTCGATTATCACGGACCCCAATCGACGCTCGTCCAGCGCTCGGCGATCACGATCAAGATGCTGGATTACCTGCCCCAGGGCTCCCTCGCCGCCGCGCCGACGACCTCGCTGCCGGAACGGGTCGGCGGGGAGCGGAACTGGGATTACCGCTTCGTCTGGGTCCGCGACGGCTCGTTCTCCGTCTACGCGCTGCGCCGGATTGGTCTGGTCAACGAGGCCAACAATTTCCTCAAATGGCTCTTGACCCTGGCCAAGGGACACCGGCTGCGGATCATGTACACGATCGACGGGCAGCACCCCGGCAAGGAACACGAGGATTACAGCCTGGAGGGCTACCGCAAGTCACAGCCGGTCCGCTGGAGCAACGGCGCGGCCGATCAGGTACAGCACGACGTCTACGGCGAGGTGCTCGATTGCGCCTACCAGTGGGCCAACCATGGCGGCAACCTGAGCGACGAGCTCTGGTCCAATCTGCACCGCTTCGTCGAGCGGGCAATGGTCGCCTGGGACACGCCCGACCAGGGGATTTGGGAGGTGCGGACGGAAGGCTCGGTCCAGACCTACTCCGCCGGCATCTGCCAGGTCGCGCTCGACCGGGGTCGGAAACTCGCGTCGCGGTATGGCCTCGAGGCCAACACCGCGCTCTGGAAGAGCACGGCGGACGAGATCACGAAGACGATCCTCGATCACGGCTGGAACGACCAGAAGAAGTTCATCGCCTCCGAGTTCGGCGGCGATACGCTCGACGCCGCGATCCTCGGCCTGCCCTTGCGTCGCGTCATCCCGGCCGATCATCCGAAGATGGTCGCGACGGTGAAGGCGATCCGCGAGCAGTTACGCGCGACCGGAGATGGCCTCATCTTTCGCTATCATCCCGCGCAGCGCAACGACGGGCTGGAAGGAAACGAAGGCGCCTTCGTGCTCACCAGCTTCTGGCTGGTCGACAATCTGACGCTGCAGGGGCGGCTCGATGAGGCGCAGGAGCTCTACGATTCGCTCTGTCACCGCGTGAACGCGCTCGGCCTGTTGTCGGAGGAGATTGACCCGACGTCCGGTCGCTTCCTCGGCAACTTCCCGCAGGCGTTCAGCCACATCGGGCAAATCCTGAGCGGCGTCAATCTGGCCAAGGCGCTCGCCGCGCGTGACGAGAACCCGGCCAGCGCGCCGCAGGTCTGGACCGGTGTCCATCCGGCGTAAGATGGCCCCCTCCCCCAATGCTGGGAGAGGGGGTGGGGGTGGGGGCTCTTCTTACGGTCCCTGCGTCTGGATCGTTTCGCGGGCGCGGTAGATCGGGACGCCGTCGATCATCGTCTCCAGGTCGTAGTAGTTGGCGACCTCCCGCCAGAAGAGGCGGCTGTCGTCCGGGAAGGGGCCGGGCTGGCGCGTGCCGACGATGTAGACCGGCCGCTGCGGGCTGCGGATGATCGCGATGATGTCCGAGTAGGCGTTCGGCACCGCCCGCAACTCCTGGTCGTAGAGGTGCCGGTAGGCGGCCGGACGGTCGGCGAGGTAGTAGATCGCCGCCTCATCGAAGGCGACATAAATCGTCTGATTCGGCTGCGTGTGCGCCTTCAGGTAGGCGCCGACCTTGTCCTGTGACGGATACCCGGGATGCGAGTAGATCGCCTGTGTCAACTCGCCGGTGCTGCCCTTGACCACGATGGCATAGGGCGTGAGCAGGAAGATCAGCATCGCGGCCATGAAGAGCGGCTTCGCCCGGCGCGAGAGGGTCGCTTCGACGGCGGGCCAGGACGAGCCGAGCCAGATCGCGAACGGCGCCGCGGCCTGGATCAGGTAGTGCGGCCACCAGTCGCCGCCCATGCTGATGCCGCCGAGGCAACCGAAGGCCCAGAGCCGCAGCAACAACCCGCCGTCATCCTCCGGCCGGACGAGCTGGAAAGGCGGCAGCGGCGATTGGTGGACGTAGCCCAGGCGCGGACTGGATGACGCCAGCCGTGGTCGCAGCGGGCGGTGCTTGAGCCAGGCGAGGATCGGCTGGCGGTAACGGACGACCGTGAAGAGGGCGAGAAGCACGATCAACGCCCAGCAGGATGCGGCCAGCTTGACGATGGCCGCGAGATGGTGGTCGAAGCTGACCGTCGCGCTGCTCTGCTCGGTCAACCGGTAGGTGATAGTCGCGTAGATGAAGGCGTGCCAGCCGAGCATGTAGCCATTGATGAAGGTCGGGATAGCGACGAGGATCACGCCGGCGAGCACCGCCGCGCAACGGCGTGCATAGTCCCGCCGGCTCGCCTCCTGCGCCATGGCGATGAAGGCCCAGGCGACGGGGAGCATCATCGCCCCGGACGGCTTGAGCAACGTTGAGAGACCGATCAGCACGCCGATGCCCGTCAGGTGGCCGAGATCCCAGCCGTGGCGGCAGGCCCAGAAGAGCCAGAGGGCGGCGAAGGCCGCCGGCATGGCCATGAAGACCTCGGAGTTGGCCGTGTAGCCTTCGACGCTCGGCAGACCGGCGGCGACGGCGAAGATGATCGCGGCGGTGGTGCCGACCCGTGGTCCCTTCCAGCGACGGCCATAGAGCCAGACGGCAACCGTCGTGGCGGCGGCGAAGATCGCCGCGCCGATCCGGAAGGCGACCTGGGAGGTGCCGAGCACGTCCAGCATCCCGGCATAGACGAGGAAGATGCCTTGCGGCCGGCTGATCCACAGGTCGTGATAGAGCCGTCCGGTGCCGTCGATCCAGCGGCGGGTGGCCCAGGCGTAGCCGCCTTCGTCGGCGATCATCGGGATGTGGAGGAACGGCCAGCGGACGAGGAAGTTCAGCCCGAGCGCAACGGCGAGCCACGCCCAGTCGCCCGGCGATGGCCAAGCGATGCGGGGCGCGGCCGCGCGGTGCTGCTGGCGGGCGGAACGTCTGCGACGAGCCACGGAACCTCGATTGCCGCGTGTGCGGCCAGGGGCAGGCGCGCGCGATCGACGTGCCGGGCGTCGGCCAGGAGAGCGCGGATCGCCCGCCGGATCTGACCCGAGAAGTATACGGAGATCGATCTCCGCGCGCCCGGAGTGGGTCAGCCGCGCGCGCCGTTGACCGTACCGGTCACGAGCATCGGCCCGGTCGGCGCCTGGCTGCCCTTCTCCGGCTCGAGCGAGATGCCGAGCTGGGTGAATTGACCGACGTCGGACGGGATGAGCATGAAGCCGATTCCCTGACCGTCGAGCGTGAACGTGCCGCCGGGGAGCGGCTTGTCAGCCGCCGTGGGGAAGTACCAGAGCTGATAGCGCTGGCCGGCGGCGGGCGCCGGCAGGCCGGCCACCTGCAGCATGCCGGCGCCGGTGAGGGCATAGAAGGCCGTGCCGCGCGCCTCGGCCGGGCCGTCCCTGGTCGGTTGCAGCGTGTACGCGGTGGCGTTGGCGCCGGCGCGGACCTGCGCCAGCTCGCGCGTCAACGTCTGATTGGCCGCCTGGGCGTCGTCGGCGTTGTCGCGTTGACCAACCCCCCAGATGATGACCCCGATGAGCAGCAGGCAGAGCAATCCGGTCAGCAACCAGGGCAGCCGGGGATCGCTGGGCAGCGCCATCCGGCGCGCCGGCACGGTGACGCGCGGTTTGTCCCTGCTGGGCGGTGTGGAGCGCGCGCCATCGCGGGGCCGGCGATTACCGGCCGCCGGCGACTCAGGGTTAGAATGGGCCATCACGTTCTCCGCTCGCTCGTCTCGGGATGCGCCTTCGCGCGTCGGGCACCAATGGTAGCCGAGATGTTGCTGGTGACGTGGGCTGGCTCCAGCGGGCCGAATCGCGCCGGGGAGTAGTCAAGACTGTACGTTCACTGTATGATAGGGCCGTCGATCTGTATCGACAGGAACTGAGCCGGGGGTGGAGGGACCGCTGGCCTGTACTCTGGGGGAAGATTATGAAACGGACGCATGTCCTACATCCGGGCGCCCACCGGCAGCGACGGCTCTCGGCCTTCGCCGCCGCGATGGTGGCGCTCGCGATGCTGCTAATGGGCATCGGCGGCGCGCCGGCAGTGGCGCAGGAAGCCACTCCACCGGCACAGCCGCAGCAGAACGCCGCGCCTGCGGCGCAAACCACGCCGGAGACCGCACCCGCGACCAATCAGCAAACCTCGGCCGACGATCTGGCGCCGGGCTCGGTGATCGCGCAGGGGCTCGTCTACCTGGACGGTTCGACGCAGGTCTTTCAGGTGGTCGAGCAGAAGCCGGCGGCGGTCTCGTCCGCGAAGTCGGCTTCGGCCGGCACGGCCTTCCTCTTCCAGCGCGGTGGCGCGACGGTCGTGCGGAACGATGTGACCGGCAAGCGGACCCGGCTGGAGGTGAGCGAGGGCTACTACGAATCGGCTGGCGACCCCTATACCATCTGGGCCGACAGCAGCGGCGCGGTGCTCTGGAACTTTGGCTTGAGCGCGCCGGCGAACGTGGCCAAGGACGCCTTCTACGAGAGTCCCGAGATCAAGGGCATCTCGGCAGGCACCTACGACCTGGAGTTGACCCGCTTCGTGCTCCAGCCGGGTGATTCCGTCCAGTTGCCGGACCACAATGGCGCGGCCCTGGTCATGCCGTTCGCGGGTCAAGTCAATCTCACCGTTTCCGGAAGCGCGGGCGTGCTGTCGGCGGGGGACGGGCAGCTCGTGACTGGCAACGGGTCGGTCAACAATCAGGGCAACCAGGCGGCGGGATTCATCTTCGTCGCGCTCGGTGACAAGGTCAGCGATCAGCAGCCCGAGAACAGCGCGCCGCAGCCCGCGGCAACCAACGCTGCTGCGACCAACGCCCCGGCGGCCACTAACAACGCCACGACCACTGCGAACGCCACCACCGTGCCGAATGCCGCTTCGACGACCGCGGCCGCGCCGGCCACGCAGGCGACCGCGGCCGCAACCCAGGCGCCGACCGGCAGCGAGCGGACGAGTATCGCGGTGACCGCCCAGGCCGACATCTACGTTGAGGTGACCGCGGACGGCGTGCTGATGTTCCAGGGCAATCTCGCCACCGGGCAGACGACCGGGCAGATCGCCGGCAGCAGCTTCACCGTCTACACCTCCAGCGGCGTCAATACGCTCTTCACCAACTCGTGCGGCACGGATTTCTACATGGGGACCGAAGAGGGCGAGGCGACCTACTACCTCCAGGCCGGTCCGGAGTCCTGCCCGCCATCGGTCTAGGGCAGACGCACGCCTCGGTCAGCGCGGTTCGGCTCACGGCCGGAACGCGCTGACCCTGGTCCCAGGAGGTCCGTTGCGCGGATTTGTGTAGTGCCGCCTTGCTTGAACATGACCGGGATGCTTACCTACACTTCGTGAGGCGCATACGACTGGTTGGTCATGCGCCGGAGGGTCATCGGTCGCAGGAGGTGAACCGTGAGAGGGATTGCACAAGAGTTCAAGGAATTCGTCATGCGAGGCAATGTGATCGACCTCGCCATCGCCGTGGTCATCGGCGCCGCCTTCGGCGCGGTGGTGACGGCGCTGGTCAAGGATCTGATCACGCCGCTGATCGCCGCGATCGGCGGTCAGCCCGATTTCAGCACCATCCACTTCACCGTCAACAAGAGCAAATTCCTGATCGGCGACTTCATCAACGCGATCATCACGTTCCTGATCATCGCCGCGGTCGTCTTCTTCTTCGTCGTCAAGCCGATGAATCTGCTCATGGAGCGGATGCGCAGGCAGCCGCCGGCGGATCCGACGACGATGAAGTGCCCGGCCTGCCTCTCCGACATCCCGATCGGCGCGACCCGCTGTGCCTTTTGCACGACGGAACTGCGCGCCCTGGCGGCTATCTACCCTCAGTCCGCCGCGATAACCGTTTAATTGGCGACGTCCGTCGCGGCCGGGTTGCCCCCGGCCGCGACGGTGTTGCGTTCAGCGGGTCATGATCA
>JAICKJ010000011.1 GCA_025928015.1 Thermomicrobiales bacterium
ACCCGGAATTCTGGGTCGCGGTCGTCAAGCCGGGCCGCATGTTGTTTGAAGTCGGCGGTGTCGACCAGGAACGCGCCACGGAGGCGTTGCGCCGCGCCGGCATGAAGATGCCGATGGGCTGCAAGGTCCTGGTGCGTGAGACGCCGGGCGCGCCGGCGGCCCAGGAGGAGGGCGCGGCATGAAGCCAGCCGAAATCCGCGCGATGTCGGACGAGCAGCTGGAGCACCGGCTCGGCGAGCTTCACGGTGAATGGCGCGATCTCCGCTTTCAGGAGGCGGTCGGCCAGTTGACGGCCACGGCGCGTATCCGCCAAATCCGCAAGGATATCGCGCGTATTCACACGATCCGCACCGAGCGGGAGATGCAGCACGCGCTCGAAGCGCAGGGCCAGGCGCGGTAGACGACGAGGAGAGCATGAGCGAAGCACAAACGGCCACCAGCGCGGCCCCCGAGCGGCAGCAGCAACCGCGGACGCAGAAGGTCGGGCGCGTGGTCAGCGACAAGATGGACAAGACGGTCGTCGTGGCCGTCGACTATGTGAAGATTCACCCGCTCTATCGCAAGCGGATGACGCGGACGAGCAAGTTCTACGCGCACGACGAGAACAACCTCTGCAAGGAAGGCGACCTGGTCCGGATCGAGGAGACCCGGCCCCTGTCGAAGACCAAGCGGTGGATCGTGCGGGAGATCATGGAGCGGGCCGTTCAGGTCTAGCTCCGCCGATGAGGACAACATGCGGGCCGGCCCGGCCGGTTCGCGGTGACGTGTCGAGAGGACAACAGCGGTGATTCAGCCACAGACCCGGCTCAAGGTGGCCGACAACAGTGGAGCGCGCGAGATCATGTGCATCCGCGTGCTCGGTGGCTCCGCGCGCAAGTACGGCGGCGTCGGCGATACGATCGTGGCTTCGGTGAAAGCCGCGCAGCCGAACGCGGCCGTCAAGAAGGGCGACGTCGTCCGCGCGGTGATCGTCCGGACCGTCAACGAGTACGGCCGGCCGGACGGGAGCCACATCCGATTTGACGACAATGCCGCGGTGCTGATCAACGCCGCGGGCGCCCCGCGTGGGACGCGTATCTTTGGTCCGGTTGGCCGTGAGCTCCGCGAGCGCCAGTTCATGCGCATCGTGTCGCTCGCGCCGGAAGTGCTGTAGGAATCGCGCATCATGAGGAAGATCCGAACCGGCGATGAAGTCCTCGTGACCGCGGGTCGCAACAAGGGGCAGCGCGGCGTCGTCCGCCAGAACCTGATCGATCGCGACCGCGTGGTGATCGAGGGCATCAACATCGTCAAGAAGCACATCAAGCGGGGCCGGGCGCGGCAGGCGGGGATCGTCGAGGTTGAAGCGCCGCTCGCCGTCTCCAACGTGCGCCTGATTTGCCCGAAGTGCGGCGAGCCGACCCGCGTCGGCGTGCGCCCCGGGCCGGAAGGCCGGAACGAGCGCTATTGCAAGAAGTGTGAGCAATCGATCCCGCGGCCGGAGGAATAACGCCGGCGGCGAGGGCAACGCCCACGGGTGATGAACGCTAAGAGGAGCGGTGACCTGAGTGTCGCTCCGGGCGGCAGACCAGGTGAGCACCACCGCATCGTGGGATGAAGAGCCGGCGAAGGCCGGCGTGAGGCAGGATTCGCATGGCACGGATGCGTGACCGCTACAGGGAGGAAATCGTTCCTGCCCTGATGAGCGATTTCGGATATCACAACGTCTACCAGGTGCCGAAGGTGGAGAAGGTCGTGATCAACGTCGGCCTGGGCGAGGCGATCGCGAACGCGCGCGCGCTCGAAGCCGCCGTCGGCGACCTGGCCCAGATCACCGGCCAGAAGCCGGTCATCACCCGGGCCAAGAAATCCATCGCGGCGTTCAAGCTGCGCGCGGGCATGCCAATCGGCGCGATGGTGACGTTGCGCGGTGAGCGGATGTACGAATTCATGGACCGTCTGATCAGCATCGCGCTGCCGCGAATTCGCGACTTCCGCGGTGTCTCGCCGAACGCGTTCGACGGTCGCGGCAATTACACGCTCGGTCTTCGGGAGCAGATCGTCTTCCCGGAGATCGATTACGACAAAATCGACAAGGTGCGCGGCCTGGAGATCAGCTTCGTGACGACCGCGCGCACGGATGAAGAGGGGCGCCGCTTGCTGGCGCACCTCGGGATGCCGTTCGCCCGGTAGCGACAACGGTACGGAGGATTTATGGCCAGGAAGAGCCTCATTGTGAAGGCCGAGCGCACGCCCAAGTACGCCACGCGCCACGTCAACCGCTGCAAACTCTGCGGGCGGAGCCGGGCATACATGCGGAAGTTCGGCGTGTGCCGGATTTGCTTCCGCGAGCTGGCGTCGGTTGGCCGGCTGCCAGGTGTCAAGAAATCGAGCTGGTAGGCCGGACCTGAACGCGACGGCACGAGAAGACGGAGAACGCGACGCATGAGCGTGAACGACCCCATCAGCGATATGCTGACCCGGATTCGCAACGCGGGCATGGCCAGGCAGACTGAGACCACGATGCCCGCGACGAAAATCCTGGTCGCGATCGCAAAGATCCTCAAGGAAGAGGGGTACATCGAGGATTTGCGCGTTATTGAGAAACGGCCGCAAGATCAGCTGGTGGTCCAGCTTCGCTACGGTCCGGACAAGCGGCATACGATCCGCGAGATCAAGCGCATCAGCAAGCCCGGATTGCGGGTTTACGCGGGCAAGAACGAGATTCCCCGCGTGCGCAGTGGGCTCGGCATCGCGATCGTGAGCACGCCGGAAGGCGTGCTGACCGGGTACGAGGCGCGCCGGCGAGGCATCGGCGGCGAAGTCCTCTGCACGGTCTGGTAGCGAGCGTCGCCGGACAAGCGTCCGGCGCGCGGCGAGGGTGATGAGATGTCGAGAATTGGAATCAAGCCGATCTCCGTGCCGACTGGCGTCCAGGTCGAGGTCGGCAAGGGCAACGCGGTGCGGGTCAAGGGGCCGAAAGGCGAGCTGGCCGCGACGTTCACGCCCAAACTGAGCATCGTGCAGGAAGACGGGCATGTGCGCGTCGAGCGACCGAACGACGACCGCGAGATCAGGGCGCTGCACGGACTCACCCGGTCGCTGCTGAGCAATATGGTCGTCGGCGTGACCGACGGCTTCCGCAAGAATCTGGAAATCCAGGGCGTCGGCTACCGCGCCGCGCTCGATGGCAAGAACCTCGTCCTGAACGTTGGCTACTCCCACCCGGTCCGGCTCGTGCCGCCCGAGGGCATCAGCTATCAGGTCGAGGGCAACAACCGGGTCGCGGTCCTGGGGATCGACAAGCAGGTCGTCGGCGAGGAAGCGGCGCGAATTCGCGGCACGCGGCCGCCGGAGCCCTACAAGGGCAAGGGCATTCGCTACCAGGGCGAATACGTGCGGCGCAAGGCCGGCAAGGCCGGCAAGGCCAAATAAGCGTTCCGGCGCCTCGCCGGTGATGGGAGTCTTCGTATGCGTGTCAAGTATCGGCGGCCGTTGAGCCCGCGCAAGCGGCGCCACGTCCGCGTGCGGGCGAAGGTGAGCGGGACCGCCCAGCGTCCCCGCCTGAACATCTTCCGCTCCTCGGCCCACATCTATGCCCAGGTGATCGACGACGTGCGGGGCACCACCCTGGTCGCGGCGTCGGACCTCGAAGCCCCGGTCAAGGAACGCGCTGGCGACGGCGCGCCGAAGTCGGCGCGGGCCAAGGCGGTCGGCGAGGTGATCGCCGAGCGCGCGAAAGAAGCGGGCATCTCGTCGGTCGTCTTCGACCGGGGCGGGTTTCTCTACCACGGCCGGGTCAAGGCGGTCGCGGATGGCGCTCGCGAGGGCGGATTGCAATTCTAGGAATGCCGCGCGGCGCGAAGGCGCCCGGCATTCGGTCTGGAGACGAGCATGGATCGAAATCGAAGTGATCGCGGGCCACGTCGCCGGTCCGACGAAGACGGGGGATCGGAGTTCGAGGAACGCCTCGTCCAGATCAACCGTGTCGCCAAGGTGGTCAAGGGCGGTCGCCGCTTCGCCTTCGGCAGCATCGTCGTCGTCGGTGACGGCAAGGGCCGCGTCGGCGCCGGCATGGGCAAGGCGGGCGAGGTGCCCGAGTCCATTCGCAAGGGCGTCGAGGCCGCGAAGAAGTCGCTGATCAACGTGCCGCTCGACGGCACGACGATCCCGCACGAGGTCGAATCCTCCTTCGGTGCCAGCACGGTGCTGCTGAAGCCGGCCTCGCCCGGCACCGGCGTCATCGCCGGCGGCGGTGTTCGCGCGGTCGTCGAGGCGGCTGGCGTGCGCGATATTTTGACGAAGTCGCTCGGCAGCAATAACCCGGTCAACGTCGTGCAGGCGACGCTGAAGGCGCTGGGTGAGCTGGAGCCGGAATCGAAGGTCATGCAGCGCCGGCACCGGCCGAGCACGCTGCGCCGGCCCTTCGCCCATCCGGGCGAGGAGACCCCGACTCCCGCGCCGGCGCGGCAAGCACCGCCGCAAGGTGGCGGACGCTCCCGGCGCGGCGGCCCCAAGGCGCAGAGGAGTGAGCGGGCATGATGGCGACCACCAATGGCGGCACGCTGCGCGTCACGCTGGTGCGCAGCACGATCGGCCGGCCAACCGACCAGGAGCGCACCGTGCGCTCGCTCGGCCTCCGCAAGCTGCATGACAGCGTCGAGCGCGAGGACACGCCGAGCATCCGCGGCATGATTCAGAAAGTTAGTCATCTCGTCACGGTCGAGGAGATCGAGGCCGAGTAACGGCGGCTCCGGCGACCCGGCGAGAGAGTTGAGGGCACCCATGCCACTGACGATTGAAGATTTGAAGCCCGACGACGGGGCAAAGACGACCAGCAAGCGACTGGGCCGCGGGCATGGCAGCGGTCGTGGCAAGACCGCCGGCCGTGGCACCAAGGGCCAGAAGTCGCGTTCGGGCCGTGGCGTGCGCCTCGGCTTCGAGGGCGGGCAGAACCCGCTCCAGCAGCGCATGCCCTACAAGCCCGGCTTCACCAACATCTGGCGGGCGCAATGGGAGATCGTCAAACTCGAGCGTCTGGCATCGCTGGACGTCGACGGCCCGATCACCCCGCAGGTCCTCGCCGACGCCGGTCTCATTCGGAGCACCGACTATCCGGTCAAGATCCTCGCTGGCGGTGAGCTGAGCAAGCCGCTGACGGTGCGGGCGCAGGCGATCAGCAAGTCGGCGCTGGCGGAGATCGAGCGCGCCGGCGGCTCGTTCGAGCAGCTCGAGCGGACCGACCGCTGGACGCAAGCCGCTCCCCGCAGCCGCCGTCTGCCGCTGAACCGCGAGCTCAAGGCGATGCGGGTCGGCAAGGTCGGGGGACCGAAGCGCCGTGAGGCGATCGAGCTGTTGAAGCAGCGCGAGAATGGCACGGCGTCGGCTGACGGCAATGCGACCGCGACGTCCACTGGCAGCGCCGCTGCCGCGAGCGCCGCGCCGGCGGCGACCCAAAGTGCCGCGCCGCCGGCCGAGCATGAGGCGCCGGCCGGGGTGGAGGGGACGGACTGGGTTCGGGCCGCGGCGAGCGGGCAGGTGCCGGCCGGCTTCCCGATCAAGGGCAACGCCAGCTCCCGGCTCTACCACCCGGCAGGGACCCGCTTCTACACCCGGACCGACGCCGAGTTCTACTTCGCCACGCCCGAGGCGGCCGAGGCGGCGGGCTACCAGCTGCCGCCCTCGCTGCGCCAGACCGGTGAGCTCGCCGCGAACGAGGCGGGCGAGGCCATCGACGCCGCGGTCAACGACGTGGACGCCGAGACCGAAGAGTAAGTAGCGACAAGGAGGCCCCGGAGAGATGCTCCAGGCCGTACTCAACGCATTCAAAATCCCGGACCTCCGGAAGAAGATCCTCTACACCCTCGCGATGCTGATCATCTTCCGGTTCATCGCGAGCATTCCGATCCCCAATGTGGACCGGAATGCTCTGCGTGACTTCATCGACAACAACCAGCTCCTCGGGATGCTGAATCTCTTCTCCGGCAGCGGCTTGCGGAACTTCTCGATCGCCGCGCTGGGCGTCTATCCGTACATCACGGCCTCGATCATCATGCAGCTCATGACGCCGATCATCCCGCGGCTGAATGAGCTCTCGATGGAGGGTCAGCAGGGCCGGAACAAGATCAACCAGTACACCCACTGGCTGACCGTGCCGCTCGCCCTGCTGCAGGGCTACGGCCAGGCGTTGCTCTTCTCGCGGCAGTCGAGCCCGAGCGGCGGCACGCTGATCGCCCACTTCGGCCTCTTCAACCGCGACACCGTCCTGCCGACCATCGCGATCCTGCTGTCGATGGTGGCGGGCACGATGCTGCTGACCTGGATGGGTGAGCTGATCACCGAGAACGGCGTCGGCAACGGCGTCTCGATCATCATCTTCGGCGGCATCGTCGCGTCGCTGCCTGGCGCGGTCGTCAACCTGCTCTCCGGCTCGTCGTTCGCGACCAACGTCATCGGCACGATCTTCTTCCTGGCGATCGGGCTCATCACCGTCGTCGGCATCGTGCTGATCAATGAGGGCCACCGGCGCATCCCGGTCCACCACGCCAAGCGGGTGCGTTCCGGCAAGGTCTACGGCGGCACGACGACCCACATCCCGTTGAAGGTCAATTCGGCCGGCATGATCCCGCTGATCTTCGCGGTCAGCATCATGGTCTTCCCGGGGATGATCGCGAACATCTTCGAGAGCTCCAGCCGGCCCTGGCTGCATGACATCGCGCGGGCGATCCGGCTCTGGTTCAGTCCGAACTCGGTGCCGTACAACGTGCTCTACTTCCTGATGGTCGTCGGATTCACGTTCTTCTACACGATGGTCATCTTCCAGCAGCAACGGATACCGGAGAATCTGCAGCGGCAGGGCGCGTTCGTGCCCGGCGTGCGGCCCGGCAAGCAGACGGCGATCTACCTGCAGCGCGTGCTGACCCGCATCACGCTGGTCGGGGCGCTCTTCCTCGGTGTGGTCGCGATCATGCCGTTCATCGCCGCGCGCATCACCGGGGTGCAGACGCTGTTGCTGAGCGCGACGTCGTTGCTCATCGTCGTCGGTGTCGCGATCGACACCATGCGCCAGCTCGAGGCGCAGTTGATGATGCGCAACTACGAAGGCTTCATCAAATGACGTGAGCCCGCCGGGCGTCGATCGCGCCCGGCGGGCTCTGAAGGCGGATCTGTGAACATCATCCTGATGGGAGCACAGGGGTCCGGCAAGGGCACGCAGGCGCGCGTGCTGGGGCCCGAACTGAACCTGGTCAAGGTCGCCACCGGCGATCTGTTCCGCGCGGCCATCGCCGCCGGCAACGAGCTGGGTCAGAAGGTCGAGGCGATACTCGCCCGGGGCGATCTCGTGCCGGACGAGCTGACCAACGCGATCGTCCGCGAGCGGTTGGCGGAGATCGCCCGGGCCAAAGCGGCGGGCGAGGTCGAGGGCGCGCTCTTCGACGGCTTCCCGCGCACGGCGGCGCAAGCGGAAGCGCTCGACCAGATCCTGGCGGACCACGACGACCGCGTGACGGTGGTCATCGAGTTGCAGGTCGATCCGGAGAAGCTGGTCGACCGGCTCTCGAAGCGGCGGGTGTGCGCCAACTGCGGCGCCGTCTACAACCTGGAGGCCGACCCGCCGGCCGTGGCCGGTGTCTGCGACCGCTGCGGCGGCGCCCTCGTCCAGCGCGACGACGACAAGCCCGAGCCGATCCGCCGCCGCCTGGCGCTCTACGCGGAGCAGACCGCGCCGCTCCTGACCTACTACGGCCAGCGCGGACTGGTCGAACAGGTGGATGGTGACCGGCCGATCGCCGACGTCACGGCGGCCATTGAAGTGATTGTGGAGAAGCGCACCCAGACGAAAGTGACACGGTAACGCGCATCTATGGCGATTACGATCAAGAACGAGAAAGAAATCGAGAAGATGCGGCGCGCCGGGCACGTGGTCTCCGAATGCCACGTGCGCGTCGCGCGGGCCATCTCACCCGGCGTCACGACCGGCGATCTGAACGCGCTCGTGCGGGACACGATCAAGGAGCTGGGCGCGACGTCCAACTTCTATGGCCACCAGGGATTCCCCGGCTACATCTGCGCCTCGGTCAACGACCAGATCGTCCACGGCATCCCCGGCAAGCGCGTCTTGCACGAGGGTGACATCATCGCGGTCGACATCGGCGCGATCGTCGATGGCTTCCACGGCGATTCGGCCTGGACCTATCCGGTCGGCGAGATCTCGGCGGACGCGGAGCGTCTGTTGCGCGACACCGAGGCGGCGCTCTACGAGGGGATCGCGGCGGCGCGCGCCGGCAATCACCTCGGCGCGATCGGTCACGCGGTCGAGGCCTATGCCGCGCCGCGGGGCTACGGCATCGTCAAGGGCTATGGCGGTCACGGTATCGGCCGGCAGATGTGGGAGGAGCCGCACATCCCGAACGTGGGCGACGCCGATCGCGGCATCATCCTCCGCAAGGGCATGACCGTCGCGATCGAGCCGATGCTCAACTTGGGCGACGAGGCGACGCGGGTGCTGGGCGACCAGTGGACGGTCGTGACGGCGGATCGCTCATGGTCGGCGCATTTCGAGCACACGGTGCTGATCACCAACGGTGATCCGGAGATCTTGACTCCGCGCTTGGTCGGGGTGGTACAATAATCTTTCGTGCGCATGTCGCAAGACATGCGCTATCCGCGTGTACGGCTTGGGTCGTCATCCCCGCCTATGCGCCATTGCGAATGAACTGAGCCTCCTTCCTGGGCGCGGTCGAGTGACACGCGGCGGCGACGCCAGGTGAGCAGAGCGATCGACGCGCACGAAGAGAGGAGAACGAGAAGCATGAAGGTAGCAGCATCCGTCACCAAGCGCTGCGACAACTGCCGGATCATCCGCCGCAAGGGCGTGGTCCGGGTCATTTGCACGAACCCTCGGCACAAGCAGCGCCAGGGCTAGAGCGGTTCGCCTCCGGGCGAACCATGGTGAAGGTGAACCATGGCACGAATTTCTGGCATTGACCTGCCGCGTGAGAAGCGCATCGAGGTCGGGCTGACGTACATCTACGGCATCGGGCAGACCACCAGCCAGCAGCTGTTGGAGCGGACGGGCATCAGCCCGGATACCCGCGTGCGCGACCTGACGGACGACGAGGTCAACCGGCTGCGCGAGATCATCGACAAGGAGATGCGGGTCGAGGGTGACCTGCGTCGCGAGCAGTCGATGAACATCAAGCGGCTGATGGATATCGGTTCCTACCGGGGCCTGCGCCACCGCCGGGGCATGCCGGTGCGTGGGCAGCGGACCCGCACGAACGCGCGGACCCGGCGTGGGCCGAAGCGCGCGATCGGCGGGCGCAAGAAGTAGCAACGATTCGACGATAACGACTAGCGGAGGCAGACAGGCGGCATGGCAGAACGGCGGCGAGGAACAGGTGGAGCGGCACGGGGCAAGGGGCGCGTCCGGCGACGCGACCGGAAGAATATCCCCCGGGGGCGCGCCTACATTCAGGCGACATTCAACAACACGATGGTGACGCTGACTGATCCGGCGGGCAACGTCATCGCCTGGTCCAGCGCCGGCGCGAACAACTTCAAGGGCTCGCGCAAGAGCACCCCGTTCGCGGCCCAGGTGACGGCCGAGGCCGCCGCCCGCCGCGCCCAGGAGCACGGCCTGCGTCAGGTCGATGTGTTCGTCAAGGGGCCGGGGTCCGGCCGCGAGATGGCGATCCGCTCGCTGCAGGCGAGCGGCGTGATGGTGATCTCGATCACCGACACGACGCCGATCCCGCACAACGGCTGCCGGCCGCCGAAGCGGCGCCGCGTCTAGTCGATCCCGCTCCGCTGCTCACCGCGGCGAACGGAATTCGACCGCGACGGGTGGCGGATGGCGGGCGTTCTGCCAGTTCCGCATGGTGATGGTGACGAATCAGGAGGCATACGTAATTCATGGCGAGATATACGGGCCCGGTCTGCCGGCTGTGCCGGCGCGAGGGCATGAAGCTCTACCTCAAGGGCGAGCGCTGTAACGGGCCGAAGTGCCCGATCGTGCAGCAGAGGCCGGCGCGGAACTTCCCGCCGGGCGCGCACGGTCAGCGCCGGTCGCGCCGTCCTTCGGAGTACGGGCTGCAGTTGCGTGAGAAGCAGAAGGTGCGCCGGTACTATGGCGTGCTGGAGACCCAGTTCCGCAAGCACTATGGCGAAGCGGTGCGCCGGGGTGGCGTGACGGGCGACAACCTGTTGCAAATCCTCGAGTCCCGCCTCGATAACGTCGTCTTCCGCATGGGCTTCGCCGATTCCCGGCGGCAGGCGCGGCAGCTCGTTCGCCATGGGCACTTCACGGTCAATGGCCGCAAAACCAACATCCCGTCCTTCATGGTGCGCGCCAATGACGTGGTCGCCGTCCGACCGGAGAGCCGCAAGCGCGACTACTTCAAGGACTACAGCGAAGTGCTGAACACGCGGACGGCGCCGGACTGGTTGTCGGTCGACAACGCCAATCTCAGTGGCCGGGTCCTGAATCTGCCGGCGCGCGATCAGATCGACGTCCCGTTGTTCAACGATTCCCTGATCGTCGAGCACTACAGCCGCTAGAGCACGACCACTGGTCACGGGGCAACCCGCGGGTTGCCCCGATGCGTCCCTTGCCAGCGTTCCACGGACCGGCAATGGGCGCAACGAGGAGGCGAGTCCGCTTGCAACCGATTTTTACGATTGAAACGATCCAGACCGGACTCAACTACGGCCGGTACAAAGTCGAACCGCTCGAGCCGGGCTACGGCACGACGCTGGGCAATGCGCTGCGCCGCATTCTCCTGCGGTCGCTGGAAGGCGTCGCCGTTTCCCGCATCCGCATCGATAACGTCTGGCACGAGTTCTCGACGATCCCGAATGTCCGCGATGATGTCACCGAAGTGGTGCTCAACCTCAAGGGCGTGCGGTTGAAGCGGGTCAGCAATTTCGAGGGTGAGATCCGCGCGCACCTCTTCGTCAAGAATGAGGGGGAAGGTGACCGGGTCGTCACCGCCGCGGACATCTCCTGGCCGGGCGATGTCGACCTGATCAATGGCGACCAGGTGATCGCCACGCTGGACGGCCCTGACGCCGTGCTCGACATGGATCTGTGGATCACCCGCGACCGTGGCTACCAGCCGGCCGAGGCGCAGGAGGTCTACGCGCTGGGCGAGATCCCCATCGACGCGATCTACACGCCGATGGAGAGCGTCAACTTCGTCGTCGAGCACACCCGCGTGGGCCAGAACGTCGAATATGACCGCCTGATCCTCGAGATCCTGACCGATGGCACGATCGAACCGGACGACGCGCTCTCGCAGGCCGCGCAAATCCTGATGGACCACGCGCGCGTCTTCGCCGAGTTCACGCGTCCGGAGCCGGAGATCGCGCCGAACTCGTTCATCTCCGAAGAGGTCCAGAACAAGCCGCTGGCCGATCTCGGGCTGTCGCCGCGCGTGCTCAACGCCCTGCGCAGCAAGCAGATCGACAAGGTCGGCCAGGTGCTGACGATGGATCCGGACCAGCTCCTCTCCATCCGCAACTTCGGGCCGCGTTCGCTGACCGAGCTGCGCGAGAAGCTGGCCGAGTTCGGCTATCTGCCGGAGTCTGAAGCGGCGGCGCTGCCGGCGGCCGGCGACGACCAGGAAGAAGTCGAGATGCTCCCGGACGAGGCGAGCGACGACATTGACGCCGTCATCGCCTCGATGGCGAACAGCGGCGACGAGAAAGATGGTGATGAGGAATGAGGCATCGCAAGTCGGGCCGCAAGTTCGGGCGCAATCCGGCCCAGCGCCGGGCGCTCCTGCGTCAACAGGCTATTTCGCTGATTCTCAACGAGCGCATCACGACCACCGAGGCCAAGGCCAAGGAGCTGCGCCGCGTGGTCGAGAAGCTCGTCACCATCGCCCGCGATGATACCGATCACCACCGGCGGCTGGTGATGTCGAAGATCGACCACGAGCGGGCGATGCTGCGGCTCTTCGACGATGTCGCGCCGCGCTACGAGAGCCGCCCGGGCGGTTACACCCGGATTTCCAAGCTCGGTCTGCGCCACGGCGACGCGGCGCCGGTCGTGTTGATCGAGTTCGTCGATTAGTGACCGGCCCCGAGCGGGCGTCCTCCTGGCGGCTGACGGTCGCCTACGACGGGACGGCCTTCTGGGGGTCGCAGCGGCAGCCGGCCCGTCGGACCGTGCAGGGTGTGCTCGAAGCGGCGCTGCGCGACTTCAGCGGGCAGGAGCAACCGGCGACGTTCGCCGGACGCACGGACCGCGGCGTGCACGCGGTCGGTCAGGTGGTCAGCGTCCCTGATCTCCGGCCGGATTTGGCGGAGGGGGTCATTCGCAACGCGCTCAATGCCCGGCTGCCGGATGACCTCGCGGTCATCTCGGTCGCGCGCGATGGACCAGCGTTCGACGCGCGGCGGGATGCGACCTGGCGGGAATACCGCTATCGCATCTGGTGTGGGGCGCCGGCGCCGCTCATTCGCCACGTGACGTGGCAGCGGCGCAGCCCGCTCGACCTCCCGCCGATGCGGGCGGCGTGCGAGCGGCTCCTGGGACGTCACGACTTCGCGGCGTTTGCCGGCGGCGGCGACGGAGTGCCCTGGTCGGAGCGCCGCCAGACGCGGCGCGGAACGGTGCGGACGGTCCGGCGCTGTTCCATCCGGGCAGCGGCTTCTCTCTGGCCGGCGCCGGCAAACGCGGCGGGACACGCCATCGAATTGCGTATAATCGCGGATGGCTTTCTGCCCCACATGGTCAGAGCGATCGTGGGGGCGCTGGTGGAGGTCGGGTCCGGCAACCGATCGCCGGACTGGATCGCCGATTTGATCCGCGCCGCCGACCGGCGGCGCGGACCGCGGACCGCGCCGCCGCACGGGTTGGTGCTCTGGCGGGTAGGGTATGGCCACGACGAGCCCGCGCCCGACCCGGACGATGATGGAACTGCTGGCGACGGATGACCGTCGCAATGGATAACGGTTAGGGAGCGAAGCAACGTGGAACGACGAACCTACTCGGCCAAGCCCGCGGACGTGAAGCGCGACTGGTATGTCGTCGACGCCGAGGGCAAGACGCTCGGCCGGCTGGCGACGGCCATCGCCGCCACCCTGCGCGGCAAGAACAAGGCGATCTACACCCCGCACATCGATACCGGCGACTATGTCGTCGTCATCAACGCGGGAAAGGTGAAGGTCACCGGGAACAAGGAGCGCGACAAGTTCTACTATCGTCACTCCGGCTATCCTGGCGGTCTGAAGGCGACCGCGCTGCGCGATGTGCGCGCGCGTCACCCGGAGCGGATCATCGAGGAGGCCGTGCGCGGGATGCTGCCGCACAACGTGCTCGGCATCCAGCAGTTCAAGAAGTTGAAGGTCTATCCCGGCTCGAACCATCCGCACCACAGCCAGAAGCTGCAGCCGCTGGCGCTGGACAAGACGGCCGACCGGTAACGCTGAGGAGCGATCATGAGCGAAGCGACGCCCAAGGGGCAATACTATTACGCGGTCGGCCGCCGCAAGAGCGCGATCGCCCGCGTGCGGCTCTACACCGGCGAGGGCAATGTCACCGTCAATGGCAAGACCGCGCGGGACTACTTCGGCGGCCGGGACATCATCCAGCAGCTCATCCGTGAGCCGCTGGCGCTGACCGGCACCGGCGAGCGGTTCGACGTCGTGGCGACGGTGGTCGGCGGCGGCGTCTCCGGCCAGGCCGGCGCGGTGCGTCACGGCATCGCCCGGGCCCTGAACCGGTTCGATGACGAGCTGCGTCCGACGCTGAAGCAGGCCAAGCTGCTGACCCGCGACGCGCGGGTCAAGGAGCGCAAGAAGGTCGGTCTCAAGCGCGCCCGCAAGGCGCCGCAGTACACCAAGCGCTAGTTTCAGCGCGTCGATTTCCGCTCGGACCGAGCCGGGGCGTCCACCTTCATGGATGCCTCCGGCTCGCCGTCGTTCGTGACACTTTCGTCACACACCGGCACAGATCCTTCACATAACCCACAAAGCATCGAGAAAATCGCTCGCTACCATGAGGACTGTGAGATGTGGACGTGGCCCGACGGCGGGCGCGATCGACGAAGGAGTCCGATAATGGTCGTAGCGATGATCTTGTTGGGTATCTGGGCGCTGGTGACGATTCCCATGGCGTTGGTCTTGTTGCTGGACAACGACACGCGCCGGCCGGCGCATCCGCCCGCGCCAGTTATCACGCTCGGAGACCGGCGCGGCGACGGCCCGCACCACCATCGCCCGGCGGCGTAGACCATGGAGCAGGCGAGGGGAGGATCGTTGGCGACGATCGTGGTGGTCGAAGACGAGCGCGAGCTGGCGGGGCTGATCCAGCGTGGATTGGAACAGGATGGGCACCAGGTCCGGGTCGCGGGCGATGGCCCCGGCGGCGTCGAGCTGATCGAGCGCACCAACCCTGATCTGGCCGTGCTCGACGTCATGCTGCCCGGCTTCGACGGGCTGGAGGTGACACGCCGCGTCCGGCAGGACAGGCAAACGCCGATCATCATGCTCACCGCCCGCTCGACGGAGCTCGACAAGGTGCTCGGTTTGGAGCTGGGCGCCGACGACTACCTCACGAAGCCCTTTTCGATGCGCGAGCTGCAGGCACGCGTCAACGCCATCCTCCGACGCGTCGAACGCATCCGCGATCAGTCCCGATCGCGGCATGACGAGGAGGTCATCGAGCTCCCCGATCTGCGCATCGACGTGGGATCGCACGAGGTCATTAGCCGCGGCGAGTCGGTCCATCTGACCGCGACAGAGTTCGGTCTGCTTCGGTTGCTCGCCGGCAATCCGGGCCGCGTTTTCAGCCGCGAGTTTCTCCTCGAAGAGGTTTGGGGCCGCGACGCCGTCGTCTTCGACCGGACGGTCGATACCCACATACAGCGCCTGCGCAAGAAGCTGGGCGGCGCCGGCTCGCCCGGCGAGCGGATCGAGACCGTCTGGGGCGTCGGCTACAAGTACGCGCGGCCCGGCTGATCGTCCATGCGCCCCTCGAATCTCCTGCTCCTCGTCCGTCCCATTACCGCGATTCGGCGGCTGCGCTATCTCATCCACCACCGGTTGCGCTGGAAGCTGATCGTCGCGCACCTGATCGTCGTCATTCTCAGCACCTTCGTCTACGCGACAGGCGGATTCTTCCTCCTGGTCCTGCTCCTGATCATTTCCAACAAGACCTGGGCCTCGATCATCCAGGCGCTGCCCGCCTTTCTCGGCCTGACCCTCTTCACGCTGACGCAGATTGCCCTGATCGCCATCTGCGGCGTCTTTGTCTCGTTTCTGGCGAGCCGGCGGCTGGCGCGGCGCATCACGCGACCGCTGGAGGCGATGGAAGATGCGTCCGAGGCGATGGCGAACGGCCATCTGGACCGGCGCGTCGATGTCCAGAGTGATGACGAGATCGGCCGGCTGGCGCGGCGATTCAACTACCTCGCCGAACGGCTGGAGGCGCTCGACAGACAGCGCCGGGATTTCGTCGCCAACATCTCGCACGACTTGCGCACTCCGCTCGCGATCATCCAGGGACACCTGGAGACACAGCTCGATAACCCGGACGCGCCGACGCTACCGCTGGGGACGGTCGCGGCCTTCCGGGCGATCGAGCACGAGAGCCAGACGCTCGCCAAGCTGATCGACGACCTCTTCACGCTCACGCGTCTGGAAGAAGCGGCGCTGCCAATGGCCTCGGAGACGGTGGACATCGTCCATCTCGTCGAGCTGGCGGTCAGTGGCATCCGGCCCTACGCGCTGCAGCAGTCGCGCGTCAGCGTCCATTCGGCGATCCCGTCCGATTTGCCCGCGGTGCGCGCCGATCCCACGCGGGTGACGCAGATCATCAACAACTTGCTCCACAACGCCGTGCGGCACACGCCGCACGGCGGGCTGGTGATGGTCAATGGCGCCGTGCTGGAAGAGGGACGCCAGCTCGAGATCTCGGTCGCCGACACCGGCGTCGGCATTGCCCCGGAGGATTTGCCGCGCATCTTCGACCGGTTCTACCGCGGGGAATCGACGCGCAACGCGGGCTCGACCGGGCTGGGACTGTCGATCGTCAAGCAGCTCGTCGAGGTGCAAGGCGGTCAGGTGAGCGCGGCGTCTGTATTGGGCGAAGGGACGACGATCCGCTTCACGCTCCCGGTCGCTCTTGAAGCAAACGAGGCGAAGGGCGCTCAATCGACGTCGGTCATGGAGCCGGCGAAGATCGGGGTCAGCTCCCGGATCGATGCGAGTTCCAGCAACGTCTGAGACGTCCGCGCCGGCGCAGTGATTTCCTCCATCTCCAGGTGCCATGAGCTGCGGTGGGGGATATAGATCGCGTTGAGCCCCGCCGCGAGCGCCGGATTGATGTCGGAGCGGGGCGAGTTGCCGATCATCCAGGTGGAATTGGTGTCGAGGCGATGTGTTGCCACGATCTCCTGGTAGGTCGCCGTCGATTTCTCGTGGGCGATGACCGTCGCCGTAAAGAACCGCTCCAACCCGGACCGGGCGATCTTCAGCCGTTGCTCCTCCTCGTCGCCCTTGGTGAGCAGGAAGAGTTCGTGCCGCGTCGCCAGGGTGGCCAGCGTCTCCGCAACGCCGTCGAGCAGTTGCAGCGATTGTTCCAGAATGCGCAAGCCGAACTGTTCCGCCTCGGCCTCACGCGGATCGTGCTCGCCGAGGGGCGAGATGCGTCGGAAGGTCTGCCGCAGATTCCGCGCGAACGCCCGCGCGCCGTAGCCGTGCGCGCCGCGGTTGGCCAGCTCGATCTCGTCCAGGATCTCCCGGATCGCCGCGTGTGACAGGTCCGCATGGTCGAGCCACGTGAGAAACGCATCGATCGCCGCCAGGAAGTGGATATTGTTCTCCCACAGCGTGTCATCGGCGTCGAAGATCAGCGATTGGCGGGCTCCCGCATGGAGAAGCGCACTGTTCACGTCCATCAAGCCATTCGCGGACCAAGAACGATACATCCCATGACTCGCCCGGATGGTAGTCCTGCTACGAAGCGATCTCGGCGATCACAGCGCGTAGACGAGCAAACCGAGGTTCGCACTGCCGACGACGACGAAGTCGCCAAAGACGACCGGGCCGAGTGTGAAGCTGTTCGGGAGCGGGGGGCCGAAGTCGGGCGCAGACCACACGCCGAGGCCCATCTCGCTGTCAAAAGCATACAAGCCTGGCCGGGAGGTGGAGAGAAAGACGAGATCATTGACCAGCACCGGCGCGGAGAAGCCCGCCTCGCCCGGCGTCGTGTACATCGGCGGCCGGGAAACGATGTAGCGTGACACCTGGTCCGGGCCCACCTGCATCGGCCAGTGGTCGGTCAGGTCCTCCCAATCGAGCGCCCGCAGAAAGGCGGTGGTCGCGGTGTCGATCCCCGGCGTGCCAACCCCAAACGCAAATCCGCCGACGCCGACGAAGAGGCGCTTCTGCGCATAGGAAACGGCAGCGGTGCTGAAGATGCCGTAGAAGTTCTCGGTTCGTCTCCCTGTCTCCGGGTCGGGCGGGTGTGGGTCGACCGCGGGTATCGGCTGTCCGGTATCACCGGGGAAGCCGCCGTTGCCACCGAATCGTGGCAAGAGCTGGCGCTTCGCAACCGGGGCCAGCGTATCGGCATCGAGCACGAAGAAGGAGCCATTCTTGGAACCGATCGCCGCCAACCGTCGCCCGTTCGCGGAGTAGATGAGCGGGCCGGGCGCCACGTCGCAGTCGCTGTCGTCCGGGCGGTAATTGTCCGCATTGGTCGGTTGAAAGAAGCGGGGGTTCCGGCCGGTGTCCGCGTCGAGCGAGAGCACGCCGAGTGAGTATTTCGGTTGCGGCACCGGGCCCTGAGGGAGGACATTGCCGGTGCCGACCAGGATTCGGTTTGAAACGGGATCGTGGGCAACGGATGACCACGGTGACCCACCCCTGAAGGCCGGATCGGGACCAACACGATACGGTGGGGGCATCGGGTAGAGTCCCGCCACGGAGCGCGGCACGATATTCGGTTCGTTCTCGGTCATGCCCGGGAAGAGGGTGGTGCAGAAGAGCCAGCGGACGACGCCAGTGAGGGCATCGACGCAATACACGAAGCCGAAGGTATTGCTCTCGCTTTCGCCGAAGCCGATGTAAACGCAGCCGTTGACAACCAGCGGCGAGCTCCAACCTTCCGCCGCCACCGCGTGGGTGACCGGCTGGTGGTGGAGCGGGTCGGCCCGCCGGAGATCCGTGATCCAGATTGGCACCAGCGTAACGGCGTCGAGACAATAGAGATGCCCATTGAGGCCCGAGACATACAAGCGACCATCGACTACCGTCGGGGTGCAGGCGATGCCAGCCATCCCTTGCCGGGAGCCCCCGAGCAACGGCGTGTTGAAGGTGAACGATGCCCGTGTGATTCCGGTCAGCAGATCGATCGCGTAGAGCGTGCCCCCGCGCTGCTGGAACGCCCGGCGGCTGTTGCCGATCGCGACGTAAACCGTGTTGTCGACCACGGCCGGGACGGAGACGACCGGGCCATCGAGCGGCAAGCGGTAGCGCAGCCGGAGATTCGCGACGTTCCACCGAGCGATGTGGCTGTCGGTCGCGACGCCGGTGTGCTGCGGGTCGTGGTGGTACATCCACCAGTTCGCGGTCGCCGGGATGCCCGGCGCGCGAGCAATCGGCGGGGTTGGCTCGGCCCGGGTGATCGGCGGGCTGACAGCGAGGTCGATCGAGGCGAAACCGCCGCTGATCAAGCGCTCTTCGGGCAATCCCTCCGGCAGCCCCGCGAGCGTTTCCAGCCGGGCGATGAATTGCGCGGTCGACATCCCGCCGGGAAGGTCAGACGGCTCGACCCTGCCGGCACGGCCCCGTCTTGCACCCATCGCCGCTTTGGGGTCGGCGCCTGTTGCGACGTTGTCCGCAGCATACGCCGCGCGTAGATCGCGCAGCTCGCCGGTCGAGAGCGTTCTCAGCGGCGCGATGACGCGCTCCCGGACGAGGGACGCACGCGCGGGACCAGGAGGTGTTGCCGCGCGCGTCATCGACAGTTCGCCGAGCAGCCCACGCATCACCGGATCACGCGGCAGACCGATCGCGACGTATCGGCCCGGCTGCTCGATGGCAGCCCACACGTAGCCGAGACCGGGCGCGTACGCGGAGTCAGCTATCGCCGCGCTGGCTGAGCCTGCCGGGGACACCCGAAAGACACGCACCGACGTTTCGTCAATACCGGTCAATGCGGACGGTTGGATCGGGATGCGCAGGATCGTCCTGGCAAAGCGCGCTGGGCCGTCAACCTCGATGACCGAGCCAACCTGGTCGAGTGACGGAACCGACTCCGCACCGGCGCCCCTGACCTTGAGCACCCCGCTCAAATCCCAGTCGGATGAGCCAGGGAGAAGGACAGGATTCTGATCCTCGGGTTCTGTCGTCGCAGTCACTGGACGCCCTCCTCGACAGGCGTGGCTCGCCAAAGCGTCCCGCTCCCCGCCGTCGCGTCGAGCCGGCCAGCAGGCAGCATCTCGAAGTGACCAAAGTCGAGAACATAGAGTTCGCCAGTCAGCGGGTGATACGCGACGTCGATCGGTCGCGCCAACTCCGGCATGGAAAGGGGCTGGAGCCGATCTTCCGCGAAGTCGAGGATGGCGATCGATCGTCCGACTTCCTGACCAGGCGGTCCGGTCATGGGCTTCTCGTCGCCGAAGAGTGCAATGGCAATCCTGTTGCCCGGCGACCCAGTACCGTCCGGCACGACGGCAAACTTCGTGGCGGCGACGTGTGACTGGAAGCGGAAGAGGGGAAGTCGGGGCGGCGGCAGCTCATTGTGGTTGGCAATGATGAAGCTTGGCGGCGATCCTCGCTCCGGCAGGAACCGTGAGGCGGTGACTGGTTCGCCGCCGATGAAGTCGGGCCAGCCATACCAGGCCCCGGGGACCACCTCGAAGAGGAGGTCGGGAGCGTCGCCGATCGGCCGGCTCCCCCGATCGTCAGCGCCCTGGTCGATGGCCAGCAACCGCCCGTCGGGAAGGAAGCCGAGGCCGAAGGCGTTTCGCAATCCCCAGGCGACCAACTCCAGTTCGGAACCGTCCGGTCGGACGCGCATGACCGCCGCGGTGCACGGCAGTTCGGCGGGAATATGACATCCCTTCCCTCCGAGAGAGCCGAAGGGCACGAAGGCGCCCGTCCGCGCCGTCGCATCTGGAGCGTCGGCAAGGGGGTCATCGGTTTCGATCTCGACGCCACGCAAGACGATGTCAAATCCCGGGATGTCGTGGGTATGAGGAAGACGGCGCAACCAGCTCAGCTCGTAGGCGTCGAGCCCGACAATGCCAGCGTTCGTCATCGCGCCCTGGCTGAAGTAGAGCCAGTCGTCCGCGCCGGCGATGGCCATGTTGGTGTGGTAATTCCCGCCGCTCGGCAGTCTGTCGAGAATGACGGCGCGCGTGCCGTTCAGTTCCAGCCGGTCGATCTCGCCGGTTGCCGAGACGATCAGGCCCTCGTCATGCCAACTGAGGCCGTTGACCGGGGGCGGGAGCCCATCCGTCAGCGGCCGGCGCCCGCCATCCGCGATCACTTCCCAGACGCGGCCGCCCGGCCTCGCTCCGGCAAAGGGGAGACCCGATTCAGCGACGTAGCATCGCCCGTCCGGGGCGAATGCCAGGCTCGTCGGGAAATCCAGGCCGGTCGCCACCGGTTCCAACGCGAAGCCGATGGGTGCGCGGGGATCGTCAATCGCGGTCACGCTGTCACCTGGTTGCCGGCGTCGTCCGTGCCGGCGAGCATCGCCATCACTTCCTCGTCGGAGAGCGCCGCGATGCGGAGGACAATCTCGGCCGCCCGCGTGAGGCGTTCGAGCTCGGATGGGTCTTCCGTGATCGCCTGGGCGAGTCCGGCAATCGACGGCACGTTGAAGAATGTCTGCAACGGCATCTCAATGTCGAAGGTCGAACGGATGCGCGAGACGATCTGGGTCGCTAAGAGCGAGTGACCGCCGAGATCGAAGAAGTTGTCGCGGACGCCGATCTGATTCGCCCCAAGCACCTCCCGCCAGATGCTGAGCAGGACTTCTTCCACCTTGGTGGTCGGCGCCTCGACCTCCCGCCTCGCGTGCTCCACCTCTTGAGGTGGTGGGAGGGCACGACGATCGAGCTTGCCGCTCGGCGTGCGCGGGAATTGCTCCAAGGGGATGACGACAGTTGGGATCATCGGGTCGGGGAGACGTTTTCCAAGCCGCCGCCGAATCGCAGGGAGCGTCGGTTCGCAGTCGGGCGCAGGAACAACGTAGGCAACAAGCGTGTTCCAGCCCTGCTGGTCCGGCCAGACGCGAACCGCGGCCTGGGCGACTTCGGGAACATCGAGCAGCGCGGCCTCCACCTCGGCGGGCTCGATCCGGACGCCCCGCACCTTGACCTGCTGGTCGAGCCGGCCAAGACATTCGAGCAGACCGTCGGCACGCCACCGCGCTCGATCGCCCGTGCGGTAGATTCGGCCGCCCATGGCGTCGGGATACGGAACAAAACGGTCCGCGGTCAGCTCCGGCCGGTGGAGGTACTCGCGCGCGATGCCAATCCCGGCGATGCAGAGCTCGCCAGGAACGCCGATCGGTGTCGGCCGCAGGGCGTGGTCGAGCACGAGACACTGCATGTTCGCGATTGGCTTGCCGATCGGCACGACCGTCTCGCCGGGCGCGCAGCGATGCCACGCGCCGTCCCAGATCTCAGAGATGCCGTAGCTGTTGTAGAGCGTCGCGTTCGGCGCCGCGGCCAAGAAGCGCGACACCAGGTGACCCGGCAGCGGCTCGCCGCCAAGCACCCACATCGTCAGAGCCGGTAAGCGCTCACCGAGGTTGGACCCGACGTCGAGAATCGCCTGGAGCAGAGACGGCACCAGCCAGATGCGGGTTACGCGATGGCGGGCGAGGAACGCAATCAGGGCCGAAGGATCGACACGCGCTTCGGAAGGCGCGATCACGGTCGGCGAGCCGGCAAGGAGCGGGCCCCAGAGCTCCCACAGAGAATCGACGAAATTCGTCGGTGTCCGCACCACGCTGATCTCGCCGGGCTGGAACGGCGTATAGTCCCAGCCCCAGCGCAGGCGGTTGATGACTTGCGCCTCTTCAATCGCCACGCCTTTGGGCGCGCCAGTTGAACCGGAGGTGTAGATCACGTAGCACAGGCGATCCAGACCGGGCGGTGGAAGTGGCAGCGGGCTCGTATCGAGGTCCCCCGGTATCTCGTCGATCAGCAGCGTCGCCGAGTTCGAAGGCGGAATTAGATCTCGGAGCCGTCGACAACTGATCATCGCCATGGCGGGTGCATCCTGCGCCATTTCGGCGAGGCGATCCGCCGGGTAGGAAGGATCGAGGGCGAGGTATGCGCCGCCCGCCTTGGCGATGGCAATTGCCGCGACGAAGAGATCGACCGATCGCTCGAGAAAGACCCCGACGATGCGCTCCGCTTCGATGCCGAGCCTCACCAACTCGTGCGCGAGCGCGTTCGAGCGGCGGTCGAGCTCGGCGTACGTGACTGCTCCCGAGTCGGTGACGATGGCGGGCGCTGCCGGGTCCTCATCGACCCGACGACTGAAGAGCTCCGCGAGCCCGGACGGCTCGTACGCCATCTGGGTGGCATTCCACGAGGCGAGCCGTGCTCGCTCGTCATTGGTCGTGAACTCGAGCTCAACGAGCGGGCGTTCCGGCTCCGCAACCGCCGCCTGGAGCAGGCGCTGGTAATGGCGCGCCATGCGGTCAATCGTCGCGACCTCGAAGAGGTCGGTGCTGTACTCGATTCGCCCGCTGACGCCGCCGCTCCCATTCTCCATCAGGGACCAGCAGAGGTCGAAGTTTGCTGTGCCGCGCTCGATCGCCATCGCACCCGCCGATGAGCCGTTGGCGTGCCCGACGGGCAGGTTGACGAGTTGGAAGGCCACCTGGACCAGCGGGTTCCGGCTCGGATCGCGCGGCGGCGCCAGCGCCTCCACCAAGCGCTCAAATGGAACTTCTTCGTGAGCGTACGCCTCCAACGCCACCTCTCGAACCCGGGTGAGCGCGTCCGAGAAGCTCGGATCAGCGTCAAGCCGCACGCGCAGCGCGAGGGTGTTGACGAAGAATCCGATCATCGGTTCGGTCTCGGTCCGAGTTCGCCCCGCTGTGTAGGTCGCGATCGGAAGGTCGACCTGACCAGTGTAGCGATTCAGCAGGGCGGCGAACCCTGTGAGCAAGCCCATGAAGAGCGAGGCGCCGGCGTGGGTCGCGAGCCGGCGGACACCGTCGACCAACGGAGCGGAGAGGCTGAACGTGTACGTCGCCCCGGCGAACGTTTGGATCGGCGGCCGGGGCAAGTCGGGCTGCAATTCGAGCAAGGGCAACTCGCGGAGCTGCGTCGTCCAGTAGTCGATGTGCGCTGCGAGCTGATCGCCGCCGAGCGCCTTGCGCTGCCACACCGCAAAGTCGCCGTACTGTACGGAGAGCGGTGGGAAGGCAGACGGTTTGCCGCGGCCGATCGCCTCGTACGTCGCGGCGAGCTCATCGAAGAAGATCCGCATGGACCAGCCGTCGGCGACGATGTGGTGGATTGTCAGGGCCAGCACCCAGCGCGCGGCTGCAAGCCGGATCGCGGTCGCGCGAATCAGCGGTCCGGACGCGAGGTCAAACGGTCGCCGTGCCTCCTCCGTCGCCAGAGCAGCGGCCCGCGCATCGGCCTTGGCGCCATACGGGCGCAGGTCGATGACCGGCACATCGATCGTCAGCTCAGGCGCGATGATCTGAACAGGCTCCCCGTCGCGGACCGCGAAGGTTGTGCGGAGCGTTTCGTGGCGCTTGATGATCTCATTGATTGCGCCGGCGAGAAGCCGTGGGTCGAGCGGAAAATCGAGGCGGATGGCGAGGTCGATGTTGGCGAATGCACCGCCCGGTGCGAGTTGGTCGAGGAACCACAGTCGATATTGCTGGAACGAGAGCGGCACCGGTTCGGATGGATCGCGCGGTGGAATCCGCGCCGCCCCATTCGTCGCGGCCGGCTTGCCCTGGAGCCAGCGGTCAAGCAAGGCTTGCTTCGTGGGAGAAAGCCACGCGCGGTCAACCATGTCAGGGGAGAGCCTCCTCACGCATGAGCCGCTCGGCCTCCTCGTCGCTCAGGCAGGCGACCCGATCGCTGATGATGCGTTCAACTGCGGTGGCAAACTCCGCGACCGTTCGTTGCTCGAACACGAGGCGGAGGGGGATGTCGATGTCAAATGCGACCCGTAGCCGCGCGACGACTTGCGCCGCGAGCAGCGAATGGCCGCCGAGCTCGAAGAAGTCGTCATGTCTGCCGATGGCCTCCACGCCGAGTATCTCCGCCCAAATCCCGGCGATCGTTTCCTCGAACGCGGTTCGTGGAGCGACGAACTCCGTGCTTCGTGTCTCCAGATCGCAATCGCAGCGACTCAACGCCCGCCGGTCGATTTTCCCATTTGGCGTCAGCGGTAGCTCATGCAGCACCAGGTAGTGGTTGGGCAGCACACTTTCCACGAGGTGCCGGGCGAGCAGTTCGCGCAGCTCCAGGACCAGGCGCCGGTCCTCCGCCGTTCGCAATGGCTGGTTTCCGTAGGCGTGCCAATCTTGCTCGGGTTGCCATTCACCGGCGAGCGGCCACGAGGCGAGCGGCGATGCGGCACCACGGGTGAAGTAGGCATCGAGGTGCTCGGGCTGGGTCGACACCTGGAGGTCGAGCTGCCACCCCATCTCGGCGGCGAGATCGTAGAGATCCTCCGGCTCGATGCCCCGCGGGCCCGTGCGTGGGTGGGTGATGATTGCAGGTTCGTCATCCGCCATGGTGAGCACGTCGACGGCGGCGCAGGCGCCAGCCGTGCGGAGGTTCGGAATCGCCTCGAACAAGAGTGCGTCCCCATCCGCCATTGCCAGCCGGGAGCGAACCTCATCGAGTCCTTCGGCCGTCGCGCGGTCTCCCGTCGCGCGGGCTAACGGCTTCCGCGTCAGGCTGACATCGAGTCGATAGCGGGAGAGCTCGTTATCGTAACGCCCTCGCTTCGGTTCGATCCGGACGTCGCCGATCCCGGCAACGGAGCTGACCATGGCCGCGAAGAGGGAGGGGGCAAGGGCGAGCTCCCGTTCGTCCGCCAGCCGCCGTCGAACCCGATCGCGGAGCGTCGAGACCTTCGTCTCATTCCCCAGGTGGCCGGATTCGACCGCGAGGGCAAGCGGTTCGAGCAGCGGGAGGCTGCGAACGTCGCCGAGGAAGATCGTGCCATTCGGGCTGAGGAGCGAGGCGGCCAGTTCGACGATCCTCAGCAGGTAATCGATGTCGGGGAAGTACTGGACGACGGAATTGAGAATGATCAGGTCGAAATCGCCGGCCGTCTGCAGCTGCCCAATCTCGTCGGCCGCGCAGTGAACCAGCTCCACCCTTCCGCGAAGTGCGTTGCCAAGGTAGTGGCGAACGTGGGCGATCGCCTCATTCGTCAGATCGGTTCCCAGATAGTAGTCGCAATCGGGGGCGAGCTGGAACAGGATCAGGCCGGTCCCGCAGCCGATTTCGAGCACTCGCCGCGGCCCAAGCCGGCGCAACCGATCGACCGTGCCCTCGACCCAGGCGCGCATCTCCTGATTGGAGAATGGTTGGCCGGTGAAGGTGCTGACCCAGCCGACGGTCTGAAACCGGCCGTCGGCGGCCGGTTCGGCCTCGCCGTAGGTCTCCTCGTAGAGCTGTCGCCAGCGCTCGACGTGCTCGGCGGCTCGACCTGCTCCCACGCCCTTCCGGGGCACGATGCAGGCGACGAGGTTGGCGGAGCCTTCCTGGCGCTCCACGGCGACGACGACGGCTTGTTGGACACCAGGATGCTGTTCGAGCAGCGTCTCGATTTCACCCGGCTCGATGCGGACTCCGCGAATCTTCACCTGTTGGTCGATTCGCCCAAGAAAATCGAGCGCACCGTCGGGCCGACGTCTGACGAGATCGCCGGTACGGTACAGCCGCCCCGTCCCCGACGCGCGGAAGGGATCAGGGATGAATCGCTCGGCGGTCAATTCCGGGCGATGGAGATACCCACGACCAATTCCGACGCCGCCGAGCCAGAGTTCGCCGGCGACGCCGACCGGGACAAGGTGCCCGGCGGAATCGACGACGTCGCAGGTGACATTGGCAATTGGCCGACCAATCGGGGGTAAGCCGTGGCCGTCGCACGTCGCCACGGTCGACCAGATAGTCGCTTCGGTCGGTCCGTAGAGGTTGAACACGTCCCGGCCGGATGCCCACTCCGCCGCGAGCCGAGCCGGAAACGCCTCGCCGGCCACGGTGACAACGCGCAATGCCGGGAGTTCCGAGGGATGGAGCATCGCCAGTGCCGACGGCGGCAACGTCACCACCGTCACGCCGTGGCGGCGAAGAGATCGGGTCAGCGGCGGACCAGGCATCAGCTCGTCGCGCGAGCCGAGGCAGAGCGTCGCCCCGTTGCCGAGCGCCATGGCGATTTCGAATGTCGCCGCGTCATAGCTGAGGGAAGCGAACTGCAGGACGCGATCGTCCGGCTCGATACCGAAATGTCTGCGCTGCTCCTGAACAATGTTGCCAATCGCGCCCCCTTCGAGGAGCGTTCCCTTCGGGCGGCCGGTCGACCCCGATGTATAGATCACGTGCGCCAGGCGATGCGGATCGGGCGCTGGCAGCGTGGTATCGGGCGCTTCGTCCGTGAGACCAGCGTCATCGAGATACAGGCGTGGGATGTCCGTGCCCGGAAGAACGTGAGCCAGAGCGGAATCGGTTAGCAGGAGCACCGGCCGGGCGTCCTCCAGCATCGCCGCCAGCCGTTCCCGCGGATAGGCGGGATCGAGTGGGAGGTACGCGCCGCCCGCCTTGAGGATGGCCACCAGGCCGACGATCAGCGCGGGTGAGGGCTCCGCGCAAAGACCGACGATGCGCTCGGGCCCGACGCCACGCGCGACGAGATGGTGAGCGAGATGGGTTGATCGCTGTTCCAACTCGGCATAGGTGACGGATTCCTCGTCGGCGAGGAGTGCCGTTGTGTCCGGTGCCTGGGCGGCGCGGGCGGCGACGAGTTCCGCCAGCCCCTGCTCCGGGTAGGGCATGGTGGTCGCGTTCCAGATGTTGAGCATGGCGTGGTCATGTTCGTCAAGCAGTGGGCAGTGTGCGAGCGGGCGATCAGGTTCGGCCACGGCTGTCGCGAGCAGCTTCTCCCAGTGGCGAACCATCCGTTCGATGGTGCTCGAATCGAAAAGATCGGTGCTCGACTCGACCCGACCATGGAGCGCACCGTCGGATTCCTCCCACGCAGTGACGACGAGGTCGAAGACCGCGGTCCCGCGTTCAATCGCAAGCGCCTGAGGGGCAGGATCATCGGCATTCCGCCTTCGTCCTCCACCGTGGTCGCCGAAGAGCTGGAAGGCGACTTGCACTAGAGGGTTGCGGGACAGGTCGCGCGGCGGTGCCAGTGCCTCTACCAATCGTTCGAACGGCACGTCCTGGTGGGCGTACGCCTCCAGCGCCACTTCACGGACTCGCCCAAGCGCCTCGCGGAAGGACGGGTCGCCGCTCAGGTCGATACGCATGACCAGCGTATTCACGAAGAACCCGATGAGCGGCTCCAGCTCGGACCGCGCGCGTCCGGCGATCGGCACGCCGATCGGAAGATCCTGCTGACCCGCGTAGCGGCCGAGCAGGGCGGCGAAACCGGTGAGCAGGCCCATGAAGAGGGTCGCGTCGGATTGGGCACACAGCTCGCGGAGGGACGTGACCACGTCTGCGGGAAGCACGAAGTGACGCGTTTCCCCCGCAAAGGATTGCGCCACCGGGCGGGGGCGATCGGTGGGCATGGTGAGGACAGGCAAATCCCTCAGCTGTTCGGTCCAGTAGCCGAGCTGCTTCTCGATTCGCTCCAGATTCGTTGGCGATCGTTGCCAGGCGGCTACGTCGGGGTATTGGATCGGGAGCGGCGGGAGGGGAGAGGGCTTGCCCCGCGCGAAGGCGTCATAGAGCGTCGCCAGCTCGCCGAACAAGACATCCATCGACCAGCCGTCGGAGACGATGTGATGGATGGTGAGCGCGAGCACCCAGCGCGCCGCCGCAAGGCGGATCAGCTGTGCCCGCAAGAGTGGTCCGGTCGTGAGGTCGAAGGGCGTCCGGGCCTCGGTGGTCGCCAGCTCCCGCGCGCGCGCCTCCGCCGCCGCCGCGCCCAACCCGCGCAGGTCGACCACCGGCACGTCCAGTGGCAGCGTCGGGGCGACGACCTG
>JAICKJ010000268.1 GCA_025928015.1 Thermomicrobiales bacterium
GCTGTCATTCGTTACCATGTCCCTGGCTCCTGGTGGCGGAGACTGGGAGCACGATCCGACCGATTCCGGCATGACTGTGTCATTCTGCCGTTGAGGGCCAGGTCAGTTGCGTCACTGGAATCGGATGGTGGCCGATGATCGCTGATAGGGGCAGGAACCTGCGCGAGGTAACGTAAGTGCCGACGTCGGTCACCGCCGGATGGATCCGTCGCAGAAGGAGGCGACCATGCACGACCAGGCGGCGATTGATCTCATTGTAGGCATGGATGTCGGCAAGCGCACCCACTACGTCGTGGGGTGTCGTCGCGATGGCACTGAGGTCCTCGCCGCGTCGGTGGCGAACGAGGAAGCGGCGATCCAGGCGATCCTCACCGCGGCCCAGACGCACGGCGTGGTTTTGGTCGTGGTCGATCAACCGGCCAGCATCGGTGCCTTGCCGGTGGCGGTCGCCCACGCGCGCGGCGTGCGGGTCGCCTACTTGCCGGGCTTCGCCCTGCGCCAGATCGCTGATAGCTTCCCGGGCGAGACCAAGACGGACGCGCGGGATGCACGGATCATCGCCGAGGCGGCGCGGACCATGCCCCGGGTGTTGCGGGCGTTGCCGACGAGCGCGCCGACGGTGGCCACGCTGCGGCTGTTGTGTGGCCGCGACGACGATTTGGCGCAGGAGTGGACGGCGACGAGCAACCGCCTTCGCGACCTGCTCACGCAGCTCCATCCCCCGTTGGAACGCGTGCTGGGACCCGTGCTCGCGCACCAGGGGGTGCTCGCGCTGCTGCAGCGCTGGCCGCTGCCGGCTCAGCTCGGCGCGCTCAGCGAGGCCCGGCTGACGACGTTCCTCCGCCGCCAGGGCGCCCGGCAGCCGGCCGCGCTGGCCCGGGCGATCCGGACGGCCCTCGCCCAGCAGATGGTCGTCGTCCCCGGCACGGCGGCGGCGGCGCTGATCGTGCCCCAGTTGGCCGCGCACCTGGCCCTGGTGCGGGACCAGCGCGCGGCCCTCATGGTGGAGTTGGAAGCGCGGGTGGTCACCCACCCCTTCTTTCCGGTCCTGACCTCGCTGCCCGGCTTTGGGGTGCGGACCGCGGCGAAGACCGTGGTGGAGCTGGCGGGGCGCGAGTTCGCTACCGCCGGGCAACTGGCCGCCTATGCGGGCGTCGCGCCGGTCACCCGTCAATCGGGCACCTCGCTCCGGCATGAGCGGGCGGCCCGGCGGGGCAACAAGGCCGTCAAGAACGTCTTCTGTCAAGCGGCCTTCGCGTCGCTGCGCCATCCGCCCTCCCGGCGCTACTACGACCGGAAACGGGCTGAGGGCAAGCGCCACACCCAAGCCCTCCTCTGCCTGGCCCGCCGCCGGGTCGACGTCATCTTTGCCATGCTGCGGGACGGCACGCCCTACCATGCCCCGCCCTTGACAACGACATAGGGGTACTGACCGAAGGGGAGAATCTCCCGCCGCAGCGGCGTTCTCGTGGCCATCCGCTCCGATTCGCTGGTGCCAATCCGTGCATCGTCATGCTGAGTCCCGAAGGGCGAAGCATCCCCCGGCGACGCCGGTCCGCGCAGCGGACAGCTGCTGCGCCAGGAGATCCTTCGACACGCTCAGGATGACGACAGGGCGGGCACGCGCTGCGCGCGGGGATGCTTCCCGTTGGTCAGCATGACAGCGAGGCGGGTTGCCAACTGGCGATGCTCGTCCGGCGTGGCGGGCACTCGCCTGCGCTCGACAGAGAGATTCCTCGACAGGCTCGGAATGACGGTGCAGGGGATCGGGAAGGGCCGAACGGATCGTTCGGCAACGGTGGACGCACGCCGTGCGCACTCCATTGCGAAGCTGGTTGCTATTTGAGGAACAGAGCCCCTCTCCCAGGTTTGGGAGAGGGGTTGGGATGAGGGCCGTGGCCCTACACCTACGCCTCGTCGCTCTCGGCGGCGGCCCCGGTCTCCGCGGCGGCTTCGGCCTCCTCGACGACCTCTTCCGGCGCGGCAGCCTCGGCGGCTTCCTCGGCGGCCTCGCGCGCGATGTTCGCGATGACCGTCTCGGGATCGGCGAGCAGCGTGACACCCTCCGGCATGGTCAGTGAGGCGGCGTGCAGCGTGTCACCGACCTCGAGCAGACCGGAGATGTCGGCGTCGATCTGGTGCGGCAGGTTGGACGGCAGCCCCTCGACCTGGATCTCGGTCGTGACCTGGTTGAGCACACCCTTGGCGTCGTCGCTGTGATGGTGCAGCACGACCGGTACCATCGCCTGCAGCCTCTGGCGCATGTTCGGCGCGAAGAAGTCGATGTGCAACGGGTTGCGCTTGACCGGGTCGATCTGGACCTCGCGGATCACGACGGGAAGCTGATCCCCCGCCCACTCGATCGTGAAGAAGGTCGAGTGCCCGACCTGGGCGTAGAACTTCTCGAAATCGCGGCGGTTGACCGAGACGGAGACCGCCTCGTCGAGCACCGGCCCGTAGACGACGCCGGGGATCAGCCCCTCGCGGCGCAGTTGCTTGACTTTCTTGCCGAGCACGGTGCGTGGTTCGGCCCTCAGAATCAGCATGTCTGCCATGCGGTTGTGCCTGACTCCTACTTCCAGCGATGCGCGGCCTGCCCGCGCGACACAGCAAAAGCGCCACGGCGGCGCGACCCGGAAGTCTACCACGTCCCGGAACCTGCCCGATCAGGCGAGTGAATCGAGGAGCGAGATGGCGGTCTCCGTGACCCGTTCGCCGCAACCTGGCGCATACGGACTGGCCAGTGCCTCGTAGGTGCCGGCGTCGTAGAGGGGTAGATCGGGCAGGTAGCCGACGTAGCCGTTGGCGTACCCGATGATCCGCGTGACCGGGAAGGGACTGGAGGATTCGATCAGCCACCCCGGTACCGCGGTCAGTTCACCGGGTATGGCGACCAGTGCGAGCTCATCACCAAGGAGCCAGGCGTCGATCGGAATGCTCTCCGGCCAGGGACGGCCGAGGCCGCGCCGGCGCATCTCCGCGCCCTGGTGGGCGACCTCCGTGCTCCGCGCGTCGCGGGCCGCCCTGAGCGGCGGCGCGGCCGGGGTATCGGAGCCGGCGCTTGCGCGGTCGAGGTGGCAATCGCCGCGGCCGTGGCGGATGGATGGCGCGATCGGCGTGGCGGCGGTCGCGGCGATGATCGCCGTCTGCGCCGCTTGCCCGGCGAGGTCGCCGAGCAGGTTGCAGGTGGCGAAATCGGTCTCCTTGCGGGTGAACCGGGTGCTGACGTCGCCGGCGGCGCCATTCGCGAAGAGGATCGGCAGGGTTGGCGTACCGAGTCGCGCGGCCAACGACCGCCGCGCCGCGCCGACCAGATCGGCGGAGACGCGCAGATTCTCCTGTCCGAGGACGGTCGGGTGGCAGGCGAAGTGGAGCAGGACGGTCGCGATCGCGCCGTCCGGGCGGCGCGCGACGAGCGTCGTGACGCGCCGGTCGGCGGGGCCATCGGGATCGTTCCGGTTCCGCCAGACCGGCTCCTCCGGCTCCGCGTGCGCGATCGTCAATTCCGCCGGTGCCAGGCGGGACCACGCTGCCGCGATGCATTCGACGGCTACGCGCGTGAACCGGTCTCGCATCGCCTCGTCGTGGAACGGCGGCCAGGCAGGATGCAGCGGGTGCGCGATGCCGGCCGGCCCGCTGTGCGTGTGCGACGCGCAGGCCAGCAACTGGCCGTCGGCGAGACCGGCCGCGCGCTGGATGCGCTCGACGAGCAGCCGGTCGAGCGCGACGACATCGGCGTTGAGGATGGTCAGCTCGGACTCGTCGCAATGCAGTGTCAGTGCGCCGATCTCGAGCGGATCGTGGGTGCCGGTCGCGTCGCCAGACCTCGCCAGGTATCCGCCCAAAGGCACATCGGTCGGGACCGGAAACGGCGCGGTGGCGACGCCAACCTGCCAGGCGGAGCCAGTCACCGGAATTGCGCCGGCAGCGTGGCGGCGATCCGGTCCAACCAGGCGTCGACCACCGGATCGCCGAGCCCGCGCCTGGCCTGGATGACCGCGCCAACGACGGGCGGAAAGCGCGGCGGACGCATCGCGAGACCCGGGCGCTGGACGAGAGCCTCCCGGAACGGCTCGAGGAGAATCTCGCCGGCGCGGAAGACGCCGCCGGTGGGGTAGACATCGACCGCTGCGCCATCCGGGAAGAGCTGTCGGGCCGCGCCGACCGCGAGGAGTCCGAGGTCGCGTCCGGCGCCGGTTGCGATGCACCGCGCCGGTTCGTCGCCCGATTGGGCGAGGGCGACGATCGCCGGCGCGAGCGCGGCGATGCGGTCGCGGGTGAAGGCGGCGTCGTAGATGACGGGGACGAGATCGCGCAGATTCGAGACGCCGAAGTGATTCCGCACCACGTCCACGATCGCGGTCTCGGGGCCGCGAAGATCGCCGGCCTGGGTGGCGGCCCGGAGGCCGGCGAGCCCGATGTTCCAGGCGCTGCCGGTGTCGAGCAGGTAGCCGAGGCCGCCGCAGATCGCCTCGTTGCCCGTGGCGTCGCGACCATAGGCGACGGAGCCACCACCGGCGACGACGGCGATCCCCGGTTGGCCGGTCGAGGCGCCGAGCAGGTTGGTGACGAAATCGGCATCGACCCAGAAGACGTCCGGCTCGCACACCTCGGCGACGATCCGCCGGACCAGTGGATTCTGCGTGCCGCCGCGCGGCGCGCTGGTGAGCCCGAGGGCGATGCTGGCGACACCGTTGCCACGGATGCTCGCCGAGCCGAGCGCCGACGTGATCGCCCCCTGGATCGCGGCGCGGTTGCGTTCATAGCCATCCGGGCCGTGAAAGTGGTCGCACGCGGGGCCAACGCCGGCGCCGAGAATCGTGCCGTTCCGGTGGGCGACTAGCGCCTTAGTCGTCGTCTGCCCGCCATCGATGCCGAGCAGCAGATCCCTGGCGGTCACGGTTTCAGGAGCGGAATGCGGTCCGCGTAGTGCTGGACCAGCGCCGCGTTGTGCTCGTCGCCGCCGGGGACATTCTGGCTCTGCAGGGCCGGGACGGGCACGCCGCGACGGGCCAGCTCCTCCGCCGCGGCGACGGCGACCGCATTCAGCAGCGCCGCGCCGAGGACGGTCGAGGCGGCGCCGAGACCGACGTCCGCGCCGTCGATCGTAACCAAGGCGTCGCCGTGGGGGACGTGGCTGTCGAGGACCAGGTCGGCGACGTCGGCCAGCTTCTGCCC
>JAICKJ010000198.1 GCA_025928015.1 Thermomicrobiales bacterium
TGAGTCGGGCGAGCCATGTGGGACTGACATACGCTATTTCGTCCGGCCACATCTGTCGAACAACGCCCAGGTTGATTGGGTCCTGCAAGCGGGCAATCGAAGCTTGCCAGAGCTGACTCAGGTCTTTGGCATCTCTTACGAGGCGTGAGAGCGGCGCGGCACTCGAGCCATAAGGGTGCAGAACAAGCGGGCCGCGCATCCCTCCAGAATCATCTGCAAGCTGTGTCTCGCTCGGAGATCATTCAGAGGTCGAGCGCTCCCTATTCGGACTCGTTTGCCGGCTCTGACCGCTATTCTTGACGCTGCAACCATGGGTAGCTGTCCGCGGCGGGCCATCGCATGCCCCTGCCTGCGGACCACCCTCAAAGCGGCAAACGTTCCAAACGCATCCCGGCGCCGGCCTGCGTTCTATCCCAGCCACTACCGCCGCTCGGCTGCACTGCAATCCTAGACCGGAGGACATGTAGCGGTGCAGGTGGGAACGCACTCGCCGAGGATCGTGCAGACCGTCAGGGAGCCTTCACAGCAGGCGCCCGCGCAGATCTGTTGCGGCTGACCCGACCGGACACAGACCGAAATACACTCCCCGACAAATTGGTTGATGCACTGACGACAGGTGGGACAGTCGGGGGCGGATTGCGCCTGAACCGATGTCCCGCCGAGCCCGCGCCCGGCGAGCACCCCGGCCGCCAGGCCGCCGCCGAGGCGGCGCAGCGCCTGTCGCCGGGTCGTCCCCTGCGCAATCGCCTTCGCCACGTAGTCCAGCCGGGTGTCCATGCTCCGCTCCTTCGCGCATCCTGTATACGGGCTGCCGTCCGGCCGTTGGTGCCCCCAGCATACGCCGCGTGGCGGCAAAGTCTATCTCCCATGCGACCCATTCCAGACAATCGCCGCCGCGGGCCGCCGGCTCAGGTGGTCCACTTCCACGCAGGCCCGCTTCCCTTGCTGGTCTCGAACGTGCGTTCCCGGACCGATGGCTATCCGAGCTGCCATGAGACGAATCGCCACCGGACCGGGCGCACATGGGAATGCGTGGCCGGCCCGCGCATAAATGGCACGGGCTGTGCACCGCGCACCGGGCGTCCGCCCTCCCACTCTTCCGGGACGTTCAGGCCTCCTCCCTCAGGCACCACACAACTTGGCTAGAGTCGTACGGTGCTGTATCGAGCCCACCGCGTCACGAATGTTGCTATTTCCCGCGCCCTCACTCCTCTGATGGATAGGTCTGGCCGTAGCGTTGGTAGGAGACGACGTCGCCGAGCGGCTTGCGGTTCTTCGTTCCGCGCCCAGTCGCCTGGCGGGGGTAACCGAACGGCACCACGGCCAGCACGTCGAACGTCTCCGGCACGCCGAGCAGCGTCGTCACCTGGTCGAGCCCACCGAACCCGACCCAGTTCGACCCCACCCCGGCCGCCCATGCCGTCAGGATCATCGCCTGGATCGCCCGGCTGGCATCGGCGACACCGTCGGGGGAGGCGCGCTCGATGGCGATGGCGATGGCTAAGGGCGCCAGCGCCACATACGGGCCGGTCCGTAGCGCACCGCCGAGCTGGCGCAGCGTGTCAGGATCGTCCACGCCGATGACGTGCCCGGGCGGGCCATTGATGCTGCTCGCCGTCAAATGTGCCGCCGCCACGATCTGACGGACGACTTCGGGCGGTACCGGCCGGTCATCGTACTGCCGCACCGCCAGCACCGTCCGCACCGCGTCAAATACGTCCATCGTTGCCTCCTGATGACGCCCAAAACCGTGCCCGGTGAGTCTGGCGTAGGGTGAGCTTCACTGTTCCTGACAAGGAGCCCGTTCATCACGACGGCTCGGCCGTCCGCTGCCGAACATCGATCTACAGTTAGCCGGAGCCAGCAGGGTGCGTCGGCATCCGGTTGACGCCGTCGGCTTCCGGTGGAACGATACCATCCGAGCGCGTGGGACCAAGCATCCTTTACGAGATGGGAGGCGTCGATGTCCGCGAACGGCAAGATCGGCATTGCGATCTGGGGAGCTGGTACGGTCTCCTCTGCGCATCTGCGCGCCTATCAAAAGAACGCCGCGTGCCAAGTGGTCGCGATCGGCAGCCGCACCACGGCGGGGGCCGCCGCCAAGGCGCGGGAGGTCGGCCTCGATCCCAACTCCATCGACCTGTACGACTCGATTGCGGACCTGACGCAGAATCCGGCGGTGGATGCGCTCTCGATCTGTACCCCGCCGCAGCACCACGCCCGGAACGCCATCGCCGCCGCCGAGGCGGGCAAGCACCTGTTGGTCGAGAAGCCCATCGCGATGACCCTGGAGGAGCTCCAGGCGATGGACGCGGCCGTGACGAAGGCGGGGGTCGTCTCGGTGTGCGGCTTCGTGCTGCGCTACAACCCGATGGTCGAGACGGCCTACGCGCTGGCCCGCGCCGGCCTGTTCGGCGATCTGCTCTATGTGCAGACCGACTACTGGCACAATCAGGAGCAGTCCGGCTACCCGGGATCAGAAGACCACCTCGCCCACCTGGACATGAGCGCGATGATGATCGGCGGCTGCCACGCGGTCGATCTGGCCCGCTACCTGATGGACAGCGACATCGTGGCGGTCAGCGCGGTGGAGACCAACGGCGACGTGGCGGCGCCCTTCCCGCCGATGCAGGCGGCTGTGGTGCGGTTCGCCAACGGCCGCATCGGCAAGGTCTCCGCCTGCGTCGCGCAGTGGATGCCGTACCAGTTCAACGTCGATCTGCTCGGCACCGACGGCGGATTACGCGACAACCGCTTCTTCAGCCGCACCCTGGTCGGGGCGACGGACTGGGCCACCTTCCCCACCATCACCCCGAACAGCGGCCTGGTCAGCCATCACCCGTTCGATGGTGAGATCAACCACTTCCTCGCCTGCATCAGGAGCGGCACCCAAAGCCACGCCAACGTCCACGATGCCGTGAATACCCACCAGGCGCTGTTCGCGATCAACGATTCCGGCGCGGCGGGCGGCATCTCGATCAGCGTGCCGGTATCAGCATGATGGTGCTACGGGAGTAGCCAGCGCACTCCGCATGGCGGGTCATGCGGTCCATGAGCCAGCGGGCTGACACCCCGAGAAGTTCTGGCCGTTGCAGTCCGATGGCGATTGCGAATTGATGTTCGCGGTCAAGTAGTCGAACAACGGCACCACGTTCATCGTCTCGCCATTCCCTCTGCCCTGGCTGGCGTAAGCGCCAGGCGGACCGAGGGCCGGTGGAGGGGCGATGAGGGAGCAGCGGAACCCCTTTGTGGAACCCTTTTGCGGAGCATCGGGAAACGGCCGGTTGCGTTGACCGGTCGTTTTCCTTGATTCGGGGGCTTTTCTTGGAGCGGGAGACGGGACTCGAACCCGCGACATTCTGCTTGGAAGGCAGACACTCTACCAGCTGAGTTACTCCCGCAGAGCAAATGCAGTATAGCCGATCGCCGCGAATCCGTTCAGCTCGCATCTGGCAATCTTACCTACCGGACGGTAAGATAGGAGCCGGCACATTCGACGGCGACGACAATGACGCCTAGCCGCCGATCTACTCCTTCTTCGACAAGGCGGTCTGTCGGTTGGCTTCCCTCCGCGCGTTCAGTGATCAGACGTTCTCTTCCCTCAAGGTTCGCAATTACCGGCTCTATTTCATTGGCCAAGGGCTGTCCCAGACCGGGACGTGGATGCAGTCGATCGCCCAGGATCTGCTCGTCCTCAAGCTGACCGGCTCCGGCGTCGATCTCGGCATCATCGTCGCACTGCAGGCGTTGCCGGTCCTGGTCCTCGGTCCCCTGGGTGGCGTCGTCGCCGACCGGTTTCCCAAGCGGCGCGTCCTCTACGGCACGCAAGCGACGGCCGGGCTCCTCGCGTTGATCCTCGGATTGCTCGTCGTCGCCAATGTCGCTCAGGTCTGGATGGTGGGCACTCTGGCGTTCGGTCTCGGGGTGGTGCGGCTCGTCGATAACCCGACCCGCCAGTCGTTCGTCATGGAGATGGTGGGCCGCGACCACCTGCAGAATGCTATCTCGCTCAACTCCACGCTCATGAGTCTCGCGCGCGTCATCGGGCCCACATTCGCCGGCGTCATGGTCGCCCTCGTCGGCCTCGCCGGTTGCTTCCTCGTGAATGCCGCGTCGTATCTCTTGATCGTCGCAGCGCTGTTTCTGATGCGTGAGGATGAGCTCTACCCAGCGCCACGCAGTCTGCGCATGCGCGGTCAGATGTCGGCCGGCATCGCCTACGTCAAATCCAATCATCCCGTGCTGATTTCGCTGCTGATGATGGCGATCATCGGCACATTCACCTATGAGTTCTCGGTGGTGCTTCCCCTCATGGCGACCAAGGTTTTTGACGGCGGCGCGACCGCCTACGCGGCGATGAACGCGGCCATGGGGGTGGGCGCGGTCGTTGGCGGTCTGGTTGTGGCCAGCCAGGCGCGGACCTCGGTCAAGCTGCTCGCGCTGACGGCGGTCGGCTTCGGCATCGCCGATCTGGTCACCGCCGTCGCGCCGACGCTCCTCGTCGCGATGGTGACGCTGCTCGTCGTCGGATTCCTTTCGGTGAGTTTCACGTCCCGCGGCAACTCCACGATCCAGTTGCTCAGCGCCCCCGAGATGCGTGGCCGGGTGATGGCCTTCTGGATGATGGCCTTTCTCGGCACGACCCCGATCGGTGGCCCGATCGTCGGCTGGGTCGGGGAGCACTTCGGCGCGCGCACCGCGATGGGGCTCGGCGGCGGCGCCGCGATCGTCGCCGGCCTCCTCGGCATGCTCGCGCTGAACTGGCTGACGGCGCGAAATGGGCGCGAACCAGGCGGCCAGGGCAAGCCGCGGCCGCCGCTCGGCACGCCCGTTCGCGCCTCAAAGTAGCTCCGGCGGAGTGGACCCGCGGACGCTCTAGGTGGCGTCATGGTGCCCAAATTGCGACCACGGAATCGGGATTGCCAGTCCCGGATTGGGTCGTTTGGACCGTGCAGGCGTCCGTTCCCATCCCAACACGACCAGCACGATTCGGGATATAATTCAGGTCTTACCGACCGAACGGTAAGGCAGACACTCGCAAGGCAGCTTCGTTTGGCATCGTTCCGCGGTCTCGGCAAACCGACCTTCTCCTCGCTCAATGTGCGCAACTACCGGTTGTATCTCATTGGGCAATGTCTGTCACAGAGCGGGACGTGGATGCAGTCGATCGCCCAGGCGCTCCTCGTGCTGGATCTTACCGGCTCCGGCACGGACCTCGGCGTCATCATCGCCCTGCAATCGCTGCCGATGCTGCTGGCCGGTCCTTGGGGCGGCGTTGTCGCCGACCGCTTTCCGAAACGCCTGGTCCTTTACCTCACCCAAACCGCGTTCGCCCTACAGGCACTCGTCCTGGGCGTGCTGGTCGCGACGGATGTGGCGCGGGTCTGGATGGTCGGCGTCCTCGCCCTGGTGTATGGGTGTATCCGGGTCATCGACAGCCCCACCCGACAGGCCTTCGTGATGGAGATGGTGGGGCGGGATCAGCTCCAGAACGCGGTTTCGCTGAATTCGACCCTGATGAGTCTCGCGCGCATCATCGGCCCGACGGTCGCGGGCGTCCTCGTGGCGACGATCGGTCTGGCCGGGTGCTTCCTCGTCAACGCTGGCTCCTACCTGCTCGTCGTCCTCGCGCTCCTGCTGATGCACAGCGACGAATTCTACGCGTCGCCGCGTGCCCGCAAGGTGCGCGGCCAGATGGCCGCCGGCTGGTCCTATGCGAAGTCGAACCACCCGGTCCTCATCGCCCTGCTCATGATGACCCTCATCGGCACGTTCACGTATGAGTTCTCGGTCGTGCTGCCCCTGATGGCGACGCAGACCTTCCACGCCGGCGCCACCGGCTACGCCTGGATGAACGCCTTGATGGGCGTCGGGGCCGTCATCGGCGGGCTCGTCGTCGCCAGCTCGAGCAAGCTCTCGGTCAAGCTGCTGGCGACGATCGCCTGCGGCTTCGGCGCCGCGGAGATGCTGACCGCATTCTCCCCGACGCTCGAAATCGCGCTGGTCGGGATGGTTTTCATCGGCTTCATGTCGGTCGGCTTCTCCTCGCGGGGGAATGCGACGATCCAGCTCTTCAGCGCGCCGGAGATGCGCGGTCGCGTCCTCGCCTTCTGGATGATGGCCTTCATCGGCTCCAAGCCGATCGGTGGCCCGATCGTCGGCTGGGTGGGGGAGCAGTTCGGGCCGCGCGCGGCAATGGGGCTGGGCGGCGTCGCTGCGTTCCTGGCCGGCATCCTGGGCCTGATCGCGGTCATCACCCTGCTCGATCGTGACCGGCCGAAGGCGTGGCCCACCGAGCACTCGGGCGCCGTCGCGAGGCGCGGCCCAACGGTCCACGCATCCAAATAACATGACGTAATCCGCCCCCGCCCGGTATACTTATCGGTCGGTGCCGCCGTGTCGGCGGCGCTTTCTTGTTGGCATTCCCGGAGCCAATTGGGTTCGCCCGCAAACGCCGCCAGCGCTGTATCGTGCCAGCCTGGCGGGGCGCCGACTGGCGCTGTCTCCGGTGCAATGACCGGCGGTCGCGATGACCGCACGAAGCACGCAGTAGGAGATGTCTCGTGAATTTCACGGGGGCGAAGGTCAAGAAGTCGCGTGCGTTGGGAGTCGCGCTGACCCCCAAAGCGCAAAAGTATATGAAGCACCGGCCGTACCTACCCGGCGCGCATGGCCAGCGCCAGCGCCGCCGACGCTCGGACTACGGCACGCAACTCCTGGAGAAGCAGCGGCTGCGTTTCCAGTACAACATCAGCGAGAAGCAGCTCGCCCGAGCCTATGCCACGGCGGTCCGGATGCCGGGCGCGACCGGCGCGAACCTGATCCAGGTGCTCGAAAGTCGGCTCGATTCGCTCGTCCTGCGAGCGGGTCTGGCGCCGTCGATCTACGCCGCGCGGCAGTACGTCACGCACGGTCACTTTCTCGTCAATGGCAAGAAGGCGACGATCCCGTCGATGCGGCTGAAGCCGGGCGACGTGATCGGCGTGCGGGAACGGAGCAGGAAGTCCGTCATTTTCGGCGACTTCCTCGCTCATGGCCCGGTCGCACCGTATCTGACGTTCGATGAGGCGAACCTGACCGCGCGGTACGACTACACGCCGGCGCGGGAGGAGATTCCGGTGCTCTGCGCCGAGCACCTCGTCGTGGAGTTCTACAGCCGGTAGCTGATTCGGCCGCCGAATGCACTGCGGGCGCCTCAATGCGAGGCGCCCGCGTTCGTGTCTGTGATCCATGGTCGGGGTGAGAGGATTTGAACCTCCGACCTCAGCGTCCCAAACGCCGCGCGCTGCCAGGCTGCGCCACACCCCGGTCTGACACGCCGAGTATAGCGAGCGCGGAAGTTCGTCGCCAATCTCGGACTAGATATTGACCTTGTAGATCGTCGTCGTGCCGTGCTGGTAGGCAACGGTGAGCGCGCCCGTCTGCTCCATGGGGCCGAAGGCGTCGATCCCCTCGGCGGAGCCGGCCGTCCGGCAGTTGTACTGGGTCAGTTGCGGATAGTTGCGCTCGAGCTGGCCAACGATGATGTAGTCGATGCCATAGCGCTCGATGACCGTCTTCTTTTGCGCCACGTCGGTCGTCGTGTAGAGCATGCGCAGGTCGTTCTCCCGGGAGTAGAGGTCGTTCGCGATCCGTTGCTGGGTCTCATGGTAGGCCCAGCCGACGACGTCCGGCAGACCGGTCGCGATCGAGAAGCGCGAGCCGTCGCAGCGGTAAGGGCCGAAGCTCGCCTCCGCGATGACCGGCGACCCGTGGATATTGGCGTTGATCCAGTTGATCGCCGCCAGGTCGTCGGCGAAGTGGATCGTCACACCGTCGTCGGTCGTGACGGTGCCGTACTTCATCCAGTCGTAGGCA
>JAICKJ010000383.1 GCA_025928015.1 Thermomicrobiales bacterium
GCTCTTTCATGAGACATCCATCGGACAAATGCGCACCATTGCCTCATGCCTCACCGCGATCCATCGGAATGCGGACACCTTTATCACGCGCCGTCGCCAGCGCTTCAGGATAACCGGCGTCGGCGTGCCGCATAACGCCGCTTCCGGGATCGGTCAGCAACACGTGGCTCAGTTTCTCCTCGGCGCGCTCGCTACCATCCGCTACGACAACCATACCGGCGTGAATCGAAAGGCCGATGCCGACGCCGCCGCCATGATGCACTGAGATCCAGGAGGCACCGGCCGACGTATTGAGCAGTGCGTTGAGGATCGGCCAGTCCGCGATGGCATCCGAGCCGTCGCGCATCCCCTCGGTCTCGCGATAGGGCGAAGCGACCGAACCGGTATCGAGGTGATCGCGTCCAATGACGATCGGAGCCGACAACTCGCCGTCGCGCACCATGCGGTTGAACTCCAGCCCGGCCCGGTCGCGTTCGCCGTAGCCGAGCCAGCAGATGCGGCAGGGAAGCCCCTGGAACGGCACCTGCTCACGTGCCAGGCGCAGCCAACGTTTCAGCGCCTCGTTTTCCGGAAAGAGCCGCGCGATCGCCTCGTCGGTACGGTAGATGTCCTCCGGGTCGCCAGAAAGCGCGGCCCAGCGAAAGGGCCCCTTCCCCTCGCAGAAGAGCGGCCGGATGAAGGCGGGCACGAAACCGGGATAGTCGAAGGCGTCCTTCACCCCGGCCACCAGCGCCTGACCGCGCAGGTTGTTACCGTAGTCGAAGACGATGGCGCCGCGTCGCGAGAATTCGAGCATGGCGCGCACATGCTGTGCCATACTCGCCATGCTTCGCTGTGTGTAGATCTCGGGCGCCGATTCGCGCAGCGCCAGCGCGTCTTCCAGCGTGATCTCGGCCGGGATATAGCCGCCGAGCGCGTCGTGCGCCGACGTCTGGTCGGTCACGACATCGACCTGCACATCGCGCTTCAGCAGTTCGGGCAGCACTTCGGCGGCGTTGCCGAGCAGCGCGACCGAAAGTGGCTCACCCGCTTTCCGTGCCGCTTCCACCCGGCGCAAGGCCCCATCCAGATCGTCGGTCGACTCATCGCAATAGCCGGTATCGACACGGCGGGCGATGCGCTCCGGATCGGCCTCGACAATCAGCACGACGCCGCCGTTCATGGTGACCGACAACGGCTGGGCGCCACCCATGCCGCCCAGGCCGGCCGTTACGACGAGCTTGCCGCTCAGCGAGCCGCCGAAATGCTGGCGCGCCAGCTCGGCGAACGTTTCGTACGTCCCCTGCAAAATCCCTTGAGTACCAATATAAATCCAGCTGCCGGCCGTCATCTGGCCGTACATCGTCAGGCCAAGTCCTTCGAGCCGCCGGAACTCGTCCCAGGTGGCCCACTGTGGCACCAGCATCGAATTGGAGATGAGCACGCGCGGCGCCATCTCGTGGGTACGGAAGACGCCGACCGGCTTGCCGGATTGCACCAGTAACGTTTGATCGTTCTCCAGCTCACGCAGTTCGCGCACGATCGCGTCGAAGCAGTCCCAGTTGCGCGCCGCCTTGCCGGTGCCGCCGTAGACGATCAACTCTTCCGGCTTCTCGGCCACCTCCGGATCAAGGTTGTTCATCAGCATGCGCATGGCGGCCTCTTGCTCCCAGCCCTTGCAGCTGCGGCTCGTCCCGCGTGGCGCCCGCACCGCTTCGTGCCTGGCGGGCGTCGGTGATTCAGATGTCATTGAGATGCCTCCTTATTTGACGGAAGGGCGGCTCTCCGCTCTACTCCCCAAACTCACTCAGCCGAAACTCGCCCGTGCGGATCAGTTCGGTGACGCGTTCGATGTCGGGCGAGAGCATGCGGTCGGCGGTGAGTGGTGGGATTGCCGCCCGTAGCCGCTCGGCGGCCTCGACGACGCCACGCCCGGCGCGGAGCGGCTCATGCTGCTCGACGCCCTGCACGGCGCAGAGCAGTTCGATCGCCAGCACATGCGCCGTGTTGGCGAGGATGCTCACCGCGCCACGCGCCGCGATCGGCCCCATGCTGACATGATCTTCCATCCCGGCCGAGGTCGGAATCGAATCGACGCTCGCCGGATGCGCCAGCGTCTTATTCTCGGAAACGAGCGCCGCCGCCGTGTACTGCGCGATCATATAGCCCGATTGCACCCCGGCCGCCGGTGACAAAAAC
>JAICKJ010000187.1 GCA_025928015.1 Thermomicrobiales bacterium
CGATCATCGGCCACCATCCGATTCCAGTGACGCAACTGACCTGGCCCTCAACGGCAGAATGACACAGTCATGCCGGAATCGGTCGGATCGTGCTCCCAGTCTCCGCCACCAGGAGCCAGGGACATGGTAACGAATGACAGCCACGCGGATTGGTGGCACCCGAGGCCGGCGTGGCAGGCGTTCGCTGCGCTCACCAGAGAGATTCCTCGTGCGCTCGGAATGACACCTTTAGCGGATTGGGAAGGGCAGGACGGACCGGCCGGCAGCAACGGACGCACGCCGGGCGCCCCTACGTCAGATACCGCTTGAACCACTCGGTCGCCAGGCGCGTCACCTCGTCCAGCGCGCCGGGTTCCTCGAAGAGGTGCGTCGCACCGGGGACCAGCATCAGCCGCCGCGTGCAGCGCATCCGGTCGAGCGCGGTCGTGTTCAGCGTGATGACCTGCCGGTCCTCGCTGCCGACAATCAGCAGCGTCGCCGCGCGGACGGCGTCCAGCGCCTCGCCGGCCAGATCCGGGCGGCCGCCGCGGGAGACGACCACGCGGACGTCATTCGGCCGCGCCGCCGCCGCGATCAGGGCCGCCGCCGCGCCGGTGCTGGCGCCGAAATAGCCAATCGGCAGCTCGGCGCGACGCTCCCGCGCCCAGTCCGTCGTCGCCACCAGCCGGCGTCCCAGCCGCGGGATGTCGAACCGGAACTGGCGCGTGACTTCGTCGATCGCCGCCTCTTGCGCGGTCAGGAGGTCGAAGAGCAGGGTGCCGAGCCCCGCCTGTTCCAGCGCCGCCGCGACCTGCTGGTTGCGCGGGCTGAACCGGCTGCTGCCGCTGCCGTGGGCGAAGAGGACGAGACCCGCCGCGCTGGCCGGGACGCTCAGCGTCCCGGCCAGCAACGCGCCGTCGGCCGGGATGTTGACCTCCTTGCGCGTCGCCTGCGCGTGGTTCGCGTTCATCGCGGTCAAGCCGTCCGGCGGCTGGCCAGCGGCCTGGCCAATGGCTCGTCGCCGGTCGGATAGGTCTCGGGCATCTCGCCAGCCTCCCAGCGCGCGGTCCGTTCCAGCGGCGCCAGCGCCGTCGTCGTGTCGCGGTGGAGCACCGCGTCGAATTGCTCGCCGATCCGGGCGTCGAAGTAGTGACTCCAGCGCTCCGTCTCCGGTTTGTAGATCACGCCGATGGCGCGTTGCAGCCGGCTCGACGTGAAGGGCAGCTCGCCGTCATGGGGCGAGAGCAGGAAGACCGGTTGGCCGAGATCGTGGAAAAGGGCCTCGTAGCTCTGCGTCATCCCCGGCCGCACGTTCTTGCGCTCCGCCGGCGCGTCCCACCCGGAGGCGGCGGTTACGGTGCCATCATAGGTCGTCTGCCCGATCAGGAACGTCTCCTCCGGATGATGCTCGCGGGCGAGCTGCCCGAGATTGAGCTCGCCCTCGTCGCCCATGTGCGTCGCCCGGGCGTCGCCGAGATGCGAGTTGTGCGCCCAGACGACGACCTTCGCCGGTCGCCCGCGCTGGGTCTGGATGTGGTTCAGGATCGCGTCGAGCGTCTCCGCCATGTGCTGATCGCGCAGGTTCCAGGAGGAGACGCGGCCGCGGAACATCGAGCGGTAGTACTCCTCGGCGTTCTTCGCCAGTCGCGCGTTCTGCTCGGCCGAGAAGAACTCGTCGCCGGCCAGATGGCCGTCGCGCATCGCCAGATCGGCGGCGTGGCGGCGCATTTCCATGAGCTGGTTGACGACTTCGTCCTCGCACGGCTCCTGCTGTCCGAGGCTCGTCGCGTAGCCATAGTACTGCGGGTCGTCAGCGTAGTGGTCGAAGCAGGCGTAGCGTTGCCGCGCCCGGTCGGCCGCCTCCGGATCGACCTTGTCGAGGTACGCGACGACCGCGTTCAGCGAGGCGTTGAGGCTGTAGAGGTCGAGCCCGTAGAAGGCCGCCTGCCGCTCCTCCGCCTGATCGCGGTTGTGGGCGCGCAACCAGTTGACGAAATCGACCACGACCGTGTTGCGCCACATCCACTGCGGGAATCGCTGGAAGTCGCTCAATGCCTCGTCGGCGGAGTGGTCGTCGCTGCGGTCGCGAACATAGCGGTCGACGCGGAAGGCGTCCGGCCAGTCGGCCTCGGCCGTGACCGCGTCGAATCCGCGCTCCTCGATCAGCCGGCGAGTGATGACGGCCCGCTCGCGGTAGAACTCCTCCGTGCCATGCGTCGCCTCGCCGATCAGCACCAGCCGCGCGTCGCCGATCAAATCCAGCAGATGGTCGTAGTCATGCCACGCGCCGGTGAGCGGCTTGATCTGCCGGGCCAGCTTGTCGGGTACGGTCTGCCCGTCGCCGCTGCCGACCGGCCGCAACGTGGCGATGCCGGTCTTCCGGACCGCCTGCGCCAGCAGCGAGCGGACCTCCTCGTCAGTCGTCGGCGCGAAATCCTCGTACCAGAGCCCGATCGCGTAGAACGGCTCCGGCGTCTCCATGCAGACGATCCGGTCGACGTCGCCGCGGAAGGTCCGGCAGGTCGATTCGGCGGCCACCGGCACCGCGACGATCAGTTCCCGGGGGCCGAGCTTGCGCATCGCCTCGACCGCCGCTCGCATCGTGCTGCCGGTCGCCAGCCCGTCGTCGACCAGGATAACCGTCCGGTCGCGCACGGCCGGTTCCGGCCGGGAGCCGCGATAGGCCCGTTCGCGCCGTTGCAGCTCGCGTCCTTCCGTGGCGGCGACCGCGTCGATCACCTCCGGCGTGATGCGCGCCTCGCGCACGACCTCGTCGTTCAGTACGCGGACGTGGCCGGTCGCGATCGCGCCCATCGCCAGTTCCTCGTGTCCCGGCACGCCCAGCTTGCGGACGATGAAGACGTCCAGCGGCGCGCCGAGCGCCATCGCGATCTCGTAGGCGACCGGGACGCCGCCACGTGGCAGACCGAGGACGACCAGATCGTTCCGGCCCCGCAAATCCTTGAGTTTGGCGGCCAGCTGCCGGCCGGCTTCGTGTCGATCCTTGAGGGGCAGATCCATGACATCCTCCATTGCCTGACTCGTCTCGCACGGGCCTGCGTGCATTCATCCGGCAAAACTCGCGCCACGACGCAGGGGAGGATGTGCGGGCCGAACGTCAGGCGGTGATGCCTTGCAGGCGGGCCGCGCCGAGCTCGTTGAAGAGGGCCAGGCCGCAGTACCACTTCAGCCGGGTCCGGGTCGCGTCCTTCGTCTCCAGCTCGCCGACGCGCTCCGCCTGGATGCCGCCGTGCTCCAGCCCCATCAGGCCGGCGCCCTGGCCGAACTTGAACGCGTAGATCGAACTCAGGTTCGTGCCGGTGCCGAGGGTTTCGTTCTCCGGCAGGAAGTCGTCGACGATGATCGGGATCCCGTCGTAGGTCTCCACCTGCAGCCCGAAGTCGCGGACATTGACCTCCAGGATGTTGCCCGAGCCCCGGCGCAGCGCCTTCAGCTGGCGCCGGGTGCGCTTCGACATGAGCAACAGTTCCGGCTTGCCGGGTTTCACCATGTCGATCATCTCGTCGAGCTTGTCGAGCGTGAGGGCGGCGCCGTTGGTGCCCATGGACATGGCGCGGGCGCCGGTGACGAGGCGGTTGACGCCGTCGAACTGCTTCGGGTTGGTGACGGCGTTGCCGGTGAAGAAGGCGGTCGAGAAGGAGTAGGCGACCGACTTGGCCTTCTCGCGAATGATCTCCGCCTCGATGTCGTTCGTATCGGCGTAGGTGGCGGCGATGAAGTTATCGACGTCGGCATCGCCGCCGAGGATTTTGAGGGTGGCGGTCTGTTCGGAGAAGGTGGCGGTGGATTCGGTCCAGGTATCGCCGACGTCGTACCAGGTGGTCGTGCCCGTGGTGGTCTCGCGGGCATAGCGGACGGCGGTGCCGGTGACCTCCATGAAGGGGAGGAAGTGGAGGAGCTGCGATTCGTTGACGATGGTCTCGATGACGCCGGCGAGCAGCAGATCGTTGCTGAGGGGCGCCGCCTGGGCTTTGGTCAGGGCCATGGGGGACTCCTTCGATCAGGTAGAACAGAAGAACCGGTGGTGCCGGCGTTCGCGATACGCCGATGGGGCGATCAGCCAGAAAAGAGCGCCCTAAGAAGCGCCTGCGGCGCCTAAGAAGCGCCTGCGGCGCCGAGGCCGCGGCGGATCTTCTCGGCCGGGGAGAGGGACTTCGGGTCGATCGGCGCCGGATGCGCGCCGCCGGCTGGCACGGCTGGGACGGTTTGCCCCGGCGGCGCGGACAGCGCCGCGATCCGGGCGAACGCTTCCCGCGCCGGCTCGATGCTCGCCAGCAGCTCCCCGATTGTCGCGCCGTCGATCAGCTCCGGCACCGCGTCCGCGTGCGTGCGGACAATCAGCTCCCGCACGGCCGCGAGATCGTCCGTCATGGGCGCCACCGGGGTCTCCTCCGGTGATGCCGGTCGTGTCTCCGGCGCGCTCGTCATCTCCTCGGGCGTGATCAGTCCGGTCATGGTCAGGTCTCCTTTCCCGCGCCGCCGTCTCGACGGCGCGCCTCCGGCCGGGTACGATCCCGCCGGTCTGTCGATAATCCGTTGATGAAGGAGCAAACAACGCGTGACGCACAAGGATGAACAGGCCGCGCCGGTGACGGTGCGTATCGAAACCGAACTCGGCCCAATCACCGTTGCGCTCGATTCGGCGCGCGCGCCGGGTACGACGGCCAATTTCCTCTTCTACGTCGATGGCGGCTTCTACGACGGCGGCCGCTTCCATCGCACCGTCCGCGCCGACAATCAGTCGAACGCCGGCCTCCGGGATGCGGCCATCGGCGCCGGCATCGACCCCGCCGCCGATCGTCGCCAACTGCCGAACGACACCGTGCCGATCGAGGTCATCCAGGGTGGCATCGACCCCAGCCGCTCGGATGAGCAGCGGCCGCCGATCTCGCTCGAACGCACCCGCGACACTGGCCTGACGCACCGCGACGGCGCCATCTCGATGGCCCGCTTCACGCCCGACAGCGCCGTCTCCGATTTCTTCATCTGCGTCGGCGATTGGCCCGCGCTCGACTTCGGCGGTCCGCGCAACCCGGACGGCCAGGGCTTCGCCGCCTTCGGCCAGGTCACGGACGGCATGGACGTCGTCCGCGCCATCCAGCAGCGACCCGCCGACGGCCAGATGCTCCAGCCGCCGGTGACGATCCGAAGCATCCGGCGGGTGTAGCCGGCCCTCATCCCCAACCCCTCTCCCAACCTGGGGAGAGGGAAGTCTGTTGGGAAGTGGGTTGCGGATATCGGGCGTTCGTGTAGGGGCGATCCCATGTGATCGCCCGGCCACCCAACCATCACGCCCCGGGTTGCCAGTGCCGGGCTGATACGAGATCGGCCCCTATGCGGACGCCGGTATACGGCAGAATCGGAACGACGTGCTCCCCTCTCCCAGGATTGGGGGAGGGGGCCTTCTACGTCCCCACCGCGATTCGCGGCCGCAACTCCAGCCCGTCCAGCACCGCCGTCAGCGCCGCGCTGATCACCAGGTCGTCGTGCCCGGCGCTGAGCGGCACCGACCAGCGGAGCTGGTTCCCTGGCCCACGCAGCACCTCGTACGTCGTCGCCGCCAGTTGCTGGCGGAAGATGCGCGTCGTCTCGCCGGCCGCCGTCGCCTGCGCCGCATCGTCGCGGTACTCCTTGAAGCGGCCGGAGTCGATCAGGCCGAGAAAATCCCAGCCGAGCGCGCTCTTGCTCGCGCCGGTGAAGACGAACGGCAGCACCTGCGTCCCGCTCCGTCCCAGCGTCTCGGACAGGAACGACGTCAGCCCGGCCCCCACGCCGGTTGCGTCGACCACGATCCAGCTCGCTTTCCAGACATTTCGCGCCAGGTCGACCAACGTCGCGTGGAGCGCCGTGTGCCGGGTCCCCGTCCATGCTCGCCGGTCCACGACGTGGTAGACGGGTCGTCCTCCGCCGGTGATCACCTCCACGACGGTCAGCGCCGTGCTGTCGCGCCGGGCCGCGTTGTCGAACGCCTCCGGTCCTGTCCCGGCCTCCTCCTCGCCCGCGACGTCGAGCAGCAGCGCGTACCGTTTGCCCGCCTCCGCCCGGTGCCGCCGCGGGTGGTCCCCCTGCATCTGCGCCAGCCGGTGTGGCGGGAAGAGCCCGCCGTCGCCGTCCAGCTCCTCCAGGCAATACTCGGTGCGGATGAACGGGTGCGACGGGCCGAGCTGCTCCATCCGCGCCCGCACCCGCGCGCCGTAGACCGGCAATTCCGCCGCGACCCGCTCCCACGGCACCAGCCAGACCCGCTGCGCGCCGTCGTCCGCCTCCCGCTCCCGCAGGAAGCGCATCTGCCGCGCGAGCAGCGTCTGCCGGCTCCAGACCGTGCCGAGGAAGAGCGTCGTCGCGTTCGTGCTCGCCGCCATCGGATCGAAGACCGCGTCCCAGGTGTTCGGCGCGATGTCCTGCGCCTCGTTCGCGACCAGCAGCAGGTCGGCCGTCTGTCCGCGCGCGTTCGCCGAGCGACCCGCCGAGAGGAACCGCGCCGACGCCCGCCCGACGTTGACCGCGTAACCGTCGCTCGTCGTCACCAGCGGCGCCAGCACCGGGCTGCCTCGCAGCCGCTCCAGCAAGCGGCCGCGCGAGAGCGCCGCCTGCGGCCGGAAGGTCGGCGCCGCGACGACGATCGAGCCGCCCTTGCGCGCGTGCCGCACGAGCAGGAAGGCGAGCAGTTGCGCCAGCGTCTCGTCCTTGCCGGCCTGGCGGCTGAAGACGAGCGCGAACTGCCGTCCCTCCTTCCCCAGCACGCTCGCCGCGATCGCCCGCGCCGCCGGCAATTGGTAGCCTCGCAGCGCGTGCTCCGGCAGCAGCAGCGCGGAGAACGCGCCGGCATCAGTCAATGCCCGGCGCAGCGTCGGGCTGGTGCCGCTCATCCGCCCAGCGCCCGGGCGATGATGTCGAGCAGCACCGCCGCGGCGATCATGAAGAGCAGATTGTTGAGCCGCCCCTTGATCTCCCGCAGCTCGGCGGCGATGTCCTCCACCATCTGCCGGGTCACCGCCTCGTAGGCGTTCGCCGGCCGCAGATCGACCCCCTGCTCCCCCTCCTGTCCACACCGCAGCTTGTGCACCTGCGCCCGCAACGCGTGCATCTGCGATGCCGTCTCCGGCCCCGCCCGCGGCAGCCCCGTCACCGGATCAGCCATCTCGCGCTCCTTTCGTCCTCCGGGCCAACCATCATTGCCTCTTGGTGGGGCCGTAAACCGTCATTTCGAGCTTGTCGAGAAATCTCTCTCATTCCCCATCCAACTCGATCAAGATCCGCGTCACCGCGTCGGTGAACCGCACCGCCGCCTCGCCGTTGAGGAGCTTCTGTGCCCGCGCCGTCTGCACCGCGACCCCGGCGACGTTCGTCGCCAGGTGCGTCAGGTCCTCTTCCTCGAAGAGCAGCCGCGCCATCACGAACCGCAAGGCGCCCAGCTCGTCGAAGACCCCGTCGCCGGCGGCCGCCTGGGCCATCGCCCGCGCGATCTGCTCGTCGAAGAGCGACCGGTAATCCCCCTCCGCCAGCCGCCGCCGGAATTCCGCGCTCCGTTGCCGGTGCGCCGACTCGTCCGGAGCGAGCGTCTCCACGTCATGCTCGTCATCCACCGCGTGCCGCCGGCAGAAGATCTCGCCGGCCGGCACGAACCGTCCACACCCGACCGCCATGCACCGCGCGGCATGATTACCGCTCATGGTGCCCTCTTTTCGTGAAGAACAAATGTTCTAATCCGCTCACTACTACGAACGCAACGAGCGGCGGAAAACGCGCCAGCACGCGGGCAAAGAACGACAATTCAGGACTCGACTACGCGCGTTGGAGTGGAACGTCCACCTTGGATGCTGGTATAACCGGGAGCGGCTCCGTGTCGCTTTTGGCTTCATGGAGCCGTGAATGGGTGCCGGATACGCCGGCGCCAGCGGGAAACGGGACGGAACCAGGAGGAAACAGGTTCAATGCGGAAACTCTTCGCGCTCCTCTTCGCGCTGCTCTTCATGACCGGCGGCTCGGCTGCGGTTGCCGCTGCTCAGGGCACGCCGGCGGCGACCCCCAGCGCCGGATCCGGCGCGGCCGGCACGGTCGATCCCCAGGTGGGCGAGCAGGCGATCTACTACTCCAAGAACGACAAGAAGATCGCCACGGTCTCGGTCACCAAGGTCGAGCGGCCGTGGAAGGACTTTGGCAAGTACGAGGAGCCCGATCCGGGCACCGAGTACGTCGGCATCACCATCAAGGTCGCCAATGTCTCTAGCGGCAATGTCAAGGTCCAGGCCTATGACTTCAGCTTGCAGGACGCCCACGGCCACCTGCTTGGCCGCGCCTATGCCCAGGGCAAGGAGAACGCGGACGTGATCCCGCTGCAGGATGATCTGGTCATCAAGGACGGCGAGAGCGA
>JAICKJ010000337.1 GCA_025928015.1 Thermomicrobiales bacterium
AACCCTCAATCACCAGCGATCCAGCGCGCGGCATGACGGCCGCGCTCACTGTTCGCTCCCAAGCTGTGCCAACGTGAGACAGACGGTGACGGCGCGGCTCATGTCCTGAACGCTGATCCATTCCAGCGGGCCATGAATGTTCTGCATGCCGGTGAACAGATTGGGCGTCGGCACGCCCATCTCCGTCAGGCGAGACCCATCGGTGCCGCCGCGTGTGGGCGCCGAGAACGGTTCGATGCCGCACCGGCGGCACGCCTCTCGCGCCAGATCAACCGGCCGCATGTCCCGTTCGAGCCAGTTCCGCATGTTCCGATATTGCGGCGTGATGTCGCAGGTGATCGCCGATCGCGGCTCCGTCGCCTGGACGGTCTCACAGACTTGCCGCAGTAGTTTTCCGTGCGCCGCCAGCAGCTCGTCGTCAAAGTCCCTCAGAATGAAGTGCAGGTCGGCCGCGGCGGCGGTGCCGTTCATGTGGTAGAGATGTATGAAGCCTTGCCGGTCTGAGGCGGTCTCCGGCGTCAGGGTCACCTGCGGAAGCGTCATAACGATCTTCGATGCCAAATACAGCGCGTTGACGAGCTCTCCCTTCGCGTGCCCGGTGTGGATCGACACGCCGTCGATATGCACCACCGCCTTGTCGCCCGAGAACGTCTCGTACACGACCTCGCCGAGCGGCCCGCCATCGAGCGTGTAGGCAACATCAACCCCGAGATCGCCGGGGAGATCGGGATGCACGCCGCGTCCAATCTCCTCGTCCGGCGTGAAGCAGACCCGGATTGGACTGTGCGGAAGATCGGGATTGGCGAGCAGGTGACGCGCCATCGCCATGATGATCGCGGCACCGGCCTTGTCGTCAGCGCCGAGCAGCGTCGTGCCGCTCGATGTGATGATTTCGTCGCCGGTTTTCGACCCCAGGTACGCGGAATGCTTCGGCGAGAGGACCTGTTGCTGATCGTCCGGGAGGACGATATCGCCGCCGTCATAGTGTCGGTGAACGATCGGCTTCACGCCTGAGGCATTGAACGCAGGCGATGTATCGACGTGGGCGAGGAATGCGACCACCGGCGAATCACGCTCGATCGTTGCCGGAATGGTGGCCAACACCGCGCCGTAGTCGGTCAACGTCACGTCGCTGGCGCCGATCTCTCGCAGTTCGTCGACGAGCAGGCGCAGAAGATCAAGCTGGTTCGCCGTGCTGGGCGAGATGGGCGATGTTTCATCGCTCTGCGTGTCGATCCGGCAGTAGCGAACCAGCCGCGCCTCAACCTCCTGGTCGAACGTATGAACCATGTTCTCCTCGTCTCCATAAGGTCAGCCGACACCGGATAAGGATTCACGCGCCGGATGGCCCGTCCATCTGCCCGATTTCCGCCATGGGATCATAAATACGAGGTGGTCTGGTGGAAAGAGGCAATCGGGAAAACGCTATCCGCGCGGGACCCCGCTCGAACGTTCATCCGGAAGATTGGCGCTGCGCCGGCTGTTTGCGGTGAGGTCCCGGAACTCACGCAACCGCAGCCTCGTTTGATGGGCCGGCGCCCGTGTTCCATCCGGTGTCGCGCCGTGGAAGTAATCCTTCTGCCACTTGCGGCGCACCGCCTCCGATCCCGGCTCCTGGAGCTCGCCGAGAAACTGCGAGCGACTCGCCGACCATTGTGAGAATGCCGCTTCCAGCTCCGGATTCGCCCCCATCTCCCTGATCTCCGGCACAAACGCTTCCAGCTCCGCTCGCCGCTGCGGCACGAGCTGGCAGATCGGCTCGCCGGGCTCAAACGTTACTGGCTGATCGATCGCGGTCAACTTCCAGTTCATCGTGAAGGTCGCGACGGCCCAATCGGTCTCAACCACTCCTTCCAGCGCTGAAGTGCCGGACTTCGGCAGATTGGCCGGACCACGCGCGAGCAGGTTCCAGCCTGGCGGCGTGCGGAAGAGAAACGGCAGATGCCAGGTGAGAATGCCATCGCCAAAGTGGCTGATCGCCGGATATGGCGGCTCGCCAGAACACCAGTCAAGCCGCAGCGCATCAACACCGCCCCCGCCATCCCACGTCACCGTGAGCGCGTGGCTGTTCAATATCCACCAGCCGGACTGGTTGGCGATGTTCAGCGGCAGGCACCGGTAGGCGAACCGTTCGCCCGTCGCGTCCATCCACGCCCGCTCACGCGCCGCCGGCACGAGCCGCATCGGTGGAGAAGCGCCGAGCCGATAGGCAATCAGATGCGGCTGGCTGACTCCCACATCGCCGCTCTCTCCACCGGAACTTGCCTCGATCAAATCATGTCTCTTTCTATTGACTCCCATGCACTGCAATGTTAGCGTCAGTTTGGGTTCCAAAACGAGTCATCGACGACTCGCCGATCGTGATCCTTGCCGAACATCGTAAGCATCCCTGCCTCGACGCGGGCCGCCGATCGCTGCGCGCCGCCGCCGTCACCATGCCGCACCGCAAACGAGCTCGGTGGATTCGCCAGCCCCTTGCGGGCGGGCTCGAACGGAGCAGCGAATGGTTCACAACTTCTCTCGGCGAAGCTTCGTGCGCGCCGGAACACTTGGCGCCGCCGGAGCCATCATCCGCCTGCCCGGCACGGCCACGCCGGTCGTGACGCAGCGACCGCCACAAGAGCTGCCGCAGCCCAGGATACTCACGAGCACCGGCGGCCTCCTCAACGTCGATTTGACCTGTCAACCGGGAAAGGTCGATGTCGGGCTTTCCAAACCCGTGACAACCGTGACATTCAACGGCATCGTGCCGGGCGAAACCTGGGAGCTCGAACCGGGCGATACACTCAAGGTCAACCTCGTCAACAATCTGCCGAAGCTGCCCCCGGATACACATCATGACATGACCCGTCCGCACCAGTGGACGAATACCAATCTTCACACCCATGGCCTGCACGTCTCTCCGTCGGGCCATGGTGACAACATCTTCCTCGACATCCCGCCGGGCGGCACGCAACAGTATGAGATCCCGCTGCCCAACGACCATCCGGGTGGCATCTTCTGGTATCACCCGCATCGCCACGGCGCCGTGGCGCAGCAGGTGCGTGGCGGCATGGCCGGTATGCTCGTCGGGCGCGGGGAGATCGATCGGGTCGAGGAGGTCAAGGCGGCGAAGGAGCAAATCATGGTCCTGCAGGCGCTGGAGGTCGGTGATGACTTTCAGCTCCTCGACCCCATCCCGAATCCGTCCAAATCCCAGGCGTTCTACCCCCGCACGCACATCTTCTATACCGTCAACGGAGTCCTGAATCCAAAGATCACGATGTATCCGGGCGAGGTGCAGCGCTGGCGCATGCTGAACGCGGCTGAGGGCAAGTTCATGTCCCTGACGCTCCAGGGCCACGACTTCCAGGTCCTCGGCTGGGACGGTCTGACTCACGCCGCCCCCGAGCCAACTGACGTGGTGATGATGTCGGCGGGAAACCGGGTCGAAGCGCTCGTCAAGGCGGGCAAGCCGGGCATCTACCACCTCGTGTTGACACCGGGATCGAGCCAGAAGCCGAAAATCCCCGGCATGCCGGCGCCGGCGGCGGGTGCCACGCCCGAGACGACCATGCCGATGA
>JAICKJ010000290.1 GCA_025928015.1 Thermomicrobiales bacterium
TCCGTAGAGCGTGTTACGAGCAACGGGATCATGGCGTGCCCGGCGCGCCAGCGCGCCGAGCACCTGGTCCAGTTCCGGAGTCGCGTTGAAATCGCCGAGCGATGCGGGCAAGCGTGGCGTGAGAGACATAACCGAACTCCTCGTCCGCCGGCATTACCGGCGAGTCTGAGGTCTGGGCGCTCGGGCGCTCCGGGAGATCGTTTGGCTCTCATGAGCTCGGAGGTGTGGGATGAACGGTTGTGCGGTCCGGCTATCTGGTCGCCCGGATGCTGGGGCTACAACGCTGGCGACTGGCGGATATTCAACACATGGCGCGTGCCGCAGCGCGGACACGTCGCCTGCAGTTCGTCGTGCGCGATGTAATAGCGATCACGCACCTTAATTTCGATGCGACCCGATTGATCGTAGATCGCGAGCAGCACCGGCGGATTCGAGCAATCGCAGACCCAGCGGATGCCGCGGTCGTCGTGCTCGTATGGTTGCACCGTTTCCCCCTTTCCCTATCCATGCCCCTGTCCGGCATCGAACGGCTGCAAGAATGGATGCATCACTTCACGCTGCGTCTCACGCGGCTGCAGCCAGCCCGGCTGGATGATCCCCCGGCCGTGCCGTTCAACGAGCTGATCGAGCGCCAGGTTGAGCCGCCGCTGACGCAGCGGATCGACCTCGAAAAGCGGCAGCTGAATGGCAAGATCGCTCAGCGTCGTGACGCGCACGCCGAGCAACCGGATCGGCGCGCGCCGCTGCGCCAGCAGTTCGTGCGCCAGTTCGATGGCGATGCTCACTATTTCGCGATGTGAATCGGTCGGCCGGGCGAACCGCCGTTGCTTTCCAACCGTCTCGAAATCGCTGTAGCGCAGCTTGAGCGCGACACTGCCGGCGCGCAGTCCGCGTCGGCGCAGATCGCGCCCGGTCTGTTCGGCCAGCTGATAAAGTGAACGCTCGATCTCGACCAGATGCGACAGGTCATGGCTGAACGTCCGTTCGTGGCCGACCGAGCGACGCGGCCCACCCTCCGGTTCAACCGGCCGGTCATCGATGCCCCGAGCGCGTTGCAGCACCTCAACCGCTCGTTTGCCGAAGATCGGCTCGAGCAGCACCGGCGACAGCCTCGCGAGCGCCCCGAGCGTCTCGATGCCGTTCTGGTGCAGCTTCGCGGTCGCCTTCGGTCCGATGCCCGGCATCCGTTCGACCGGTAACGGCGCCAGGAAGCGCGCTTCCTCACCCGCCTCCACAACACGCAGGCCATCCGGCTTATCCAGATCGGAGGCGATCTTGGCGACCATGCGGCTCGTCGCGACGCCGAGCGAGACGACCAAACCAAGCTCGTCGCGCACGTACCGCTTGATCGCCTCGGCGGCGACGCCCGGCGACGCGAACGAGCGTCCGGCGTGGCTCAGATCGAGATACGCCTCGTCGATGCTTACCATCTCGACCAGCGGGCTGTAGCTTTCGAGGATGCGCCGGAAGCGCTGCGAGAGCTCGCGATAGTAGTCGCCGTCGCCCGGCAGGAAAATCGCCTGCGGGCAGAGCCGGTGCGCTTGCGCAGCCGACATCGCCGAATGGACGCCATAGGCACGTGCCTCATAGCTGGCGGCGGCCACCACGCCGCGCCCGCCCGGCTGGCCGCCGACGATCACCGGCAACCCGCGCAGCTCCGGCCGGCGCAGGATCTCAGCCGAGGCGAAGAACGCATCAAGATCGGCATGCACGATCACCCGCTGCCACTGATCGACCATCGCCGCCTCCAAGCCGAACCCGAACGAGATTAGAACATCTGTTCGTATTCTAGGCGGCTGTTCGGACGGTGTCAAGGGGCCAGTTGTCCGGGACCGAGGTCCCGGCCTCCGTAGACGAAGTCCCGTGCGCGGGACTGAGAAGATCTTTGCTCAATCCCGCAGGAATTTCGTCTACGAAGCACGGGCGGCTCGCTACCGCTGCGGATCCCTCCCCAATTGCTCCCGGAACGTCTCGCGCAGCTCCTGGCGGACGTCGGGGCGGAGCAGGACGTCGGCGGCGGTCCAGGCGAGGGCGGTGGCACCGGTGGCCGTCAGGTCGTCGGCGCGGGCGCTGCCGGCGGCTTGCTCGAACTCCGGCGTGTGACCGCCGATGCCGCGCTCGCAAATCTGCAAATACGGGTGGATCGTCGGCACGAGCTGGCTGACATCGCCGATGTCGCTGGAGCCGACGCCGACATCTTGCGCCGGGACTTCATGCGGCACACCAAGCGCATCGAGATTCTCGCCGAAGAGTTCGACTAAGCGCGTATTGCAGACGCGCTGCTTGTAGCTGAGCCCTTCGGTAATCTTGACCGTCGCGCCCGTGGCGAGCGCGGCCGCATTGACGATATCGACGAAGCGCTGGTTCAGCTCCTCCAGGTACGCCTGATCGTTGGCGCGCACCAGGAACGAGCCAGACGTGTAATCGGGGATGACGTTGGCCGCGTCGCCGCCATTGGTGATGACACCGTGGATGCGTGTATGCGGTCGGAACGCCTGGCGCAGGGCGTTGACGCTGAAGAAGACCTGCAAGAGCGCATCGAGCGCGTTGATCCCCTTCTCCGGCGCGCTGGACGCGTGCGCGCTCTTGCCGAAGAACTCAATTTCGTACGGCGTGACCGCCAGCGAGCCGCGATCGAGATAGGTGACATCGCGCGGGTGCATCATGATCGCCGCATCGAGCCCGGCAAAGATGCCTTCCTTCGCCATGATGACCTTGCCGCCACCGCCTTCCTCACCCGGCGTGCCGATCACCTTGATCGTCCCCCGAATATCCGGCAATGCACGCCGCAGGGCGATCCCGGCGCCGACGCCCCAGGTCGCGATCAGATTGTGCCCACAGGCGTGACCGATCTTCGGCAACGCATCGAATTCGGCCAGCAGCGCGACAACCGGCTCGCCGCTACCATACGTCGCGACAAACGCCGTATCCAGCCCGGCGACGCCGCGCTGCACATCGAACCCCTGCTCCTCCAGCTCATGGGTGAGCAGCTCAGCCGCCTTGTACTCCTCGAACGCCAGCTCCGGATTGCCGTGCAACTGATGCGACATGTCGATAAAGCGTGAATGCAGCCGCCCCACTTCCGCCGCAATGCGCGCCTTCGCCTCGGCTACCTGATCGTCGTTGACCATGCTTCCCTCTCCCTTGACCGACATCCAGTTTACCGCAGGCATGATCGCACATCGGCCGTCCGCCGGTCGTGCGATACTCTGAGCGAAAAGTTGGAGGGCAATCCCCTGGGAGGTGCGGAGATGGCAACGCAGCCGGCAACCGATGCGGCGTTGGTGGAGCGGATGTTTCGCACGGCGACGACGATTCGCCGCTTCGAGGAGACCGTTGCCGACCTGATCGAGATGCGGCGCATCGAGGGCATCGCGCACCTCTCGATCGGTCAGGAAGCGGTCGCCACGGCGGTCTGCGCCGCCTTGCGCACCGACGACACGATCACGAGCACCCATCGCGGCCACGGACACCTGATCGCCAAGGGCGGCGATGTCGAGCGCATGTTCGGTGAGCTACTCGGACGCGAGAACGGCTACTGCCACGGTCGCGGCGGCTCGATGCATATCGCCGACCTCTCGCTCGGCATCCTCGGTGCCAATGGGATCGTCGGCGCGGGCATCCCGCTCGCTGCCGGCGCCGCCTACGCCCATGTGCGGCAGGGAACCGACCGCGTCTCGGTCGCCTTCTTCGGCGATGGCGCGGTCAACATCGGCGCCTTCCACGAGGGGCTGAACATGGCCGCCGTCTGGCAGCTCCCGGCCATCTTCGTCTGCGAGAACAACCTGTACGCCTCCAGCGTGGCGCAGGTGGACCATCAGCACCAGCGCGACATCGCCCAGCGTGCGGCCGGTTACGGTATGCCAGGCGTGACGGTGGACGGCAACGACGCGCTGGCCGTTTACACTGCGGCCGTCGAGGCGGTCGAGCGAGCGCGATCCGGTGGCGGACCGACGCTGCTCGTCTGCAACACCTACCGCCATCAGCCGCATCTCTCCGGCTACCCCGACGACCGGCCCATCGACGAAAAAGAAGCCTGGCTGAAGCGCGATCCGCTCTTCCTGCTGGCGTCCTACGTCGATGATGCACTGCCGGACGGCCCGGCACTCCGCCAGGCGATTGAGGATGCGATCGACGGGGCGCTCGAACAGGCGCTGGCTGCCGCCGAAGCTGCACCCCGGCCCGACCCGGCAGAGCTCGAACGCGGAGTCTACGGTCCGCGTCCGACCTTCCCCGAAGCGCCACCGCCCGGCGAGCGCGAACTCGGCTATCAGCTGGCGCTCAACGAGGCAATGACCCAGGCGATTCTGGCCGATCCGCGCGTGACGTACATCGGCGAGGACCTTGAGCGTTTCGCCGCCAGTTGGGGTGTGCCGGATGGCCGCGTACGCGATACGCCGATCGCCGAGGAAGGCTTTACCGGCCTCGCGATCGGGGCAGCGCTCTGCGGCGAACGCGCCGTCGCCGACCTGATGTTCATGGATTTCGCGGCGATCGCCATGGACCAGATCGTTAATCAGGCCGCCAAGATCCGCTACATGCTTGGCGGCGAGGTGAAATGCCCGGTCGTGATCCGTATGCACGTCGGCGGCGGCAACAACTCAGCGGCCCAGCATTCGCAGTCGCTGGAAGCATGGTTCGCCCACATCCCCGGTCTGACGGTCGTTTATCCGAGCAACCCATACGACGCAAAGGGCCTGCTCCTGACCGCGCTGGCCA
>JAICKJ010000395.1 GCA_025928015.1 Thermomicrobiales bacterium
CAACTCCTCGTCGAACTCAGTGAAGCTGTGCGTATCCCAAAACTCCGCCTCTTCCTCGACATTCTGGAAGGATGGAATCCGCCCGTGCGCCGGCGTCGGATAGCCGAGATCAACGGATGGTTTGGATTTCGTCATGATATTGGACCTTCCTTCAACCGCTCGTAGTCGCGGCGCTCGCTGCGATGCGCCGTTCGCGCGGTAAACGGATAGAACGTGCCGGCGGGCGCGTCGGGAACCGGACCGATGACAATGGCCAGCAATCGTCCGGCAGGCGTCATTCCGAAAATCATGATGCGCCCTTTGTAGCTCTGTTTGAAGAACACGGGTTGCGCATGGCAGGCAGCCTCGACCTCATCGGGCGTCACGTCATGACGCACGATGTGAGGCAAGTTCCAGTCGTCCCAGACGAGGCGGCGTTCCCCTCGCAAGACCGACCGACAGCGTGATTCGACGCTCCCGCGATTCGACGCTCCAGAGAATGTGGGTCGAGATGTCCTATGCAATGATCGCGACCGTTTGCAGCACGAGCTGGCCGAGGGCCTGATCGCCGTCAATGCGGGCAGCGTGCGCGGCGCCTTCCGGAGTGATGCCTTTCGTGAAGAGACGCCAGGCGGTCTCCTGGTCGATGGTGACGCGGGCATCGGGATGGAGCGGATCGCCCGTGAAGAGCGTCCAGCTATTGCGCTCGCCGACGACGGCCCAATCGCCGCCGCTGTCGCCGGAGATGCGCAGGGCGACGACCGTTCGACCGGGCGCGGCGACATTGCGAAAGGTCACCGGCAGGGCGCGGACGAAGGTTTCCAGCACGGGCGCGAAGAGGCGCGGCGTCGTCAGTCCCGGAGCATCAACGGCGTCGCGGATATGCTGTTGATGGTGCCAGCGCTCGGTGTATTCGCGGGCGAGATCGAGCCAGATGGGCGCGGGCTCGGGTCCGGCCCAACTGACCGGACCGCCGAGCGCGAACGGGTCGAGCCCGGCGAAGTACGCCTGGGTCTCCTCGCTGGTGCGATGCAGGAGATCGACCAGCACCCGCGGGCTGAGCCGCCGGGCGGCGACAATCCATTCGGCGTTCTGCCGATCGATGAATGTCAGGAGCGGTTCGGCCGGGCGAGGGCCATGGGCGCGGTAGCCGTCGCGGCCACGTGAGAGCCGTCCGAAGTCGTCGGCCAGCACATGGGCGGCAACATCCTTCACCGACCAGCCGGCGCAGGCCGTCGGCGCGTCCCACTGTCCGGGCGTGACCGAGCCGAGCAGGCCGAGCAGCGCCGCGCGTTCCTCCGGGAAGAGGTCGAGCACGATGACCGGCTCCGGCGGCCGCAGGTTATCCAACGGACCCACTTCGCTCATTGTCGGCTCCTTTCGACGTTTCTCGCGTGAACCGCGCGACTCCGGGGAGCTCGTCCGGCGTGATCGTCATCACGTATTCGTCTTCCTCCTCGCCGTCGGTGATCACATGGACGATCTTGAGGTAGCGGAAACCGGCTTTCTCATAGGCGCGGATGGCGCGGCGGTTGGCCGGATCCGGGCCGATGACGCAGGACGTGGCCCCGAGGCGAGCAAAGATGATCTCTCGCAGGAAGGCGCGAAGCACCGGCGCACCCCAGCCGGCGTTCCGGTAGGCGGCTTCGCCGAGGAAGAGATCGACGCC
>JAICKJ010000399.1 GCA_025928015.1 Thermomicrobiales bacterium
CGGAACCAGGATCTCGAGCGATTGGGCATGGCGAAAGATACTGCTCGGGGATTCCGCGCTATCGCGGCTTCCTCATGAATGGTCGTGAATCATCCGCCATCCCTTCGGCGTACGCGTCCACACCGTCGTGAACCATCCCGTGCGATCCGGGTGGCCGGCGCCTGTGAGCACGAACTCACCGGTGACGAGCGCGTCGTCGCGGCCGAGCATCCGCACGGTCACGTGCTCGTAGTGCAACTGCTGCAGCGGACGGCCCGAGCGCCAGAAGCCCTTGCGCATCACGTCGCCGATCGCGTCGCGTCCGGTCACGACGCCGGTGGGGAGCATCGTCGTTGCGGAATCGACGTATGCCGACAGATACATGTCGAGATTGCCGGTGTTCCATCCAGTCGCGGTGACCGAGTCGAGCACGTAGCGGATCTGCGCGGTGTCGTTGGCTGGCGATGGCGCCGGCGTCGCGGGCGTGCACGCCGCGGTGAGGACAGCGGCCACGATTGCGATAGCGGCGATGGGCTGGCGCATGCGAGGGTTCGGTGTGGGGAGAATGCAGGAACGGCCACCTCGTTGAAGGTGGCCGTTCCGTGTCGCGCCTGCCAGAGAAGATTACTTGCGGCGGCGACGGATCATCGGGACGAGGCCGACGAGTCCGGTGCCGAGGAGCGCCATCGAGCTGGGTTCCGGCGTGGTCGTCGTGCTGGCGACGACGCTGACGTCATCGAGATGGAAGTACGACGGGTCCTGACGGAATCCGAAGGTGATGTTGTCGGATCCGGTCGCGGTCACGGTGTAGGCATACTGCGTGTAGCCGAACGCTCCCGCATTGCTGAGGCTCAGGAGCTGGTTGCCGTTGAAGGCCGCGAAGAAGTCGTTCGGCGCCCCGCCGTCGTTCTGCAGGAAGAAGCTGAAGGTGAGCTGGTCGCCGGCGTTGCTCCCGAAGCTCTGCGAGATCGTCCCGTCGGAGCCGACGGCGCCGAAGGAGCCGGCGCAGTTACCGGTGTGCTGTGTGCCGTACCCGCACTCCACGGTCCTGTAGCCGGAGTTGCCGCCGAGCGTCCAGCCGCTGAAATCGCCCGCCTCGAATCCGCCGTTCTGGACGAGATTTTGGGCACCTGCCGTTGCCGTTGCCGCCGCCATCATCGTGATGGCGGCCGCCACGTGAAGCAAATTCCTTCGCATTGACGACCCTCGATGTGTGGATAAGTGATGCCGAACTAAGAGCCAGTCGCTCTCGGGTCCCCGGGGCGACTGGCATGTGGCGAGCCCATCCGTTAGCAAGCTCCGGTCCTCGCGGCGACGCCGGGGATGCGACGCTATCCGGCATCGTAAACGCTTGTGGGGCAACGAGTTGCGCGACAGGGGCTCCGACGGGTCTCGCGTGCCGCGCCAAGATCTGTGGTAGCCCATCCACATCCTGCCGGGCGGACTCGACACGCCGGGCATGCCGCTTGCCCTTTCCCCCTCCACTCGGCGGCAGCGATGTCGCCTCCACCTACGGAGGGTTGCATGAAGGACATGAACGAGCGCGGTCTCGAGAACGAGGCCAAGGGGAAGGCGCACGAAGTGAAGGGGAACGTCAAGGGCGATCTTGGCGA
>JAICKJ010000374.1 GCA_025928015.1 Thermomicrobiales bacterium
GAAGATCCCCTTGAATCGCCGCGCCTCATTGAGCAGCAGCGCGACCGCCAGCGCGGTGATCAGGTGCAACGGCACGTAGAGGATCGTGTAGATGAACGTGTTCCTGATGGCGAGCGGGAAGAGCGTGTCGCTGGTCAGCAGGCGCTTGTAGTTGTCGAACCCGATCCACTGAGCCGGCCGGATCATGTCGTACTTCGTGAAGCTGAAGTAGAGCGAGAGGGCGAACGGCGTCAGCGTGAAGATCAGGAAGCCGACGATCCAGGGGATGAGCATCGTCCACCCGGCACGCGATTGATCCGAGCCGGGAAGATACCAGTGCCTTCTGCGCTCCGTCTGTTCGCTGGCCAGTGATGTCGTTGCCATGAGAGATGTCCTTCCCGGCTCAGCGAGGGGAGCGCTTTCGCGCTCCCCTCGTGCCTCGTGGGAGGGCTAGAAGGAGTCGATCGCGTCTTGCGCCTGGCTGTTAGCGTCGTCGAGCGCGTCCTTCGCCGACTTCGAACCGTTGACCGCCGGCTTGGTGCCGACATTGAGCATGATGTCGGCGAGCTGACCACCGACCGGCGACTTGGAGATCTCCAGGCTCGCGCTTTGTGCCAGCAGCTCCGGCCAGAGCTTCACGGCGTGGTCGAAATTCGGATTGATCGACTGGTAGAGATCGGTCACCTGCCGCTTGTCGACCGCGATGTCGCCGGTCAGGGACGGCACGTACGGCTTGCTCTGGCTCTTCCGGTAGTCCAGCACCGCCTTGGCGCCGAGCATCCAGGTCGCGTCGCTGTGCATGAACTTGATGAACTCCCAGGCGGCGTCGGGATTCTTGGCGTCCTTGGAGATGTACCAGCCGTTGCCGCCGGAGAAGCTGACCATCTTGCCGTCCGCGCCCGATCCCTTCTCGCGGATCGGCAGGACCCAGAAGTTCATCTTCGGATTGATCGGCGCGATCATGCCGCTCATCATCCACTGCTCGTAGAGCGTCATCGCCACCTGGCCGCGGGCGAACTGCTCGTCACCCTGCCAGGTGCTCGAGATTTTCTGGTAGGCGTTGCCGCCGCCCTGGCCCTTGAAGCCGGTCACGCCCCAGTCGAGCGCCTCGACGATCTTGGGATCGTTGAACGTCGCCTTGGAGGCGTCGTCATTGAGGAAGTGGCCGCCGTTGCCCATGCCCCAGAGCCAGAGGTAGCTGGAGAACAGCTTGTTGTCGAACCCCCAGCGCTTGATCGTCTCACCTTCCTTCATCAGCAGCTTGGGGCCGAGCTGGTTGAGCTGATCCCAGTCGGAGGTGTCCATCGACTTGCCATCGACGCCGACCTTCTGCAACGCGTCGAGGTCCATGTAGAGGCCGCGGACGTCCATCGAGCCGGGAACACCGTAGACGTCGCCCTTGTAGCTCGCCTCGTCCACGGCGAACTTGTAGAAGCGCGACATGTCGTAGTTGTCTTTTTTGATGTAGTCGGTGAGCGGCGCGAGGATGCCGCGCGCGGCCCACTGGGCCGTGACGGAGCGGCTCAGCCAGAGCAGATCGGGCAAGGTCTTGGAGGCCGCCGCGGTCAGCAGCTTCTGGTCGTCGAACGAATCGACGATTGTGAGCTTGACGTTGGGATAGGTCTTCTCGAACGCCAGCACGCGGGCGCGGGCCAGCGGATTCGTCTCCTGAATCCCGTATCCCCACTCGACGATCGCGCCGGAGACGCTCGTGTTGAGCTTGACGGTCGGTTCCGGCGTCTGCGCTCCGGCCCGGCGAATGAAGGCGGGTGCGACGAACGCCGCCACGGCGGCGGTTGCGCCGGCGCCAAGCACATCGCGGCGGGTCACGCGACGTCCGGTGAACTGCTCGTTCTTCGCCATACTGTGCCTCCTGATTCCCACCATCCGGCGGCGGTCGAATGCCGGCGCGGCGCCCGGAACTGCCCGTGGTCCGCGCGCTCCGGCACATGCCTGATGGTGAGCGAATGGGAAAGTTTGGCCCACGGATACGCTGCGGAGGAAAAACGCAAGAGATATGCCACTTCTTCTCCGCCGCGTCCCCTCCGACGCGTCCCGTCGCGCCAACGCGGATCGATCGGCACTCCTTGCGTGGTCTGATAATCTGATCCTCAGACATCGCAGATCGGCATTGTCCCGCCGCGGGAGGCTTCCATGACATCAACGCGCACAAACAAGTCAACACGCACCACCGAACCCACACGCATCACCGCCACCCAGCTCGCCCGCTCCCTCTCCGACGTGCTGAACCGTGTTCGCTACCAAGGCGAGCGGTTCGAAATCCAACGGAACGGGGAGACCGTGGCGACTTTGGGACCAACTGCAGATCCCCAGCGGGGAGTAACGCTGAAGGAGATCCTGGCATCGATCGAACGAGGTCCCCGCATGGATCCGGACTTTCTCGACGACGTGGAAGAGATTCACAGGAATCAACCTCTACCACAGGTCCGTGAATGGCCGGAGTAATCGACACCAGCGCTTTTATCACACTTGAACGGCAAGGCGCGTTCGTCAGAGACGA
>JAICKJ010000341.1 GCA_025928015.1 Thermomicrobiales bacterium
GCCGTGCAGATCGTTGACGATGCGCGGCAGCGCCGTCCCGACGACCGTCTGGTCGAGTGACGAGAGCAGCAACCCGAGCATGATGCCGGTGATGGCCGTCCAGAGCGCCTTGCCATGCACTTCGTGCATGGCGTTGATCTGCGGTCGGCGTATTCCAGAAACCTGACTCATGCGGTGGGGTACTCCTCTGAAGGTGGGATGCAGAAAAGGACCAGCCTGGCGATCTCCCGGGCGATCTCCTCGTTGCTCAGCTCGGACGTGGCGTCCTTGAGCAGGTCAGCCTGGGCGGTGATGGACATCTGCCGCGAGACCATGGCGAAGAAGAGCCCCGTCACCAGGGGAACGTTGATGTCCCGTGTCTTCCCCTTGGCCTTCGCTTGCTCAAGCTTGGGACGCAGGACGGCGTAGGGGTGCCGGTTGCCTTTGAGCAGCGCCAACTTGCGGTTGGCGGCGACGTACCGGGAGAAGTCGGCGTGGAGACGACGGAGGTCGCCGCGGCGGGTGTCGAGCAAGTAGCGCGCCGTCAGCTCCAGCGCCGCGCCGAGGTCGTCGGTCTCGGCGAGGAGCGTTTCCAGCTCGTGCGAAATCCGCTCCATCTCGAAGGCGTAGACCTGTCCGAACAGCTCTTCCTTGTCGGTGAAGTGGTAGTAGAGCGCGGCCTTGGTCATGCCGACGGTGTCCGCGATGTCCTGCATGCTGACGGCCGAATAGCCGCGGTCGGTGAAGAGCGGCAGCGCCGCCAGCAGGATGCGCGTCCTGCTCGATGGCTCTTGGCCCTCGGGTGCCTTCACGGGGTCGTTTGGTGGGTTGGACGTGGTGGATGGTGCGATCATGCCCCGATTCTCCTCGATCACGCGCCTCGTTGCGCACTGACCAGTATACTTACCAACCGGTCAGTCAACAAGCTGGTGAGTGTGGCGCGTGGCTTGCCTGCCGGCGGCCGGAGGGGGATGATGCGTGGCAATACTGAAGAGGAGGATGCACCGATGACCATTCCCACGCGGCCCTTTGGCGCCACCGGCGCGATCGTCTCCCTGCTCGGCGTCGGCGGCGCCCATCTCGGCCGGCCCGACGAAGATGAAGCGATCCGGATCGTCCACGAGGCGATCGACGCCGGCGCGACATTCCTCGACAACGCCTGGGAGTACAACGACGGCGAGAGCGAGCGCCGCATGGGCATCGCGCTCGCGCAGGACGGCTACCGGCAGAAAGCCTTCCTGATGACCAAGGATTGCGCCCACGACCGCGTCGCCGCGCACTCGATGGAGAAGCTGGAGGAGAGCCTGCGCCGCCTCCAGACCGACTACCTCGACCTCTGGCAAATCCACGAGGTCGTCTGGGACGACGAGCCGGAGCGCATCTTCGCCCCCGGCGGGACGGCCGAGGCGATGGTGAAGGCGAAGGAGCAGGGCAAAGTCCGCTACATCGGCTTCACCGGCCACAAGCACCCGGACTTGCATCGCCAGATGCTCTCCCAGGGCTTTCACTGGGACTCGGTCCAAATGCCGCTCAACGTGCTCGACGCCCACTATCTGAGTTTCGAACGGGAGATTTTGCCGCTCTGCCAGCAGCAGGGCGTCGCCGTGATTGGCATGAAGAGCAATGCCGGCGGCTACCTGGAGAAATCCGGCGCCGGCATCACACCGGAGGAAGGCCTGCGCTACGCGATGAGCCTCCCGGTCGCGACGGTCGTTTCCGGCATGCCGTCGCTCGAGATCCTGCGCAAGAATCTGGCCGTCGCGGCAGCCTACGAGCCATTCAGCGACGAGGAGCTCGTCGCGCTGCTCAATCGCAGCGCCCCGGTCCCCGCCGGCGAATTCGAGCTCTTCAAGTCCTCCCGCTACTACGAGGGCAAGGAGGGCCGCCTGGCCCACAACTACCCGCTCGATGCCTGAGCACTTGGCGAGATTGACTCCGGGCCGGGGCCACGCGGGGATCAATCCCCGCGCTCAACCCGGAAAGCCGGCTGAAGCCGGCTGGCGGTCACATGTCCGTCGTCATTTGGGGCACGCGAACGCCAAAAATCTCTTGTAGGGGCGGACCGGCGTGTCCGCCGGCCTCGCCACCACTCCCATTCCCTCGTGCCACTCCCCCTCGCCGTCATCCTGAGCGCAGTCGAAGGATCTCCCGCCGCGGCGGCGTCCTCGTTGCCGACACGAACGTTCATGACGGCAGCGAAGAGAGCGATTCTTCGGCCTACGGGCCACAGAATGACTGCTACGTGGGCGGTTGAAACGAACGGCTCAGGTCCCTATGCGGCGATAAATGCGCACATTGCCCTGCTCGAAGACCGGCGACCAGCCGGGACCGGGGAAGGATGAATCCTGTAGCGTCGGGAAGGGGCCGCTGGCGCATTGGCCCGCCTGCGGCTTCGCCGCCAGGTTCTGCCCCAGCTCGCTCGGCCCAACGTAGATCAGCGTGATTCCGTACTTGTCGATCAGATCCTGCGGCCGCGAGGCGTAAAGCGCCGTGATGTCGTTCACCCGGCCCGGGATTTGGCTAACCAGCGCCTGGTCGCCCAGGTGCCATTGCCGCTCGTGATCCTGCCAGCCGATCACCGATGGCACGCCGGTCGCCGCGGCCACGCGGCCGACGTAGATATCCCACTCGCAGCCGCCGGCGGCCAGCAGCACGTCGTCCGGCTGATTGTGCGACCAGAGCCAGTCCATCGCCGCGCGCTCGTCCGGCGAGATCGGCGCCGCGCCATCCGATTTCAGCCCGTCCACGCCGACCCATGCCCGATTGGGACTGCGCCAGTCGAGCCACTCGTGCGCCGCCACGACCGGATAGAGCACGCCGCCGAGGATGATCACCGCCGCCGCCAGCGGCACGAGCAGCCGTGCGATCCGGGCCGGCTGGAGCCAGATCCAGAGGCAGACAAGCGCCAGCGCCGCGCCAACCGCCATCAGCAGCCACGCCTGGTAGTAGAGCTTGAAGACGGTGTTCATCCGGTTGCCGAAGACATCGTTCAGGAAGAAGAACTCGGGGATCAACGTCAGCAGGAAGGCGAGCGCGAAGAGCCCGAGCGCGACGTTCTCCAGCGAGAAGCGACCATCGCGGTGGACGAGAAGCGCGATCGCGACGATCGGCAGCCCTGCGAGGATGACGACCGGCGCCGGCAGCAGCAACGCAATCAAGACGAGGATGACCGCCGTGCCGAGCGCGCCGCGCAGGAAGAGCGCGTCGCTCGCCAGCGCGCGGCGGCGCCAGAAGGTGGCGACGATCAACGCGATGGCGACCACATAGACGAAGCCGAAGACGCCGAGATATTGGTCCCAGCTCGTGCGTTCGCCCGTGTACCCCGCCAGTGAGGCGATCACGCCGCCGACCACCGGCACTTTGCCGACGGAGTTCGCTAAACCCTGGCTGACTGGCTGGGTTGGCGCCTCGAACGCGACGTAAAACGGCGCCCACAGCACCACGGCGCTGAC
>JAICKJ010000339.1 GCA_025928015.1 Thermomicrobiales bacterium
GCTACCCGCTGGAAAAAGCCGCGCCCATCGCCATCGCCGCGATCCGGGAGGGGCTGGTGGCGCACCCGGAGATCGAGCTCGCCCGCATGGTCTGCTTCAGCACCGACTCCCTCCGCGCCTACCAGGCGGCGCTGAACGCTGAGCGCGCGTAGGCGCGCCGTGCGACCGATTCGCCGATCATTCCGTGGCCCATTGTCAAATCGCCCCGCTGTCATTCTGAGCGGAGCGAAGCATGTCCTGAGGAACGAAGGAAAGATCCCGGTGCCGCGGCGTCTTCGTTCCCAACCGATCAACTTCGCCCTTGCCATTCCCTAACACCGTCATGGTGAGCTTGTCGCAGCATCTCCCGGCGAAGCCGGTCCGCGCAGCGGACGAACGCCCTGCCGAGGAGATCCTTCGACACGCTCAGGATGACGACAGGGGCGGGCACGCGCTTCGCGCGGGGATGCTTCCCGTTGGTCGGCATGACGGGCGGGGCGGGTTTGCCGCTCTTCAGCGCTCGTCCGGCATGGCGGCACTCGCATCCGCTCGGCAGAGAGATTTCCTTCGGCAAGCTCAGGACAGGCTCTCGATCCGCTCGGAATGACGGCGATAGGGCATGGGGAAGAGGGAAACGGACCATCGGGGAGTGTCCATGGTCTGCCCTATCGCCGTGGCGGTTCGGTGAGGCGGTGGGCCAGGACCGGGCTTTCGAACTCCTCGGCCAGCAGGTCCATGTAGATCTCGTCGAAGCGCTGGCCGCCGATGAAGTTGCACTGGCGGCGACGGCCGAACTCCGTGAATCCGGCCCTCGTGTAGGCCCGGAGCGCCCGCTCGTTGAAGGCGATCAGACGGAGCATGATGTTCGTCAGCCCCAGCCCGTTGAAGCCGTAATCGCAGGCGAGGCGCACCGCCTCGGTGCCATAGCCGTGCCCGTGCAGCGTCGATTCACCGATCGCCACGCCCAGCTCAGCCTTGTGGTCGCGCCGGCTGATGCCGTTGAGGCCGACCGAGCCGATTGGCCGCGGTCCCGCCATGTCGTAGATGGTGAAATGGACGGCGGTCTCGTCCCGCGAAAGCGCGTCGAACCACCTGTTTTCCTGCTCCTCGGTCATCGGTTGGACCATGCCGACGAACCGCGCGACCTCGATGTCGTTGATCCAGCGCAGGTAGGTCGGGATCAGGTCGCGGCGCATCGGGCCGAGCCCGACACGTTCGGTCGCGAAGTTGATGATCGATGTGCCGCTCTCATCACTGCCCATATATCCTCCCCTGCTGGTAACGAAACGAGGGGTGGCAACTCGCCGCCCCTCGTCCGCGCATTTCGTTTGGGCCTGGAGGCACCGAACCGCGTCGCTATGCCTTCTTGGCGACCTTGCCAAGGTGCGCGATACCGGCGAGCGTCAGCTCCTGCGCCGGCTTCTTCACCGACGCGGCCGGGATTGCCTGCGTGTCGGCGATCGTCACCAGGCCGATGACGACGAAGTTGCCGACCGGCACGATATACATGTTGACGGTCGCGAAGGTCGAGCCCGACTTCTCGGAGTAGTCGAGCAGCAGCGCGTCAACGCCACCGAGCGTGGTCTTCTTGATCGTCATGCCCGACGACGCGCCGCCCTCGGCGCCCTTCTGGATCTCGTCCAGCAGGCCAGGGGTGACGTCCTTCGGATTCAGGGCGATGTAGTTGATCGTGTTCACGCTGGCGAGACCGCCGAGCACGCTGGAATCACCGGTCACGCAATAGCTGACCGTGCCGACCGCGCCCGGAATGGTGTCCGCGGCGATGACGCCCGGACCCGCGCCCGTGCATTCGCCCGATGCGCCCGGCGTTGCCATCGGCGTGGCGGCGCCACCGGCCGTCGGCGTCGCGCCGGCGCCGCCCGCGACCTGTACCGCGGTGAAGCCGTCCGGCAGCTCGGACTTGCTTGGCGCCGTTTGCAGCGCCTTGAGCACGCTCTTGGGCTGCTTCTTCTCGACCGATTTGCCGATGGCCTGGATATCGACGGTCTGCGCCGCCAGGACCGTCGGTGTTCCGGCGATCGCGAGGCTCAGCACTGCCATGATCAGGAACAAGGCTCGCTTCATGGTTCCCTCCAAATCCGGGTTGCTCTCCCGGTATGTCGTGCCGGTCGGTGATCGGCCGGTCGAGTGCGAGGTGCGCCGCCGGCACTGACCCGATCCGGCGAGCACGCGCAAGAGTACAACGAAAGCCGTTCGGATGCGGTTCCCGTCGCACCACGCGACCGCGCCGGGTGCGCAAGTTCGATGCCGGCCAGGCAACCAGCGCATCATCGGCCGGGGGGACCTGCGGTATGATGAGGCACGGAAAATCGCACTGAAGCTCGCCCGTTGTGGGGTGTGAGCGGCGAGGCCGCGCCTGCCGGCGCCAATCGAAGGACCATCCATGATCTATTGCCCGGACTGCGGCACAGCGAACGAAGACGATGCCCGGTTCTGCGACAACTGCGGCCGCTCGCTGACGGATGTCGCGGAGACCCGCGCCGATCTGAACCCTCGCGTGACCGGCGATCACGTCGATCACGACGGCCGCCTGATCGCCGACGACGGCCTGCCGGTCGGCGAGGATCTGGACGGGCTGCCCGGCGGCGAGCGGTTGATCTGGCGCGGCCGGCCGCACTGGCTCTGGTCGCCGCGCAAATCGCTCACGGAGCGCTACAAGCTGACCAACCAGCGGCTGATCGTCGAGCATGGGTTCATCTCCCGCCGGACCGACGAGGTCGATCTCTTCCGGGTCGATGATGTTGGGGTGACGCAGGGGCTCTTCGCCCGTATCGCCGGCTACGGCAACGTCTTCATCGCCAGCTCGGATCGCTCGGCGCTGACCCGCAACCTCACCAACGTCGACGACCCCGACCGCGTCAAGGACCTGATCCGCGAAGCCGCCCGCCAGGAGCGCCAGCGCCGCCGCGTCCTCCTCCGCGAGGACGTCTGAGCCTTCGACCGGCGCCATCGCATATTCCATCGAACGGGGGATCGGGATGGGATTGCACAAGGAACGGATGCTGGCCGGGGAGCTCTATATCGCGGACGATCCGGAGCTGGCGGCGGACTACCTGCGGGCGATGGACCTGATGGAGCGCTTCAACGCCGGCCCGGCCGCCGACGGCGAGGGCCGGCGGGCGATCCTGCGGGAGCTGCTCGGTCACATTGGCGAGGGCAGCGCGATCCGGCCGCCGCTCTACTGCGACTATGGCCAATACATCTCGATCGGCACTGGCACGTTCGTCAACATGGGCGCGGTCATGCTCGACGTCGCGCCGATCACGATCGGCGACGACTGCCAGATCGGCCCCAACGTCCAGTTCCTGACGCCGACGCACCCGCTCGACCCGGAGCCGCGCCGGCAAAAGTGGGAGGCGGCGAAGCCGATCACGCTCGGCGATAACGTCTGGCTCGGCGGCGGCGTCATCCTCTGCCCCGGCGTCACCGTTGGCGACAATGCGGTCGTCGGCGCAGGCGCGGTCGTCACCCGTGATGTGCCGGCGAACGTCCTCGCCGCCGGCAA
>JAICKJ010000282.1 GCA_025928015.1 Thermomicrobiales bacterium
ACTGCTCAATTTGATTCAGGAGGGACACGATGCGCATCGCGATGATCGCACCGCTGGTGGAAGCGGTGCCACCGCAGCTCTACGGCGGCACCGAACGCGTGGTTTCCATGCTGACCGAGGAGCTCGTCGCGCGGGGCCACCAGGTCACACTCTTCGCCTCGGGCGATTCCGTCACGGCGGCCGATCTCGTCGCCAGCACGGAACATAGCTTGCGGCTGGATAGCACCATCAAGGATTACCTGTCCTACAGCATCGTCCAGCTCGCCGATGTCTTCGCGCGTCGCGGAGAGTTCGACATCATCCACAATCACGCCGATTACCTTGCCTTCCCCTTTGCGATGATGATGGACACGCCGATGGTGTCGACCACCCATGGCCGTCTTGATTTGCCGGAAACGCAGCGGGTCTACAAAGCATTCGACACGCCGCTCGTCGCGATCAGCGAGTCACAACGAGCGTCGCTCAACGGCGTCCATTGGTTATCGACGGTCTATAATGCGGTGGCAATCGATCACTATCATTTTCAACCCAAACCTGGCGACTATCTCGTCTTCCTGGGTCGTATCTGCCCCGAAAAGCGGCCCGACCGGGCGATCGAAATCGCGCGTGATGTCGGCATGAAGCTCCTCATCGCGGCCAAGGTCGATCCGATGGATCGCGACTATTACGAACAGGCGATCCGGCCGTTGATCGATTGGAACCGGCCGCTGGTTGAATACGTCGGCGAGGTCGATGAAGTTGGCAAGGACCAGCTGCTGGGCGGCGCCTACGCCAATGTCTTCCCGATCGACTGGCCGGAACCGTTCGGTCTGACGATGGCCGAGTCGATGGCGACCGGCACGCCGGTCATCGCCTTCCACTGCGGCTCTGTAAGCGAGGTGGTCGAGGATGGCGTCACCGGCTTCTGTTCGTCGACGCTCCGCGGGATGATCGAAGCGGTGCCGAAGGTGGCCGATCTCGATCGCCAGGCCTGCCGGGAGCGGGTCGAACGCCTCTTCTCGCCCAAGGCGCTCGCCGACGGCTACGAGCGCGCCTACGCGCTGCTCCAGGCCGAACGGCGAGACGCGACGGCCAGCCGGAGATTGCGCCCAGAACGGCAACCGCGGCCCGAGGTCTTCCCGTCGCCCGCGCTGCAATGGGGCAATCGGACGGCGAACTACCTGCGATCGTGGTTCCAGGCCGCGCCGGGTCCGATGCCGCAACCCCGGCCGGTCACGTCGACGCCGCCGGGCGAATCCACCAGGGGCCTCGCGAGGCCGGACACCCCGCCAGCGGTCAGGGAGTGAGCGCCCGCATCACGGCAGGCACGCGACTTCCGTCGCCAGCGCATCGATCTCATCGTCCGTCGTCAGATAATGGACGGAGGCGCGGGTGAGCGTCGGCAGTCCCCGCGCTTCCATATCGAACCGGGTGCTCATGACGGACGAGGTCGAGACGTTGATCTTCTTCGCCGCCAGCCGCTCCTTGATGGCGTCGGCGGGGACGCGCTCGTGGGTGAAGGTCACGATGCCGCCCCGGACGGCGCCCAGATCGCGGACGGTGACGTCCGGGAGAGCATCCAGGCGTGCGCGAAGCATCGCTGCTTGCCGCTGCACTCGATCCCAGACGGCTTCCAGCCCAATCTCCCACGCGTAATCGACCGCCGCCCCCAGGCCGAGGCGGCCGGCCACGTAGCTCTCCCAGTTCTCGAACCGGCGAGCATCGTCGCGGATCGTATAGGCGCCGGCGGCGGACCAGGTCGCGGCCTGGTTGTCGAGCAAGGGTGGAACCAGCGTCGGGATGACCTCCCCCCGGACGTAGACGAAGCCAACGCCACGCGGGCCACGCAGATACTTGCGGCTCGTCGCCGAGAGCACGTCACAGCCGATCGCGTCGACGTCGAGGGGCATCTGCCCAGCCGTCTGACAGGCATCGAGGACATAGAGGGCCGGGTGATCGCGCAGGACCGCGCCGACCGCGTCGGCCGGCTGGACGAGCCCGCCGTTGGTCGGCATGTGGGAGACGAAGACGGCGCGAACGCGGCCATCGAGCATCCGTTCCAGCGCGTCCACGGAGACCTGGCCGGTCTCGTCGTTCGGGATCACCTCGACGGTGACGCCCCGCCGGGCGATCTGGAGCAAGGCGATGACGTTGGAGCCGTATTCCGACATTGTCGTCAGCACACGATCGCCGGGCTGAAACGGGATCGCGTAGACCGCCATGTCCCAGCCACGGGTCGCGTTCTCGACCAGCCCGATCTCGGCCGGATTGGCATTGAGCAACCGGGCGATCGAACCGTAGACGGCCTCGAGGCGATCGTGGGCCGCGTCGGCGGCCTCGTAGCCACCGAACTCCGCCTCCAGCCGCAGGTGGTCGATCACGGTATCGAGGACCCGTCGCGGCGGCAAAGACGAGCCCGCATGATTGAAATGGGTGACGTAGGCGCAGCCGGGCGTTTCGGCGCGCAGCGCCGCGATCCGGTCGCCGGTCAACGGTGATGTGATCGTCGGTGACATGGGCTCACTCCAGGTCGCGCAGACGCGGCAGCAACTCGGTCGCCACGCGAGCGGCGACGCGCTGCCCCTCTGGATCGATCGGATAGTCGAAGAGCATTTGGCGCACCCCGGCGGCGTAATAGGCGCGGGCAAGGGCTTCGAAACCGTCGAAGTCGGTCAGCTGATCGGCGCCGAGCGAGATCGAGTGCGTGATCGTCGCGTCGTCCCGGCCCACCTCCTCACACGCCTGCTTCAACACCTCGCTCCGGGCGCGATGCTCCTCGGGCGTATCGCTCGAATCCCAGATGTCGGCGTGCTTGGCGATGACGCGCAACATCTTCGGTCGCTTGCCGCCGACGAGGATCGGCAGGTGATCCTGGACTGGCGTGGGGGTGCCGAGCGCGTCGTGGAGCTGGTAATGCTCGCCGTCGTAGCTGGCTCGCTGGCCAGTGAGGAGCAACTCGATCACGTCGAGCGATTCATCGAGCATCGCCACCCGTTCGCCGGGCGCCGGCAAGGGCAGCCCGAACGCCTGATGCTCGGTCACGTTCCAGCCGGTGCCGATGCCGAGGATGGCGCGACCCCCGCTGACGTGATCGATGGTGACGATCTCCTTGGCGAGGATCGCCGGGTGGCGGTGGGTGTTGCCGTAGACGAGCACGCCGATCCGCAGCCGTGACGTCTCGCGGGCGAGAGCGGCGAGCAGCGTCGATGCCTCCAGGCAGGGGCCAGCCGGATCGCCGTAGAGCGCGGTGAAATGGTCGAAGAGCCAGGCGGAATCGAAGCCAAGCTCCTCCGCCTGATGCCATTGATCGAGAATCTCGTCCCAGGACAACTGATGCTGGCCCGTGACGACGCCGAAGGTGAGCACAAAAACTCCTGCCGTGAAGCCGTCAGGCGATCGTGCGATCGACCGCGAACGGCGTGAGATCGGTCGCGACCTCCTGGCCGGTGATCAGCTTCGCCGCGAGCAGGCCGGAGAACGGGCCAAGCTGCAAGCCGGACGGACCGTGTCCGGTCGCGACGACGACGTTGTCGTAGCCGGGCAGCGGGCCGATGAAGGGCAACCCGTCGGCGGAGAGCGGGCGGAGGCCGATGCGCACCTCGTGCACGGTCGCGGTGGCCAGCCCGGGCGCGACGCGGAGCGCCTCGTTGAAGACCGAGGCGAGGCCACCGGCGGTCATCCGCACGTCGTAGCCGCTGCCGGTCTCCCGTGTAGCGCCAGCGACGACGCGGTCGGGCGCGAAGGTGAGGATGTACTGGTCGCCGAAGCCGCCGAGGATCGGCCAGCGGCTGGTATCCGTGTCCCGCATCGTCAGATGCGCGATCTGCCCGCGCTGCGGCGCGACGGCGATCGATGTGCCGAGGCGCTCCGTCAGCGCGTCACTCCAGGCGCCGCCGGCGAGCACGACGCCGGCGCAGGCGATTCGCTCGTCGCCGTCGGAGACTGCCTCGACGCGGCCGTTGACGACAATCGGCGTGGCCTCGCCCGTCCGGACGTCGGCCCCGCGCGCTTTCGCGGCGGAGACGAGCGCATCGCGCAGATGGCCACCATCGACGCGGGCCGCCCCCGGCACATCGATCGCGCCGGAGACATCGCCGAGGGCCGGAAAGCGCTTTCGCGCCTCTTCGGACGAGATCCGGGTCACGTCACCCAGGTTGGGCATGCCCTGAGCGCGCCGCTCCTCCATCGTTCGTTGGACACCGTCCAACCGCGCCAGCTCGTCGTCGCCAAAGGCGAGGAAGAGCTCGCCGACGACCTCATAGCCGGTGTCGGGCGCGCCATCGCCGGCCAGGGCCGCGATCATCTCCGGGTAGTAGCGGACCGCTTCGGCCGCGAAGGGGTAGAAGGCCGGCAGGGGCCGCTGGCTGGTGCCCGGGGCGATGATGCCGGCGCCGGCGGCCGTGGCGTGGCCCGGGTCGTGCCGGTCGACCAGGGTCACCGGATGCCCTGCCTTCGCCAGATGCCAGGCCGCACTCGCGCCGACCACACCGCCGCCGATCACCACGATGCGGTCGCCCGCCCGTTCATTCATCACGATTTGCTGACCTCCCGTCACCGATCCATGCCGGAACCATGCAGACACTGGCGCCATTATCGCCGGGATGGCGCATCCTGGCGCGCGCGGCCGGCGGCGTGGAGAGTGGTAGAGTAGAGGGGTGAATTCCCGCATCAAGGGCGCTCGGCGATCGGGGCACGATGGCGATCCGCGAGTGGTCCAAGCACCTATGGATACGATGTCCGGTCCAAACGGATATGGTAAACGGCGCGTTGGGCACGCACCATTCTATGGGCGTCTTTCCGCGCCTTTGGCAGGTGGTGCCAGCCAACCCTATGACGAGCGCGGAGACAACCTGTTTCAGGTTCATTGCGCGGGGCAGACACCCGATTCGGGCTGGTTCGGGTGCGCCCGCGCATTGAACTGCCGCCA
>JAICKJ010000285.1 GCA_025928015.1 Thermomicrobiales bacterium
CCGAACCGGCCGGTGATGTAGTCCTCGGTTCGCTGGTGCTTGGGGTTGGTGAAGATCTCGCGGGTCGGTCCGGCCTCGATCAGCACGCCCTGCCCGCGCTCGTTGAGCGAGCAGAAGACGGTCTGATCGGAGACGCGAGCCGCCTGCTGCATGTTGTGGGTGACGATGACGATCGTGTAGTCGCGGACCAGCTCGCGCATCAAATCCTCGATCCGGAGCGTCGAGATCGGGTCGAGCGCGCTGGCCGGCTCGTCCATGAGGATGACGTCCGGGTTGATCGCCAGCGCCCGCGCGATGCAGAGGCGTTGCTGTTGCCCGCCGGAGAGCGCCAGCCCGCTCTGCTTCAGCTTGTCCTTCACCTCGTCCCACAGGGCCGCCTGACGCAGGCAGCGCTCGACCCGCTCGTCGACGTCGTGCCGGAGGCCGTTGATGCGCGCCCCCCAGGCGACGTTCTCGTAGATGGAGCGCGGGAACGGATTCGGCTTCTGGAAGACCATGCCGATCTGCCGCCGCACGGCGACGGGGTCGACCCGCGGGCCAGCGATGTCCTTGCCGTGATAGAGAATCTGTCCTGCCACACGGGCGCCGGGCACGAGGTCGTTCATCCGGTTGATGCTGCGCAGGATGGTGCTCTTGCCGCTGCCGGAGGGGCCGATGAGGGCGGTGATGCGGTGCCGCGGCACGTCGAAACTGACGTCCGCGATGGCGTGGAAGGCGCCGTAGAAGACGTTCAGGTCGCGGATTTGGAGGATCGTCTCTTCATGTTCGACGGCCTCGAGCCGTCTCAGGGACGGCGTTTGCAGGGAGATGGGTGGGGTTGCGGTCGTCATATGAGCATCACTTTCTGCGCGACGAGGCGGCCTCGTCTCTGCCAATCCGCTTCCCCGTCATGCTGAGTGGAGTCGAAGCATCTCCCGCCGCAGCGGCGTCCTCGTGCGGGACCAGAGCCCTTCGAATCCGCCACGCCTGTTGGCCGTCATGCTGACCGGAGGAAAGCATCCCCCGGCGAAGCCGGTCCGCGAAGGCGGACATTGCGACCGACCAAAACGGTTGTGGTGGCGGAGAAGCGCTGCGCGCGGGGATTCTTCGGCCCGCGGGCCTCGGAATGACGGCGAAGCGGTCTGCCGGCAGGGCTGCGATCATCCGGCGTGGCAGGGGCTCGCTACGCTCGGAGAGAGATTTCTCGACAAGCTCGAAATGACGGGAAGGCGCTCGGAATGACGGCGCCAGGGCTTGGGGAAGCGGGAAACGGTGCGGCAACGGTACGAGCGCCGGGTTCACTGATTGCCCCTCCGGGTGGAGCGCGTCGCGAGGCGGGCGAGGGCGCTGAGGACGAAGACGATCGTGACGAGGACGAGCGCGGCGGCCCAGGCCTGGCGGTGCCAGTCGTCATAGGGCGAAATCACGTACTGATAGATCTGGAGCGGCAGCGCCGCCGTCGGCTGGCCGGGGTTGAGGTTCCAGAAATTGTTGCCGAAGGCGGTGAAGAGCAACGGCGCGGTCTCCCCGGCCGCGCGGGCCAGGGCGAGCATCACGCCGGTGATCAGTCCGCCGGTCGCGGCCGGCACGATGACGGTCAGGACCGTCCGCCAGCGCGGCGCGCCGAGCGCCAGCGCCGCCTCGCGATATTCCCCCGGCACCAGCCGCAGGATCTCCTCCGTCGTCCGGACCAGCGGCGGCAGCATCAGCGCCGCCAGCGCCACGCCGCCGGCGAGGGCGGAGAAGCGGTGCATCGTCACGACCACCAGCTCGTAGGCGAGGATGCCGATGACGATCGAGGGCACGCCGGTCAGCACGTCCGCGACGAGCCGCACCAGATCGGCGAAGCGGCCGCGGCCGAACTCGGCCAGGTAGATGCCGGCGCCGATCCCGATCGGCAGCGCGATCGCCGCCGCGACGGCGACGATCAGGAGGGTGCCGACGATGGCGTTGGCGATCCCGCCGCCCGTCTCGCCGACCGGTTTCGGCGTCGCGGTGAAGAAGGCGAGATCGAGCGCGCCGGCGCCCTGACGGACGATGTAGATCAGGATCGCCAGCAGGATGCCGACGCCGGCGAAGCTCGCCAGCGCGCAGAGCCCCTCGAAAAGAGCGCCGCGGAGCCGGCGACGACGGAGAGCCATTGCGTCCATCAGCGTTTCCCGGCGTGGGGCGTCAATCGCCAGACGAGGAGCCGCGCGCCCAGGTTGAGCAGCACGGTGACGACGAAGAGCAGCAGCGCGATCTCGACCAGGACCGAGGTGAAGAGGGCGCTGTCCGCCTCGTTGAACTGGTTGGCGATGACCGAGGCCATCGTGTCGCCGAGCGCGAAGAGCGACGGCGAGATGCCGGGCCGGTTGCCGATCACCATCGTCACCGCCATCGTCTCGCCCAGTGCCCGGCCGAGCCCGAGGATGAGCGCGCCGGCGATGCCACTCCGCGCGAAGGGGAGCGAGACGCCGGTGATGACCTCCCAGCGGGTCGCGGCGAGTGCGTGGGCCGCCTCGCGCTGGCCGCGGGGGACGGCGGCGAGCACGGATTGCGAGATCGCCGTGACCGTCGGCAGGATCATCACGGTCAGCACCAGCGCGGCCGAGAGCAACCCGACGCCGTACTTGGGACCGCTGAAGAGCGGCAGGAAGCCCAAGTTCTCCGCCAGGAAGGGCTGGAGGTGGGTGCGGACCACCGGCACGAGGACGAAGAGCGCCCAGAGCCCGTAGATCACGCTCGGGATGGCGGCCAGCATCTCGACCAGGAACCCGACGGGTCCGCGCGCGGCGCGGGGCGCCAGCTCGGTCAGGAAGATGGCCGCGCCGATGCCGATCGGTCCGGCGAGCAGCAGGGCGACGATCGCGGTGACGACCGTGCCGTAGATGAACGGCGCGGCGCCGAAGACCCCGGCGACCGGGTCCCACTGCGTGCTGGTGATGAAGCCGAATCCGAAGGCGTGTCGCGCCGCTGCCGAGCCCCGCCAGAGCTCCCAGGCGATGAGCACCGTGAGCAGGACGATCGCGGCGGCGAAGGCCGCGACCGCTCCGGCGAAGACGCGATCGGCGAGGCGGGGCGACCACCACCGGCGTGGCCGCCGTCCCGCGCGCTGCGCCTCGGCGAGTGTGGTGACGAAGGTGTCAAGCACAGCGTGCCTACTTTCCGTCCGCTCAGGCGGCGGGTGATGCCGCCAGCAGCGGCCGGCCGTTGGCCGTGACAGTCTGCAGCTTGGCCGTCGCCTTCGCGACCACACTCCCCGGCAGCGGCGCGTAATCGAGATCGGCGCCGTACTGCTGGCCGTCGTGGATCAGCCAGTCGAGCACGGTCACGAGCGCCTGGCCCTTGGTCGCGTCCTTCTGATCGGTGTAGAGCACGACCCAGCTGAAGCCGGAGACCGGGTAGATGGCCGGATCGTCACCGGCGCAGCCGGCGATCATGATCCGCAAATCGTCCGGCATCGTCTGGGCCGCGGCGTTCGCGCAGGCCGTCGCCCCGGCCGCGCTCGGCGCCACGAACGTCCCCGCGGAGTTCTTGATCTGGGCCGTGGCGAGCTGATTCTGGCTCGCGTAGCTCAGCTCGACGTAGGTGACGGCGCCTTCAAGCTGCTTCACCTGACCGGCGACCCCCTCCGAGCCCTTGGCGCCAATGCCGACCGGCCACTTGACCGACGTGCCGGCGCCGACCTTGCTCTTCCATGTCTCGCTGACCGAGGCGAGGTAGGTCGTGAAGATGTTGGTCGTGCCGGAGCCATCCGAGCGGGTCACGACGGCGATGTCGGTGCCCGGCAGATCGACGCCCGGGTTGAGCGCCGTGATCTTGTCGTCGTTCCATTTGGTGATCTCGCCCAGGAAGATGCCGGCGACCGTCTCGCCGTCGAGCTTCAGCGGCTCCTTCACCGATGGCAGGTTGTAGGTGATCGCCACCGCGCCGAGCGTGACCGGGATGTGGACGACCGCGTCCGCGCCGCCGGCCGCCTTGAGCTGCTCATCGTTCATCGGCGCGTCGGTGGCGCCGAAGTCGACCGTCTTTTCCGTCAGTTGCTTGATGCCCGCGCCGGAGCCGACCGACTGATAGTTGACCCGGACGTCGGAATGCTGCTTGGTGTACTCGCTGAACGCCTTGGTGAAGAGCGGATTGTCGAAGCTGGACCCGGCGCCGGTGAGCGTCACATTTCGCTGCGCACTCGCCACCGCCGGATTCAGCACGGCGGTCAGCGCGAGCACCAGCAACCCGCTCAGGCGCCACCAGGAAATCACGCGTCGAACCAAGTTCATCTCCTTTGGTGAAATCGATCGAGCCGGATGACCACCACCCGGCCAGTGCGTTCCGTTCGGTCCCGATTGTCAGCGGCGTTGGGCGCAGTTCTCCCCGCCACGGCGGCTGTGTGCGTCGCCGCGATGTTTGAACTCGGTTCCAGGTTGTCGATCTGCGATCTGGCGCCGCCGCCCGGCGGGGGTCTTACTCCTCTGCCAACGGCGCTCCTTTCCCCGGTTCATCCGCCGGGCCGCCGGACTCGGTGAAGCGGTAGCCGACGCCGTGGACGGTGACGATGACGCCCTGGTCCAGACCGGCGTCGGCCAGCTTGCCGCGCAGCCAGGAGATGTGGACGTCGACCGTCCGCTCGCCGACGATCACCTCATCGCCCCAGACGGCATCGAGCAAATCCTGTCGGCTGAAGACGCGCCCGGGTTCACGCGCGAGGGTGAGCAACAGGTCGAATTCCTTGCGCCGGAGCGCCAGCTCCTGTTCATGGACGAATGCGCGGCGGCGCTCGCGGTCGATCCGCAGCGGCCCGCGCGTGATCAGCGCCGGCGAGGTCGCGGCGGGCAGCGCGTGGCGGCGCAGGGCGGCGCGGACGCGCGCCAGCAGCTCGCGGAGACTGAACGGTTTGACGATGTA
>JAICKJ010000278.1 GCA_025928015.1 Thermomicrobiales bacterium
AGGGGGGAACGGGATGGCGTTCAATGTCAAGAAGCGGGGCAAGCTGACCTACTACTACGAGGGCGATCGGCCGGTCCTCTCGGCGCTGGTGACCGAGGAGCAACCGGACGGCGATCTCCGCATCCACTTTGCCGGCCTCACCGGCGGCTACTCGGCCAAGGGCGTCCTCGGACTGGACGAGCTGGTGACGATGGACCCGCACCGGGAGATCCCGCTCGTCTTCCAGTGCTGGGAGAAATGGCTGAGGGATGCCGGCATCTGCGATTCGCTCACCGCGGTCGATTTCATCGAGGTCCACGCCTTCGGCTGCCAGCCGAAGAGCCCGAACCCGCTGGTCGATCCCGCCGGCTACGCCGCCGAACAGGACCGGCTCCGGAAGGCGTATGCTGAAGCGTACGCGGGGTTCTTCGCGGAGAAGCTGCCGGACCACGGCCTGCCGGCGCGGTTCACCGTCCATCTCGTCGATGTGCCGGACAAGGCCGCGTCCTACGAGTTCTACAGCGTTGGACTCCTGCAGCGAGACCGGGACCAGGGCTAGATCGCCAACCCGTCATGCTGACCGCAGGGAAGCATCTCCCGGCGAAGCCGGTCCGCCGCCGCGGACATCTGCTGCGGCGGGAGATCCCTTCGGCACGCTCAGGGCAGGCTCGTCGACTAACTCAGGATGACGACTGCGGAAGAGCGCTGCGCGCGGGGATGCCTCGGGATTTCATCCCTCAGCATGACGGGGATAGCGCCATCGAAGGGACAGGAGCGGAGATGAGCGACGGAACGGGCGCGGACACGGGAACCAATGAATCGTCGCGACGGGAGACGGTCGAGGCGTTCATCGAAATCCCGCGCGGCAGCCGGAACAAGTACGAGTACGACGAGGTGACCGGCATGTTCCGGCTCGATCGCGTCCTTTACACATCGGTCCACTACCCGACCGACTACGGGTTCATCCCCGACACGCTGGCCGAGGATGGCGATCACCTCGACATCCTCGTGCTCACACAGGAGCCGACCTTTCCCGGCTGCGTCATCCGGGCGCGTCCGGTCGGCGGTCTCGACATGGCCGACGAAAAAGGGCCCGATTTCAAGATCCTTGCCATCCCGGTCGACGATCCGCGTTATAGTCATGTCACGTCGCTCGATCAGATCGGGGAGCACTGGCTGAAGGAGATCGAGACCTTCTTCGCCACCTACAAGCTCCTGGAGCCGAAGCACACCGAGGTGCTCGGCTGGCACGGCGTCGATGAGGCGTGGCTGCAGATCGATAACTGCCGCGAGCGGTATGCGGCGACACGCCAGCAGGCGAGCCCGGCAAACGACGGCTGAACCGTCCCTGCCTGGGATCGGACGGAGAGGGCATGGCCGAGCCGCATCCTTCAACCAGACAGGCGGAGCACGATCCCGATACGGGGGCGTCGGCCGCGCACTGGCTGACGATCCGCGAGGCCAGCGAGCTGATGGGCGTGGACCAGACGACGCTGCGGCGCTGGAGCGACAGCGGCGAAATCCCCGTCTATCGCACGCCGGGCGGCCACCGCCGCTACGACGAGCGCGACCTGCGCCGCCTGACCGGCAAACCCGGCCCGTCCACGAGTGTCCGCTCGATCAATCAGGGCGCGCTGGTCGATCGTTCGCTCCACGCCTACACCCGGCCGGTCGTGCGCGGCGCCCACGAGCGGCGCTGGTACAAGGCGTTCGACCGCGCCACGCTCGAACGCCATCGGCAGCTCGGCCGCAGCCTGGTCCACCTGGCGATGAGCTACGCCATCACGCCGCCGGAGGACAGCGACCGCGAGTCCTATCTCCGGGAGGCGCGGCGCATCGGCGCCTACTACGGCTCGTCGGGCGCGCAGGCCGGGCTGGCGGTGACCGATACGGTCGATGCCTTCCTCTATTTCCGGCAACCCGTGGTCCGGTCGATCATGAGCCTGGTCGAGGAGAACGACCTGCCGGCGCGGGAAGTGGCCGCGATGTTCGCCGCGGTCGGCACCTTCCTGGACGACGTGCTCACCGCCGCGGTGGCGACCCACGAGCGGCACAAGGAGATCGACGCGGCGGATGGGTGATCCACTTTCACCCTTTTGGACGTATCTCCAGTCGTAAGCACCGCCAGGTGATCACCCACCGCGACAGTAGGAGCAACGCCACGTGTCCGTGCCGAAGACGTCAGAGAAAGCGCAGCGCAACTGGAACACCAATGGCGCGGGACTCGGGTTCATCGCCGTTCTGGCGATGCTCGCGGTGCAGCTGCTTTGGCGGCTGGTCTGGTCGCCCGCCGGGGTACCGTCGTTTCCGGAGATCCTCGTCACCGTCGTCGCCCGTCTGACGCCCTACCAGGTCTTCGGCGCGGCGACGGAGAACCTCGGCAGCCTGGCCAAGCGGTCGCTCTTCGTCGCCGTCATCATCGGCATCATTTGGCTCGGCGCCGCGGTCGGCAGCTCGGCGGGCCGGCTCGTCCGCCAGACGCGCGGCCGCGTGCATCCGCTCGCGGCAGGATTCGGCTGGGCGCTCGCGCTCTGGCTCATCTCGACGATCATCCTCTTCCCACTCGCCAATCTCGGGCTCTTCGCGCTCGCCAGCAGTCACACCTCCGACATCATGACGCAGACGACCATCACCTTCGCCCTCTACGCGTTGGTCTGGGCCGGACTGATGCTCTGGAGCTCGCCGATCGTCGCGCCGCACGCAGGCGGCGTCGAGGTCGACCGGCGGTCGGTGCTGCGGGAGACGGTCTTCGGGTTGGGCACGCTGGCCGGCGTCCTCGCCGTTGGCCGCCAGTCCTGGCTGCTGATGCGCGGGCCGACATCGCCGTCGGAGCCGGTGGCCGCCGGACCGACGACAGCCCAGATCGTCGCGCAGCAACGCCAGCTCCAGGCCGCGCCGCAAAGCGTGGCGACCCCGACGGCGGCGCCGGGAGCGGTCAGCTTCGACGCGCTGCAGAAGAACGATGGGCTGACGTCGCTCGTGACGGCAACGAAGGACTTCTACCACGTCTCGAAGAATATCTACGATCCCGATGTCTCCTCCGACGGCTGGTCGCTGACGATCGACGGGCTGGTCGAGAAGAAGATCGTCCTCAGTTACGACCAGATCACCGCCCGGGCGACAACGAAGAAGATCACGACACTCCAGTGCATCTCGAACGAGTTGAACGGAGACCTGATCAGCACCGGCGAGTGGACCGGCACGCCGCTCGCCGAGCTGCTCAAGGAGGCCGGGGTCGATGTCCAGAAGACGAAGGATCTGAAACTGAAGGCGGCGGACGACTACGAGGAGTCCTTCCCGCTCGCGGTCGGGCTCGACCCGGACACGCTGGTCGTCACGGGCCTCAATGGGCAGCCGCTCGGCCATGACCACGGCTACCCGGCCCGGCTGATCGTGCCCGGCATCTACGGCATGAAGAACGTCAAGTGGATCGAGCACATCCAGGCGATCGACAGCGACTTCCAGGGGTTCTGGGAGGACCAGGGCTGGAGCGACTCGGCAATCTGTCAAATCTGGGGCCGGATCGACTATCCCTCCTCGGGCGCCAAGCTCCCGGCCGGGTCGCAGATCGCCTGCGGCGTCGCATCGGCGGGCGACCGCGGCATCTCGCGGGTCGAGGTCTCGTTCGACAAGGGCAGCACCTGGACCGACGCCAGGCTGGAGCCGGCGCTGAACCCGCCGTTCACCTGGGTCCGCTGGGCGCTCCCCTTCTCCGCCGCCAAAGGCGACCACACGATCACGATCCGGGTCACCGACGGCAAAGGAGCGGTGATGGACGAGAAGAACCGCGCGCCCCTTCCCGACGGCGCGACCGGCTGGCCGAAGCGTTCGTTCTCGATCAAGGGAGAGTAACCGGGGCTATTTGCCACAGAGGGGGCAGAGATCCGGGCCAAAGCGGTGGGCGACGGCTAGTTGTTCGCTGGCCCAGGCGTGGAAGTCGTCGCTCACCTGGCCGAGCACCTCGGCGTCCCGCTCAGTCCCGGTGACGATCCGGCTGAGCAGCGCCGTCAGCGCCTCGCGCGGCCAGGCGAACTCCGAGCGCCGGGATTCGACGTAGCTGCAGCTCTGGCGGTCGAAGCGCAGCTCCGCCAGCAGCCAGCCTTGCGCATTGCCAACCAGCAACAGCAATTTATCCCGGTGCTGATAGACGAATGGCGCGTCATTCGGGTGCCAGCCGCGGGATGGCACGATCAGCGAGTGATCGGCGAACGGCACCGCCGGCATGGCCCAGCGCGCCCAGTCATCGCCCTCCGATCGCGGAGAACCGGCGGGGAATTGGCGCTCTTCGTCCTGCGGGGGGATCGCTGCCATCGGCGATGACATCCTTGCGAGTGAGCGTGCGCACCCGATGCGGAAGCGAATGACGGTCTGGCCCCTGGAAATCGTCAGCGATTGTCCTTCTCAAGAAGAGTAGCATTGCCCTTGGCGCGGCTGCAACCGCCCGTTGTCATTAGGTCACGGGGCATCGTCGCGCACGGCGCCGCCTGGCCGCTTGATCGATACGGTGGCCGTTTCCGCCGGTTGGCCATCGACGGAGATCGCGATCTTCAGCGTGCCGTCCGGCCAGGTCCCGGCGCCGTGCCAGGCGAGGTGGAACTCGACCCACGAGCGCCGCTCCTCATGCGAAATGGTGACCGTCTGCGGCGGCATCTCGACTGGAGCGCCGTTGAATGTCCAGGTCGCGCTCAGCGTCGCGCCCTTCGGCAGGTCGGGCGCGTGGACGGCGGCGTAGACCGTCTTGTCGGTCGTCAGGAAGCTGCTCACGGCCCCGACCGGCGCGCCGGTCTTCGGATCGATCGCCTTGGCCCAGATCACGCCACCGAGCGTCGGCGCGGCGGCCACCGTCGGACTCGGCGGCAGCGTGGGCGTCGGAGGGGTGACGGTTGGGGTCGGCGCATTTCCGCCGCCGCAGGCGGCCAGCAGGAGCAGGAGCGCGAGCACGAGGGGTGGCCAGCAGAACCGGCGCCACGCACCCCG